>JASJBC010000153.1 GCA_030066715.1 Acidimicrobiia bacterium
GTACCCTCAACCTTGACCTCGGTGCCGCCGTACTTCGAGTAGAAAACAACATCGCCGACGCTGACGTCGAGCGGGATCCGCTCCCCGTCCTTGAATTCGCCGGGGCCTACAGCAAGTACTTTGCCCAACTGGGGCTTTTCCTTTGCGGTATCGGGGATCACGAGTCCACTTGCGGTGGTCGACTCGGACTCTTCCTCGGGCTTGACCACGATCCGGTCACCCAGGGGCTTGAGATTCATCCGACTTTCCTCCTTCCGAGGGTTAGCAGTCTGACTTGTCGAGTGCCAGAGGTTAGCACTCTTCAAGTACAAGTGCTAGCAGACGGGCTAGGCGAGTGCTAGAGCCCTGGAAGAGCGGTCACGGGGTCAATCCGTTCTTGCGGACGCCACTTCGCCATACGGAACTGAGATCCGCAAGAACGGCTCTGGGGCATCACCGGTTGCGGCGCAGATCGGCGAAGATAGCGGACAGCTCCTCGGCGGTCAGCACCCCGACCACTGCGCCTTCGTCGACGACGACCAGCACTCCGGACGTTCCCTCCCCAGGGGTGAGGGCCTTGCGCAGGGGAGCGTCTCCCGAGACGACATCACCGGGACCGATCAGCGACATCGCATCTCGCACAAGGGTCACCGATCGTTTGGCCTCGTCGACCTTGGTGACCTCACGTGTCCCGAAGACGCCGGTCACACGCCCGTCGACATCAACCGGCAGAGGGCGGAGCTTGTCTCCCCAGCCGTGAAGCTCGAGCGCCGCCGCCACGGTCGAGTCGCCGGCGATGGCCATGTCGGTAGGACGCATGACTTCACCCACAGTGAGGCCTTGGATGCGCGACAGGAACTGCTCCTGAACCGCCGACGTCGACGCCGCCTCATAGAGAAACCATCCCACCGCCATGAACCACAGTGCGCTGATGTCGCCGACCATGATGATGAGCGCCGCACCCACAAGGGCCAGCAACCCGCCGAGCGCACGGCCGGTGCGCACCGCCAGCCTCGTAGCTCTCGTACGATCGCCACTACGCCGCCAGACAAGCGCGCGGAGCATCCGGCCGCCATCGAGCGGCAGCCCGGGCAGCAGGTTGAATACCGCAATCGACAGGTTGGCGAAGCCGAGTATCAATGCCAGCCGGGCCGGAAGTGGCAGCGCAGCCGTCAACGGCCACCCAACGGCAATGAAGAAGACACCGAGCCCCAATGATGTCGCCGGCCCCGCCAGGGTCACCATCAACTCGTCCGTAGGCGTCTCCGCCTCTTCCTCGATCTCGGAGACGCCACCGAAGATGAAGAGGCGGATCCGACGCACGCTGAGTCCGCGGCGTAGGGCCACCAGGGAATGGCTGAGCTCGTGCAGGAAGATGCTGCCGAAGAACAGGGCCCCGCCCAGCAGCGCAGACACCATTAGAGCATCGGAACCTGTGCGCGGGAAGGCACGATCAAGATCGGTGTACAGCGACCAGGTCAGCAGCCCTGCGATGATGAAAAGAGACAGGTCGGCGACCACATCGACGCCGCGCACCGAGCCAAGCCGAAACCCGCGCCGCATCAGCGGGCCGTCACAGGTCGCTCAGCCGCAGCGAAGAGCTGACATCGACACTCCACGGCGTAACGTCGCCACGCTCCAGCCGGAACTCACCGGCCGCCGCAATCATCGCCCCGTTGTCGGTGCACAGCGCTGGTGAGGGCAGGTAGAGCGCGATGCCGCGCCGGTTGGCTTCTTCCTCGAGCCGCACCCGGAGCCGGCGGTTGGCGAGTACACCACCGCCACCGGCAACACGGTCGACCCCGGTCGCCTCCACGGCGTTGAAGGTCTTGTCCACGAGCACATCGACGATCGCTTCTTGCACCGCCGCCGCGACGTCCGGAAGCGGGGGGACCGATCCCGCTGCCTTGGCCTTCTCCAGATAAGTCACGACCGAGGTCTTCAGCCCGGAGAACGAGAAGTCGTAGGGCCGGTCACGCAACGCCCGCGGGAACTTGACTACATCCGCGTCGCCACCCTCTGCCGCCTTGTCGATCGCAGGTCCACCGGGAAAGCCGAGACCCATGAAGCGAGCAATCTTGTCGAAGGCCTCCCCCGCCGCATCGTCGATGGTCGATCCGAGAACCTCGTACTCACCCCAGCTCTTGACGTGAACGATCTGGCTATGCCCACCTGAGGCCAAGAGAACGACGGCGGGCGGAGCGAAGGCCTCGTGCTCGAGACGGGGGGCGAATAGGTGGCCCTCCATGTGGTCGACGCCGACGAACGGCGTGTCCAGGGTCCAGGCCATCGCTTTGGCAAACGAGTAGCCAACCATTAGCGCACCGATGAGGCCGGGACCTCTGGTTGCGGCAACGGCATCGAGCTGGTCCGAGTGAACGCCTGCCTGGCGCAGCGCAAGGTGAACCATCGGACGGATCGCTTCGACATGGGCACGGGCGGCAACTTCCGGCACAACGCCACCGAATCGAGCGTGAGCGTCGATCTGAGACGAGAGTACGGTCGCCAGGATCTCGTGACCCCGGACCACGGCGACGCCGGTCTCGTCGCAGCTCGTTTCCACACCGAGGATCAGTGGCCTGCTCACGATACGACCTCCAGACTGCTGCGGATCTCGTCGAGACGAGCGCCGTACTCCGGCTGATCGATGTCTGTCGCCCACATGATCACCGCATCGTCGTCGCGGTAGTAGTGCTTGCGAACGCCGACTGAGACCATGCCAAAGCGCTGGTAGAGGCGCTGTGCCCCTTCGTTGGTTGCCCGCACCTCCAAGGTCAGGTTGCGTGCGCCACGGCCGAGACCGGCGGCAATGAGCTCGAGCATCAATCGGGTACCGAGACCGCTCTTTCGGGCACCGGTCTTGACCGCGAGTGTCGTCACGTGAGCGTCGTCCTCGATCAGCATCAGGCCGGCAAATCCGACCATCTCCCCTTCGCTCTCGGCGACGACGTACACACGGTTGGGCTGAGACAACTCATCGCGGAAGATCGCCTCGCTCCAGGGTTGCGGGTAGGTGGCGCGCTCCAACACGATGACATCGGGGATGTCGGCAAAGGTCATCGGCCGGAAACGCAGGGATCGCAAGAGAGCCATCATCCCGCAGCCCCCGGCCAGATGCCCTCCTCGCGAAAGTCGCTCCAATTGATCTGAGCGTCCGGCTCCCGCATGTAGAGAGGGCGCACGTCCTCAGGACGGACGAAGTGGTCTCGCTCGGCCTTGAACTCGCCGATCTCCAGCAGAACATCGGCGGACGGATAGCGGGGCCGGCCGGTCTTGGCCCGATGCAGCCCTCGCATCACCGTGGGTGGGAACCCGGCGGTATCGCCGACGAGCAGCGTGTCTTCGGCATCACTCTCGACCAGGTTGTGCAACCCGTCGGCGGTGACGATCTCAGCAGGACCGTCCGGGGCCACCCCACCCGGCACCGGCTGAAACGGGCGGGTTGCATACTGCCCGCGCCTGATGTCGACGACAGGCCAGATCCGGCGGCGCCCGGTGGCGGCCCTGACCGCCAGCGCAGTCAAAGAGCTCACCGTGACCAGAGGAGCCCCGACCGAGGCGGCAATGGCCTGGGCGGTGGAGATACCGGCACGAATGCCGGTGAACAAGCCGGGTCCGACGTCGACGACGATGACGTCGATCTCCCGCGGCTTCCAACCAGCCGACTCGAATGCAAAGTCGATGGCGGGGACCAGGAAACCGCCGTGCCCGCGCCGGTCCACGCGCACCGACATGGCCACCAGCTGGCCCCCCTCTCCCAAGGCGACGGACGACGCGCTCGTTGCGGTGTCAACAGCAAGGATCTTCACGATGCCAACTCTCCCAGCGGTCTAGTCGACCAAGAACCCGATGGTGTGAACCGGAAGGAACGGGCCGAATCCCCAGTGATGTCGATATGCACCAGGAGGTGATCCTCGGGCACACCGTGAGCAACAACGTTGCCCCATTCGATGAGCAGCACGCCATCACGGGCTTGCTCGGGCAGATCGAGGTCCTCGAACTCGGCACTGGTTCCGAGCCGATAAACATCCGCATGCACTACCGGCAGAAATCCTTCATGAGCTCGGGCGAGGATGAAAGACGGGCTCGTCAACTGCTCGTCGACACCGAGCCCTTCCCCCACACCCGCAGCAAACAGAGTCTTGCCGGCGCCGAGACGACCGGCGAGCAGCACGATGTCGCCGGCACGCAGCATCGCAGCCAGATGTCGCCCGAGCGCCAGGGTCTCGGCAGGGGTGTTGGTTGAGACTTCGATCAATTGAATAGATCCAGTTGTTCCGGGTCCGGGTCTGGTTCCGGCTCGACGGGCGCTGCCGAGGGCTCGGGCGGACGCCTGGTGAGCTTACCTTCGATCACAGCCTGAATTGTCTGAAAGTCCTCCCGCATCTCGTTGAGCACGCGGGCGCTGCCGCGCAATGCGGCAGCCGGATGGTAGGTGGGGACGAGCAGTCGTCCCCACCACTCGTATGAGTTGCCCCGCAGCCGGGTGATGCCCGTGTCGGTGCGCAGCAGCAGTTTCGAGGCGAAGTTGCCGAGAGTCACCGCAACCTTGGGCTGGATCAGCTCGAGTTGGGTCCGCAGGTAGCCCTTGCAGGCGTCGATCTCGTCGGGACGGGGGTCGCGATTCTTGGGCGGCCGGCACTTCACGACGTTGGCGATGTAGACGTCGGCCCGCGTCAGCCCGATCTCGCCCAGCAGCTCTTCCAGCAGTTGCCCGGAGCGGCCGACGAAGGGAAGACCCTGCTCGTCCTCCTGCTGGCCGGGTCCCTCCCCCACGAAGATGACGTCGGCGTCTGGATTACCCGAACCGAAGACGACGTTGGTTCGCGTCTCTGCCAGCCGGCACACGGTGCACTGATTGACCTGTGCGCCGAGGATCGCCAGCTCATCGGCCCGTGCCGCGGCGGGAGGCACCTCAGACATCGCCGACCGCCGGAATCCCCGCCAGGCTCGTTGCACTGGTAACCGCGCTGACAATGGCTGCGGCGGTGGCGTTGAACGCGGTCTCGCTGAGCAGATCCATGTCGGCATCCTCCTCCCCGCAGGACACTGCAAAGACGATGTCCCCGTCGTAGCGAGTGTGCGCCGGACGAATGGTTGCGGCCAATGCATCGTGGCTTCTGACGATCAAACGCAGCAAGTCGGATTTGCTCAGGGCGGCATCGGTGGCGATGGCAACGAGAGTGGTGTTCTCGCGGAATCCCCTGACCGCCGGTGGCTCGAGCGTCGGGCCTCCGGTCAACCACGTGCCGTGCAGGTCAACGACGTCGCCGACTGCGTTGACCGCAGCGAGAACGCCGAGCGTGGCCGTCCCGACTCTCGTTGCTGCCGACCCGATTCCGGCCTTGCGCATGTTCTCGAAACCGGTCCACTTGGCAACAGTTGCCCCGGTGCCTGCTCCGACGGTCCCCAGTTCCACAGGGTCTTCGCTACAAGCACGGAAGGCGGCAGCTCCGTTCTCGGCCGTCGGCGGTGCGTTCTCCCCGACGAAGAGGTCATAGAGGATGGCGGCGGGCACTATGGGTACCGGGCCCGCCGGTGTCGGGTGACCCCGACCCGCCGCGGCGAGCTCCTTCATCACGCCGTCCGCGGCAGCCAGGCCAAACGCCGATCCTCCACTGAACACCAACGCCTGGATGGTCTCCACCTTCATACTCGGGGCCAGAAGCGCAGTCTCCCGGGTCCCCGGAGCGCCACCCCGCGCTTCGAACGCCGCAAGGTTCGGCTCGGGGAGGCTGATGACGGTGACCCCGGTGGCGGCATCGAGGTCGGTCCAGTGGCCGACGGCGACACCGGGAACCGCAGTGATCGTCGAGTTAGATTCCACAGCCCCTCCTGTAGTGGCGTGGCAGTCTCGGTCCGAAGTTGCAGACGACCTCGTAGTTGATGGTGTCCATCCATGAGGCCCATTCCTCAGCGGGTACCGAATCAAGCCCTTGGGTACCCATCACCACGACTTCGTCTCCGACTTCGACATCGTCATCACCAACGTCGATGAGTATCTGGTCCATGGTCACCGTCCCCGCGTACGGGTAGCGCTTCCCGCGGATCAGCACCTCTCCCCCAACACTGGAGAGCCGCCGGTACACGCCGTCGGCGTAGCCGATCGGCACTGTTGCAACCCGCCCGGCGCGGGGCATCGCCCGACGCCGCCCGTAGGAGGGTCGTGCGCCGGCCGGGAGATCACGCACCAACGACACTGCGGAGATGACTCGCATCGCCGGTCGCAGCTCGAGCTCGGGAGAGGTGTCCGGGGCGGGACGTAGCCCGTAGAGGCCAAGACCGACACGAACCATCGTGTAACGAGCCTGCTCGAACATGAGACCGCCCGCTGTGTTTCCCGCGTGCAGCATCGGGGGCTCGATCCCGCGTTCGGCAAGTGCGGAGACGAACTCGTCAAACCGAGCGATCTGCTGCTTGGTGTAGTCGGGGTCCTCGTCGGCGACCGAGAAGTGAGTCCACACCCCTTGTAGCTCCAAGCGGGGGCTCTCGTGCACCGCCAATGCAAGATCGAGAGCCACCTCCGGCGATGCTCCGACCCGGTGCATACCGGTATCGAGCTTGAGGTGAACGGGCAGTATCGTGCCTTCGCCGACGTGCTCGGAGAGCAGGTCGATGAAGGTCCTTCGATAGACGGTGGGGACGAGATTCCACTTCACCGCAAGCGGCGCTTCCTCTTTGGTGGGCTCGGAGAGGAGAAGGATGGGAACGTCGATACCGGCATCACGCAGCCGGATACCTTCCTCGACCAGCGCTACTGCCAGCCACTGTGCGCCTCCCTCGAGCGCCATCTCTGCCGCCGGCACGTCTCCGTGGCCGTAGCCGTCCGCCTTGACAACAGCGCAGAGCATGGCCGGGGCAATGGCTGCGGCTATGACCTCGGCGTTATGACGGATGGCGTTGAGATCGACCTCAACATGCGAAGGCCTCAAAGGAACTCCCCAATTGCGCTCATGAGCTCTGTGGCGGTGACGGTACGCCTGGAGGCTAGATCAGCGCCGGCAACGCCGTGCCAGAAAGCCCCCGATCGTGCGGCTGCTTCCCCGTCGAGGCCACACGCCCACAGCGCCGACACCGTGCCGGCAAGAACATCTCCGGTGCCGATCGTCGCCAGCTCCGGGCCGCCGGTCGTGACCACCCATTGCTCCGTACCGAGCACAAACGTGGGATTGCCCTTGAGCAGTACGATCGCACCCGTTTCCCGGGGAACCTCCATCGCCGCTAGGTACGACGCCGTCGCACCGGTGAGCCGTTGGAACTCACCAGCATGAGGAGTGATGATGGTGGCGTCTTTTCGCTCTGCGAGCGCGGCGAGCCCATCGAGGTTGTTGATCCCGTCGGCATCCAAAAGCAGCTTGCCCTTGCGTCGTGCAACGATCTCCGCCGTGAATCCGTCGTCCTCGCCGAGCCCTGGGCCAAGCACCAGGACGTCGAAGCGTTCCGTGTAGGCAAGGACCTCATCAGCATCCGCCGCGGCAAAAGCAGCGCCACCACCAATCCCCTTGGTGAGTAGCCCGGGGGTCATCCCCGCCACTTGGCCTTGCATCGCCCCCGGGCAAACGACTGCGGCGCTGCCCGCTCCGGAGTTGAGCGCCGATTGGGCGGCGAGCACGCCGGCGCCGCTCATCCCGCGCGTGCTCCCGACGACGGCCACCGAGCCGACGGACCAC
>JASJBC010000154.1 GCA_030066715.1 Acidimicrobiia bacterium
GAGGGCTTCATCCGCCAGATCATCGGCTGGCGGGAATTCGTGTGGGGCATCTACTGGCTCTGGCCCGATCAGTTCGACAGCAACTATCTCGGCAATGACGAGCCGTTGCCGCCTTCTTGGACCGGAGAAGCGTCGACCGAGATGGGCTGTCTCGATGACACTCTGCGCGGGGTGGACGAGCGGGGGTGGGTCCACCACATTCCGAGGCTGATGGTTCTTGCCAACTTCGCCAACCTCTACGGCATCGACCCGGTTCACGTGCGCAATTGGATGCGCACCCAGTTCGTCGACGGTGCCGATTGGGTGATGGGGCCGAACGTGATGGGGATGGGCATGTGGGCCGACGGCGGTCGCATGTCGACAAAGCCCTACGTCTCCGGCGGGGCGTACATCGACCGGATGAGCGACTACTGCCGCGATTGCCGTTTCGACCCGCGCCGGCGGACCGGCCCGGACGCCTGTCCCTTCACCACCCTCTATTGGGACTTCCTCGACCGGCACCAGGAAGCTCTGGCAGGCAACCACCGGATGGCACGTCAGCTCTACACGCTGGGCAGACTGTCGGATCGCGACGAGGTCAGAGAACGGGCTATCGAGGTGAAGGCAGCCATTGCCGCAGGCGAGATCTAGGCCGTGGTGGGTAGAAGGGCAAGCTGACGAGACTGCGCCACCAGCCGTCCGCTCGCATCCCAGACCTCCCCGTCCTCTTCGAGGTAGCCCCCGCTGATGAAGCGTGTCGTGAACAAGCACCGCAGCCATCCCGGCTCGGGAACCGCGCGGATGTGCGCCGTCAGTTCGAGCGTGGGTGTCCACGCAATGGGAAGCTGAGCGGCGAAGACCGTTGGGGGAAACGCGTCCACAGCAACGAGCAAACCGAAGCTGTCGATGGGCTCTCCGTTGCGAAGGCGGAACCACCCACGAAAGCGGGGGACACCTGAGGTGAACGAGGCGTCCTCCGGGTGCAGCCGTAGTTCGACCTTGCCCATGAACGGCGGGGGAAACGATTCGGTCGGCTCTATCGGCACGCACTCCTCGGGAGGTGGGATGTCCGGTGGTGCCGCCTCGATCCGCGTCACCGAACTGGCCGGCAGCGCCGCATCCGCAAAACTGCCGAGGAAGGCGAGCAGCGGGCGTTCGTCGTCGGCCAGCGTCGCCCCCACCGTCGTGAACCGGCGACCCGCCTTGTGCACCTGGACGTCAATGCTTGCCGGTCCCGGCCGTCCCGGTGCGACGAAGTGAGCGGTGGCTGTCGCCGGCAGTCGGCCTCCGGCTGCCATCGCCGCGGCGCGAGCTGCGATGGCCATCAGGTAGCCGCCGTTGGCATTGCCGACGATGTCCCAGCCGGGCTCGATATCGGCTTTGTATCGACCAGCGGACTCTGCTGTGACTGCCGAGGCCGCAGCGAACGACATCAGGAGGCGCGCAGCTCGTCAATCAGAGGCCGAATCCAGTTCGCCCCCATCTCGAGAAGAGCCGGGTCGTCGTTCAGCGTCGGGAGATGCACACACTCCACGTCATCCTTGATCTTGTCGATCGTGTACCCGATGTCGAGTTGGGTCTCGTGGTTCTCAGTCACGAACCCGATCGGAACGAAGACGATGGCGCGAGCTCCCAAGGTGATCAGGTTCTTGGCTGCCTGATCAACGTCAGGCGTGGTCCACTTCCCCGGCACCGGATGGTTCATCCAACCCGGTGTCATCAGAGGATATTTGCGAATGAGCGTTTCCTGAAGTGCGTAGTAGAGAGCCTCGCTCTCCCGGACCCCGGTCTCGTATCCCTTGCTCTCCAACGGACATCCGTGAAGGCACAGCACGATCCCGACCTGGCTCGGAGCATGGCGTTCCAAGAGCGGAGACACGCCGTCCTCGATCTGGTCGATCAAACGCTGCTGAAAATCCTCCCGCTCCCAGAATGACGGGATGTACCGCAAATCCTTGACCCATGTCGGATCGGGTTGCAGCGCTTTGTTGATCTGCTCGAGGGCAAGCCCGCTGGTGAATACGGAGTCCACGACCAGCCATGGGTAGATGACGAGCTTGTCGAAACCCTGCGACCGGATCTCGCGAAGAACCTGTTCGGGCAGGAACGGTGGGACAAAGTTGAACGCCTTGAAAACGGCGACCTCATCGCCGTAGGTCTCCATGAGATGCTTTTCGATTCCCTGTCGCTGGTTCTCGAATATGGCGTTGTGCGGCGAGTGGTAGTGGTTGGCGGCATGCCATTCCTTCCTCTGCGCCCGCTCCAATCGGCGCGAGAGGAACGGTATGGAGAAGTCGGGAAACTTGATCGACTTCGACACGAGCAGCTTGAACGACCGCTCGTTGTACTCGGCGAACTCGTCATACTCCTCGACTTCGCCGTATCCACACAGCAGTACCGCAACCTTTTCGCCCACAGCTCCATCTCCTCCTGGCTATGTTCTGGGCCGTACCATAGATAGGGGAGCGTCATCCGTGATACGCATCGTTCCCAAGCGGATGACGAGAGGGAGGAACTTCACATGCAACGGCTCACTGGCGAAGTCGCCGGGTCCGTCATCGGAGGCAAGGCTCACCACGTCAGTTGGCTGATTGCGTCTGGACAACGAGTCCCGGAGACCTGGGTCATTGCTGCCGCCACCCCTATCGGCGACGTGGCCGACGCTGTCGGCAGGGAGCTCGACCCTGACGGCAGCTACGCCGTGCGTTCATCGGCCAATGTCGAAGACGGCCACCTCACTTCCTACGCCGGCCAGTTCCACACCGAACTCGAGGTTGCCGGGAGCGACGTGTTGGCAGCTTGCGACCGCGTCCGTCGTTCCGGCGCATCGGATCGCGTGGTCGCCTATCAGGATCACATCGGGGCGACCGAGCCGCTCGAGGTCAGCGTGATGATCCAGCCGATGGTCCCGCCCGCCGTATCGGGCGTTGCGTTCTCCCGCAATCCGATGACAGGGCTCAACGAGGTCGTCGTCGAGGCAATCGCCGGACGCGGTGACCGGCTGGTGGGGGAGGGGGAGACCCCGGAGCGGTGGATCCGCCGCTGGGGGGCGTGGACGGAACGACCCGACAACGGTTTGCTCGACGAAGATGTTGTCGCCCGGATAAGCAAGGCGACAACGGATATGGCTGCGGCCTACGGTTCCCCGGTAGACCTCGAGTGGGTCTGGGACGGGACAGATGTGTGGTGGGTGCAGCTCCGCCCGATCACCGGCTTGGAGGACATCTCCATCTACTCCAACCGGATCTCCCGGGAGGTGCTTCCCGGTCTGATCAAGCCGCTGGTGTGGTCGGTCAACGTCCCGATGGTCAATCAGGCCTGGGTTGATCTGTTCACCGAGGCGATCGGCCCGAACGACATCCGCGCCGAGGACCTTGCCAGCTCTTTCTGCTACCGCGCCTACTTCAACATGGGCACGATCGGTGACATCTTCGAGCTGATGGGGATGCCTCGTGATTCGCTCGAGGTTCTTCTCGGGCTTCCGGCGGGTGACGACAAGCCATCGTTCAAACCGACGCTGGGAACCATGAAATTGCTGCCGCGCATGCTGAGCACGATGGCGCAGAAGTCCCGCTACGGGAATCGGGTCCCTGCCGAAGTGCACTCGCTGCGTGCTTCCTACCGCGGGTTTGCCGACGCTGATCTCGAGGCCAAATCGGACTCGGCGCTGCTTGCCGACGTCAGCGCTCTGAGCGAGATCGGCGTCAGGGCGGCATACGCCAACATCGTCACTCCGCTCCTGGCGAACATCCACAACGCTCTGCTGCGCAGGGGACTGAGCCGTGCGGGCATCGATCCAGAGCTGGTCGATGTCGGCGGTACCGCGCACCTCGTGGCCTTCAATCCGAACATCCATCTCGATGCACTTGCCGCCGACCTCGCTGAGCTCGATGAGGCGGCACGGGACGAGATCCGGCAACAAGGCGCCGCGGCTCTGCCGGACCCGATTCGTGCGGAATTCGAAGCCTTCCTTGAGCAGTTCGGTCACCTGTCAACGAGCGGGAACGACTTCTCCGTTGCTCCGTGGCGGGAGACACCAGACGCCGTCGTCGCTATGGCGCTCGACCATGTCGAGGTGCACGGCGCCACCGCTCGCATCCCTTGGCACGAGGTAGAGAGCGAGCTGAGCGCTGCGCAGCGTCCGGTTCTGACCCGATTGCGTGTTAGGACCCAGCAGTTCATCGAGCACCGTGAGAACGTCAGTTCGACCTACACCTATGGATACGGGCTGTTCCGCAAGTACTTCCTCGAGGTTGGCCGCAGGCTGGTCGAGCGCGGTCTGCTGGTTGCGGATGAGGACGTCATGTACCTGTATCTCGACGAGCTGCGGGCAGCCCTGCTCGGCGCCCCCGGAGATCCGCCCGGCGAATTGGTGGAAGCGAGGCGTCGCGAGATGGAATCCCTTGCCGATGTCGAGATGCCGGAGATCATCTACGGAGACGACTTCGTCCCTGCGCAGAACGCGGCAGGCTCGTCGACCAGAAGGGGGATACCGACCTCGCGCGGGCACCATCGGGGCACGCTGCGGGTTGTGCGAGACACGGCCGATTTTGGCAAGGTGGCTGCGGGTGACGTGATCGCCATTCCGTTCAGCGATGTTGGCTGGACCCCGCTGTTCGTCCGGGCCGGCGCCGTGATTGCAGAGGCGGGAGGGATGCTCTCTCACAGCAGCATCGTCGCCCGCGAGTATCGGATCCCTTGCGTGGTCTCTGTGCCCGGAGCCACCCGTTTGCCCGATGGAGCCACCGTTGTTGTCGATGGCTACGCAGGAACGGTCGAAGTCGAGGAGAATCGGCAATGAACGCCGGTCTCGGGTTCCTGCTGGCCCTCGCCGGATACCTGATCGGCTCGATTTCGTTCGCTCGGCTGGTCGGCAGGCGGGTCGTCCCCGATGCGGACCTGGGTTCCACCGACCTGGATCTGCCGGGCGGTGCGACCATCGAATACAGCGGCGTCAGCGCAACGTCGATCGGCGCCAGGACCGGCCCGAAATGGGGCATGGTGGTCGGGGTCGGCGATATGGCAAAGGCGTTTGTGCCCACCCTCGTCGTGCGGCTCATCTGGCCGGATGAGTCGTATCACCTCGTCGTGGCCGTGGCCGTGATGCTCGGTCACAACTACCCGGTGTTCTACAAGTTCAAAGGTGGCCGCGGCCAGAGCCCGCTGTACGGCGGCTTGCTCGCCGTCGATTGGCTGGCGCTGCCTGTGACCACCGCCATCGGCGTGGTTGTTGGGTTGTTCCTCCTGCGGGACATGCTTGTCGCCTACTCACTCGGCCAGTGGCTGTTGATCCCTTGGTTCGCCCTCAGAGCCGGGCCGCCCGAGGTCGCCTACGCGGTTGCGATCAACCTCCTCTACACCGTCGCCTCGGTGCCCGAGTTCCGCTCCTACTGGCGGATGCGCCGGTCAGGTGAGTTACGTCAAGTGTCGAGTTGGCGTGACTTCAAGTCCGCCCATCCCGCAATGGGCACCGGACGTCTCGACGACGAGGACGGCTGAACTACTTCCGCACCGCTTCGGCCGGGGGAATGCGCGAGGCGCGAATCGCCGGGTACAGCCCGGCGACGGCGCCGATCGCCAATGCGGCGAGCACGCTGAGCGCAAGACCTTGCGGGGGAACCGCAAGCGTGAGATCGCGGCTGGCTGCGTAGCCAATCGTTATCGCCGCGCCGAGCGCAATGCCGAGCACGCCGCCTATGCCGGAAAGCAGCATCGACTCGATGAGGAACTGCATCCGGATGTGGCCGCGGGTGGCTCCGATCGCACGCCTGACCCCGATCTCCATGCGTCGCTCCAGTACGGAAATCACCATGATGTTGGCGATCGCCACCCCGGCAACCAGCAGGGCGACCGCACCGAGGCCGATCAGTAGGTTCGTGAGAGCCTCATCGGCGGCGCGCCTGGCATCCAGCGCATCGGACGGGCGGCTCACCTGCACCGCATCAGGCTGCTCAGGATTGACCGTGGCGGGAAGCACCTCGGCCACGTCGTCGATGAAATCGGGGTCGGACCTCACGTAGATGGTCGTCGGCGACCGGGTGGTCTCGAACAGCGTTGCGGCGACCGGATACCCGATGACCGCCGACCGTTCCAAGTCGGGATGGATCTCCATTGGCTCCATGATCCCGAGCACCGTGAACCAGGTGCCATCGACGAAGAGGCGGGGAACTGGATCGAGGCTGTCGATGCCCAGCCGCTCGGCAGCCACCGGTCCCAGCACCATGGTGGGGAGTTGGGACGTCGCCGCATCGATGAATCGGCCCTCGTTGATGCCGGCACGCAGCACGGCCAGAAGGTCGGTGTCGGCCGCCAGAACGGCGATGCCGCTTGTCTCCAACTCAGGAATGAGGTCGTTGCGGCGGACGGTTGCTTCGGCGCGGGTGGTTGCGGTCACTTGCTCGACCGGCCGAATCCGTAGCGTCATATCGGCGGCCTCCTCCGGAACGTCAGTCCCCGTACCGAAGATGCCGGCCCCCGGCTCGACCCGGAGGAGGTTTGTGCCGAGCTCATCGAGCGTGGCGAGGAGGTCGGCGCGTCCCGATGCCGAGATACCGAGCACGGCAACGATCGCAGCGATCCCGATGGCTATCCCAGTCGCAGTCAACACTGCGCGGGCAACGCGGGACGACAGGCCGCGCACACCCAACCCGATGGCATCCAGGAGGCGGAGGCGGCTCTTCATTCCACGTCCTGCACTGTCCCGTCGCGCATCTCGATTGTGCGCGGGAATCGAGCTGCGAGGTCGGTGTCATGGGTGATGACGACGATGGTCGTGCCGTCCGCGTTGAGGCCGGAGAACAGCTGTGCGATCTCCTCGGATGTGTGCGAATCCAGGTTTCCCGTCGGCTCGTCGGCCAGTACGATCGCCGGGTTTCCGACGAGAGCACGCGCAATAGCCACCCGCTGCCGCTCTCCGCCGGACAGTTGGTTAGGCAGGTGCCGCATCCGATTCCCCAAACCGACACGTTCGAGCGCAACCGCAGCGCGTTTGATCCGTTCACTCCGGCTGGTCCCCCGATAGATGAGGCCCTCGGCGACATTGGCGACCGCGGAGATGCCGTTGATGAGAAAGAAGTCCTGGAACACGAACCCGATACGGTGACTGCGCAGGCCGGACAGCCTTCTGTCGTTGAGTGACGCGATGTCGACACCCTCGATCGAGATCGTGCCGGCCGTGGGGCGGTCGAGCGCCCCCATCATGTGCAACAGGGTGGACTTACCGGCCCCGCTCGGCCCGACAACGGCAACGAGATCACCGGCGTTGATGGTGACGTTGACATCGCAGAGCGCAGCGACCGGCGGCGGTCCCGGGTAGACCTTGTCGACGTTGGCGAGCTCGAGTACGGCAGTCATGTCAGCGGGGAACGAGTACGCGGTCACCCTCGCTGATGTCACCGGTGACGGCTACCACCCCGTCGGCGAATTTGCCGATCTCGACCCTGACGAACCGTGTTGTCTCGTCCGCCGCAACCACCTCGACGGCGTAGCCACCCTCGGCGAGCGCAAGAAGCGCATTCACCGGGACGACGAGCACGTTGCTGGCCTCTTCGGACACGATCTCGATGTCGATGGGGGCCTCGTCGAGGCCGGCGGCTGCGGAGGGTTCGTCGAGGAGAATTGTCACCTCGAAGACGCGCCGGGTTTCGGGGCCCTCGAC
>JASJBC010000159.1 GCA_030066715.1 Acidimicrobiia bacterium
CTGCGCAATCGACGTTGGTCGTGGCCTAGCGACCGCCGAACAGCTGCTCCTCCCGGATCAGGATCGTGTCGGGGTTCTCACGCAGGCCTCGGTCGCCCCCCTCGCGGAGCACATCGCGGCGGAAGCTCGCGAGCAGGGAGTCACCGCGGCCGTGCGCATGCTGCCGGACGGTGATGCCGCTAAGAATCTGGGGACCGTGGAAACGGTGTACGAGTGGCTCAACTCGTTGGGGTTCACCAGGTCGGATCAGATCGTGGCTGTGGGGGGCGGTGCCCTGACTGATCTTTCGGGCTTTGTCGCTGCTACGTACCTGCGCGGCGTCGAAGTCACCTACCTGCCGACGACATTGCTCGGTGCGGTCGATGCGGCGGTGGGTGGCAAGACGGGGGTGAATGTCGGTGGCAAGAATCTCGCGGGGGTGTTCCGCCATCCGGCCCGAATCGTGGTGGACCTGGACATTCTCGACGCTCTGCCTGAGCAGCTGCTTCGCGAGGGTGCGGCGGAGACCGTCAAGGCCGGCTTCATCAGGGATGCCGCCATCGTGAGCGAGTACGAGCGTGCGGGTATCGCGGCTTCTCTGGAGATCGTCGTGCCCGCCGCGATCGCCGTCAAGGTCGACACGGTGACGGCGGATTTCACCGAGCAAGGGCAACGAGCGATCTTGAACTACGGCCACACGATCGGTCACGCCGTCGAAGTCGCCGCAGGCATATCTCACGGAGAAGCCGTCGCCATCGGGATGGTTGCCGCCGGTCGGGTGAGCGAGATCGTGCTCGGTTTCGGAGAAGCGCAGCGACAAAGAGACATCATCGCCAGTATCGGCCTTCCCGTGACCGCCCCGGCGGTGGACATCGACCAAGTTGCGGTGCTGATGGGGCGGGACAAGAAGCGGGACCGCGACGGCATCAGGATGGTGCTGCTCGAGGAGTTCGGAAGCCCGGTCCTTCGTCATGTCGAGCCGGGAGTGATCGACGAAGCGCTAGCCGTCATCGGAGTCCTGTAGCCGGGATCCGAGGGTGGTCGTGTATCGTCGCTCTCTACGGCTCAGTGAGAGGATCAACGTGTACAACCAGCGCATTGCCCGTCTGCGCGATTCGATCGAGCACCCGCTCCTGGTCACGTATCTGCCCAACATCCGGTACTTGACCGGGTTCACCGGGAGCAATGCGTTCGTCTTCATCAGCGAGGACCGTTTTGTGTTCATCACCGACGGGCGATACGCGGAGTTGGGTGAACGGCTTGTCAGCGAAATAGACGGGGCTGAGCTGGTCGAGTACAGGTCGGGTCTCGTCGCAGTGTTGGTGGAGCAACTCGCCGGCAGCAAACGGGTGGGGCTCGAAGCCCAGGACGTCAACTGGGGCTTCGTTCACGGTCTGAAGGGGAAGACCGAAGCCGATCTGGTTCCGACGCGGGGTGTCGTGGAAGCCCTCCGCGAGGTCAAGGACGAGGCGGAAATCAGGTCGCTGGCCGCTGCTGCGCGGGCCGGGGACAGCGCCTTCGCCGAGGTCCGTTCCCTCGCGGCGACAGCGGTGACCGAAGGCGACCTGGGCTGGGGGTTGATCAACTCCATGCGGAACGCTGGAGGGAGACAGGCGGGCTGGCCTCCGATCGCCGCCGCCGGCGCCAATGCGGCTCTGCCGCATCATCTCTCCGAATCGGCCCCCGTGGGCAATGGGCTGCTGCTTCTCGATTACGGCTGCACGGTTGACGGGTATCACAGCGACATGTCGCGCACCATATGGCTCGAAGGCGAAGCCGACAGTGAGACCAAACGGATGCACGAGGCGGTGCTTGCGGCCCAGGAGGCCGGCATCGCGGCGGTGCGGCCCGGGGTCACCGGCCACGACGTCGACGAAGCATGTCGTGTGGTGTTGCGCAAGTACGACTACGAGGAACTCTTTGTGCACAGCACCGGCCACGGGGTCGGGCTCGAGATCCACGAGGGTCCGCGGCTCGCCGCCAAGTCCGAGGACGTGCTCGTCCCCGGCAATGTTGTCACCGTTGAGCCCGGCGTGTACGTTCCGGGGTTCGGGGGCGTAAGGATCGAAGACATGGTGGTAGTCACCGAAGACGGCCATCGTGTGCTCACAGAATCGAACAAGGGCTTGGACGCATGATTTCAACCAACGATGTACGAGCGGGAATGGCACTCAATCTGCCCGATGGGCTCTTTCAGGTTGTCGAGTACCAGCACACCAAGCCGGGGAAGGGCAAAGCCTTCGTCAAGATGAAGCTGAAGAACCTCGACACCGGAAGCCTCGTCGAACGGACGTTCCGGGCGGGGGAGAACGTCCAGGACGCCAAGATCGATCGGCGCGAGTTTCAATACCTGTACCGCGATGACATGGGGTTTCACTTCATGGACGGCGAAACCTACGAGCAGATGGCGGTGCAGGAGGCGCTGGTCGGCGAGGCCGCCAACTATCTCTCGGAGGGAATGACGGTCCAGCTCCCCATCTTCGAGGGCAACCCCATCGGGATCGATCTGCAGGCGTCCGTCGAGCTCGTGGTGACGTACGCTGAACCAGGGGTGAAAGGGGATCGTGTTTCCGGTGCAACCAAGCCGGTCACTCTGGAGACCGGGCTCGTCGTGCAGGCTCCTCTCTTTGTCGAGCAGGGCGACACGATCAAGGTCGATACCAGGTCCGGCGACTACATAACAAGGGTTTCGTGAGCAAGACTCCGGCGAGAGATCAGGCGCTGTGCGCCCTCTATGCGGCTGACATGACGGGGGACGATCCGACGCTGGAGGGCCTGTCGGGTCGGGCGCGCCGCTATGTCGAAGGGACGTGGGCTGCGCGCAAGGAACTCGACAGCTCGATAACTGCGGTCGCCACTGGTTGGCGTCTCGAGCGCATGCCCCCGGTGGACCGTAACATCATCCGCCTCGCTCTATACGAGCTCCGCACCGGACAGGTGCCTGTCGGCGTTGTCGTGTCCGAGGCGGTCAATCTGGCCAAGCGCTTCTCAACAGAGCGCAGCGGCGCCTTCGTCAACGGCGTCCTCTCCAAGCTGATCGAGGACTGAAGCCGAGATCAAGCGGGGCCGGGCACATCGCTGCTATCGTCGCGTCTCGGTGCCGACCGCGCTGGCCGGCACCGGCAACTACCAACCTTTAAGTCCGGTCCGGTGAGGCCGGGAAGGAAGGAGACTCGATGTATCGAACATCGTCCTCAGCCGCGCGCCACGGGCAGCCGGCATCTCACGTGTTCCGGGGGCTGCGATGCGTGCGGTGATGTCCGGCGACGACATGGCTCGAGCGTTGCGGCGGATCGCCCACGAGGTGATCGAGAAGAACCGCGGTGTCGCCGATCTCATTGTTGTGGGGATCAGAACCCGCGGCGGCCCGCTCGCCGATCGACTTGCCGCATTGTTGACCGAGATCGAAGGGGCAAACGTCCCTTCCGGCATCGTCGACATCGGCATGTATCGCGACGACATCGACAAACGACCGCGTATCGAGCTCGGCCCAACGGAAGTCCCTGAGGACATCGATGGCGCGACGATCGTGCTGGTCGATGACGTCCTGTACACCGGACGTACCATTCGCGCCGCCCTCGACGCCTTGGCCGATATGGGCCGGGCGGCCGTCGTTCAACTCGCGGTTGTGGTCGACCGGGGCCACCGCGAGCTACCGATCCGAGCCGACTTCGTTGGCAAGAACCTCCCAACATCGAGCAGCGAGCACGTAACAGTGCGTGTCGTCGAGATCGATGGTGAAGACGGAGTTTGGATCGAAGGTCCCGACGACCGGGAGGACGAAGTATGAAGAGTTTACTGACCATGGAAGGTGTCGACCGCACAACGCTGGACAGCCTTCTCGACGACGCCGACGAGTTCTTCGAGGTAATCCATCGACCAATACCGAAGGTCCCGGCCCTCCGCGGCAAGACGGTGGCGACGATGTTCTTCGAGCCGTCGACCCGAACCAAGCTGTCCTTCGAGCGGGCGGCCAAGGCGCTTTCGGCCGACACCCTTTCCTTTTCTCCTGGTACCTCTTCACTGAAGAAGGGCGAGAGCTTGAAGGACACTGTGCTCACGGTGCAGGCCATGGGTGCAGACCTCATGGTGGTCCGACACACATCGACGGGCGCCGCGTGGCGTGTCGCCGAGTGGACCGGGCTCCCGGTGGTGAACGGTGGCGACGGTGCGCATCAGCATCCGACGCAAGCTCTGCTGGACTCGCTCACGTTGCGCCAGCACTTTGGTGCCCTGGATGGTCTCCGGATTGCGATTGTGGGTGACATCAGGCACTCGCGTGTGGCCCGGTCGGACGTGTGGGCGTTCACGACTCTTGGAGCTGAGGTGACCCTGATCGCTCCGCCGACGTTGCTGCCGACCGACCTCAGCGGCTGGCCGGTGGCGACATCTACGGATCTCGACGAGGTTCTCAGCGAGTTCGATGCGATCTACCTGCTGCGGGTGCAGGCCGAGCGCGGTGGCGCCTCAGTCTTCCCATCCGTAGCCGAGTACCGGCAGCGCTTCGGGATGACCGACGCCAGGTTCAGCCGGCTCAAACCCGATACGATTGTCCTCCACCCCGGGCCGATGATCCGCGGCATCGAGATCGACGCAGGTGTCGCCGACGATCCACGCTGCAAGGTCTTGGAACAGGTGACGAATGGCGTAGCAGTGCGCATGGCGGTGCTGTTCCAGCTTCTGGGAGGTACTAGAGATGAGTGAGTTCACACTGCAGAATGCCGTCGTTGTCGACGGCAGCGGCCGGACGGAGGGCTTGCGCGACGTTGTGGTTGCCGACGGAAGAGTCGCCGCAATCGGCGCCGAGCTGGATGTCAGGGGAGAGGCCATCGATTGTCGCGGAGCCTGGCTGGGACCGGGCTTTGTCGACGTCCACACCCATCTCCGCGAGCCGGGTCAGGAGTGGAAGGAAGACATCGCAACAGGGTCACGGGCCGCCGCAGCCGGCGGGTACACCGCGGTCGTTGCAATGCCGAATACCGACCCTGCCATCGACTCCGGTCACCTTGCTCGCTACGTCGCGGATAGAGGCAGGCAGGTCGGGCTGGTTGATGTTGTGCCGAGCGGATGCATCACTGCCGGTCGGGAGGGCGCCAAGCTGGCCCACCTCGACGAGCTGTGCGATGCCGGAGTGGTGATGTTCACCGACGACGGGGACACGGTTGCCGATGCCGGACTGTTGCGGCGAGCGATGGAATACATTGCCGAGCGCGACGGCGTTGTCGTCCAGCACTGCGTCGACGCCGGTCTCGCCGCCGGGGGTCAAGTCCACGAGGGCGAGATCTCTTCGCGACTCGGCATGGCGGGTGTGCCCAGCGAGGCCGAGGAGATCGTGATCGCTCGCGACCTGGCCCTTGTGCGGCTCACCGGGGTCCGCTACCACGCACAGCATGTCAGTACTGCCGGGGCCGTTGCGTTGATCGCCGCGGCCAAGGCGGAAGGGCTGCCGGTGACGGCCGAGGTCACACCCCATCATCTCTTTTTCGACCACAGCTACGTGGCCGACTCCAATCCTCTGTACAAGATGATGCCGCCGCTGCGGGCGCCGGCCGATGTGGAAGCGGTCCGCCAGGGGCTGCGGAGCGGTGTGATCGATGTGGTCGCAACGGACCACGCTCCGCATGCCGACCACGAAAAGGACCATGCCTGGGAAGAGGCGCCGTTTGGCGTCATCGGCCTGGAGTGGGCGGCCGCGGTGGTGAATACCGTCATGAGCCTGCCTCCCGAGGATCTGTTCAAGGTCCTGTCGACTGTGCCCGCGCACATTGCGGGGATTCCCGACCAGGGTCGCCTCGAAGTCGGCGGGCCGGCGAACCTCGTGGTGTTCGACCCTGAGGCCGCAACGGCGACATCCGGCACCGTGTCGCGGAGTTCGAATGCGCCGTACCTCGGTCTCGAGCTGCGCGGTGCCGTGATCCACACCGTCTACGGCGGTCGATTCACGGTCCGGGATGCGGGTTTGGTCGAGCTGCTCAGGACGGCGGGTTGAAAGACGTCGTGGATCTGGGGACGAGCCTGGGCTCCTACCGCCTCGGCTCACCCCTGATCGCCGCCTGCGGGACGGTGGGCTCCGTCGTCGACTTCGCCGGCGTGGCCGACCTGTCGGTCTACGGCGCCGCAGTGGCCAAATCGGTCAGCGGAACGCCGTGGCCGGGCCGCCCGGCCCCGCGACTTGCGCCCGCCGGCGCCGGCATGCTCAACGGAATAGGTATCCAAAACCCCGGTGCCGAGGAGTGGGCGAGAACCATTGGGCCTCAGCTCGGGTTGATCGACACGGATGTGTGGGGCTCAGCCGTGGGACGAGACGCCGCCGAGTTCGGACATGTCGCAGGGACGCTAACGGGAACCGGTGTGGCCGCCATCGAAGTGAACCTGTCCTGCCCGAATCTCGAGAGCGGCAGGATGTTTGCGCTCGACCCGGCGGACGCCGCAGCTGTTGTCGCCGCAGTGCGGAAGGCAACGAAGCTGCCGATCGGAGCCAAGCTGACACCCAACTCCGAGGACATCGTTGCCGCAGCGGATGCCGTCGCCACCGCGGGGGCCGACTGGGTTGTGCTCGGCAACACGGTGTGGGGGGCAGGATTCGACGTCGAGACGAGGAGGCCGCTGCTCTCCGGGGTCGTCGGGGGCTATTCGGGGTCGCCCATCAAGCCGATTGCCCTGCGCTGCGTGTGGGAGGTCTCCCAAGCGCTGCCGGACCTGCCGATCGTGGGGACCGGCGGGGTCTCCTCCGGCGATGACGTCGTTGAGTTCCTCCTCGCCGGGGCGGCGGCCGTCGGCGTTGGTACCGTGCACTTTGCGACACCAAGGGCAGGGGCGCGGATCGCCAAGCAGTTGCGCAAGTACATGCGCCGGCACGGTGTCACTGCGGTGCAGGAGCTGATTGGAGCCGTCGAACCATGGTGAACCGAACAATCGTCGCTCTCGACCTTGCCTCGGCGGAAGAGGCCGTGCGTCTTGCCAAGAAGGTGGAACCGCACGTCGGGGCGTTCAAGGTGGGTCTCGGGCTCCTGCACGGGGCGGGACCAGGGATCGCAGCGGCTCTCGTCGATCTCGGCAAGCCGGTGTTTGCAGACGCCAAGCTGCACGATATTCCGACCCAGGTTGCCGGGGCTGCCCGCAGCCTGGGCAGGCTTGGGGTACGTTGGGTGACGGCTCACGTTGCGGGGGGAGAGCCGATGCTGCGGGCCGCCGGGGAGGCCCTGGGGGAGAGCTCCGGCGGGTACGCAGGCATTCTCGGGGTAACGGTGCTGACGAGTCTCGACCAGGATGACCTGGGTGCGGTCGGGATCGGCAGCTCACCGGGCAAGCTCGTTTCCAAGATGTCGCGCCTGGCGGCGGAGGCGGGATGCGAGGGCGTGGTCTGCTCTCCACAAGAGCTCACCGTGGTCGGATCGGTAGCGCCGGGTCTGCTGCGGGTGACGCCGGGTGTTCGCCCTCACGGCCATGAGGCGGGCGACCAACGAAGGGTGATGACACCGGCAGAGGCGGTTGGCCGCGGCGCC
>JASJBC010000158.1 GCA_030066715.1 Acidimicrobiia bacterium
GGCGAAGCTGCAATCGTCGACACCGGGGTCCCTGGTAGCGAGTCCGACATCGAGGCGGGGCTGGGCACGCTGAACCTCGGCTGGGACGACGTCGGCCATGTGATTGTCACCCACCTGCACAACGACCACCAGGGCAGCCTCCCCGCGGTGCTGGGGCTCGCCCCCGACGCCACTGCGTATGCAGGGGCGGCAGATATCCCGGAAATCACCTCACCGCGCGAAATCGTGCCAGTGGGAGACGGCGATCGCGTATTCGATCTCGACATCATCGCCACCCCCGGGCACACCCCGGGGCACATCTCCGTGCTCGACAGCGTTGGCGGCCTGCTTGTCGCCGGCGACGCACTCAACGGGTCGGACGGGCGCGTGATCGGCGCCAACCCCGACTTCACTGCGGACATCCTCACCGCAGACCAGTCCATCGCCAAGCTGGCTTCCTTCACCTATGAGACTGTGGTCTTCGGCCACGGTGAGCCTGTGCTCAGCGGCGCATCGCAGCAAGTAGCCAACCTCGCCGCAAGCCTCTAACCGCCAGGGATAATCCGACCGCCACCGTCGCAGCGAAAACAAGGGTTGAGATGAAGATTGCAGTAGCCGGAGCGACCGGATACATCGGAGGCCGCCTCGTGCCTCGCCTTCTCGCCGAAGGACACGAGGTTGTGTGCCTCGCCCGTAACCCTTCGAAGCTCGACGACCGGCCCTGGCGAGACGACGTCAGCGTCGAACTCTGCGACGTGACCAACGAGGAACAGGTAGTCGCCGCACTGGCCGACTGCGACGTCGCCTATTACCTCGTCCACTCGATGGGCTCCACCTCCGACTTCGCCGACACCGACCGGATCGCGGCGACCAACTTCCGCACCGGCGCCGCCAAGAACGACCTGCAACGGATCGTGTACCTGGGCGGGCTCGGCAGCGGTGGCGGCCTGTCTTCGCACCTGTCGAGCCGGCAGGAAGTAGGACAGATCCTCGCCGATGGCGAGACTCCGGTCACCGAGCTGCGCGCCGCAGTGGTCATCGGATCCGGTTCGGTGTCGTTCGAGATGCTTCGCTACCTCACCGAGGTCCTCCCGATCATGGTCACACCCCGTTGGGTGAAGACACTCTGTCAGCCCATAGCTATCCGCGATGTCGTCGCCACCCTGGTCGCCGCCGCAGCCGAATCGGGCGACGACGACCACATCTACGAGATCGGTGGACCGGAGGTCGTCAGCTACGAGGAGATGATGCGCGCCTATGCCCGGGTTGCGGGATTGCCCCGCCGCGTCATCGTCCCGGTGCCGGTGCTCACTCCCCGGCTCTCGTCGCTCTGGATCGGGTTGGTCACCCCGCTCCCGGTTGGTGTCGCCCGGCCTCTGGTCGACTCTCTCCGCAACGAGGTGACCGTTGCCGGACCGCCTATTCCCGCCCACCTCGGTGTGGAGCCGATCCCTCTCGAGGATTCGATTGCCCGCGCTCTCGATCGGGACGACACGCTCGACATGCCCAGCCGCTGGTCCGATGCCAGCACGAGTCCGGCTCGCGCCTTCTCGTGGGACCCGGATTGGGCGGGCGGCACGCTTCTCCTGGACCGCCAGGAAGTCGAGAGCGAGGCATCCGCTTCCGATCTGTATTGGGCCTTCACCAGGATCGGCGGCGCAGTGGGCTACTACGTGCACGACTGGGCGTGGCGAGTGCGCGGCATCATCGACATACTCGTCGGCGGGGTGGGCCTCCGCCGCGGGCGACGCCACCCCGAGGAAGTCCGTCTGCACGACACCATCGACTTCTGGCGGGTGTCGGCAGTGGAGCGCGATCGACATCTCCAGCTGGCGGCGGAGATGAAAGTCCCCGGCGATGCGTGGCTGGAATGGACGATCACCCCGTCGGCAAATGGCAACAAGCTCGTCCAAACCGCATACTTCCGGCCGCGCGGGCTGCTCGGACGGCTCTATTGGTATGCGATGTTGCCGGCCCACCGCATGATCTTCGGGCGCATGGCGCAGCGCATCGCGGCCACTGCGGCCAATCGAGTGACCTCGTCAGCCGACGAGCAGCGATAACGACGGCTCAGCGGGGCAGGTCGCTATGCCCCATCAGGAACTGATCCACGGCCCGGGCACACTGTCGCCCCTCCTTGATCGCCCAGACAACGAGAGACTGGCCGCGCCTCATGTCCCCGGCAGCAAACACACCGGGCACACTTGTTGCATAGTCGTCGGTGTCGGCGTCGATGTTGCCACGCTGGTCGACCGCGACGGCGAGTTCCTGGACGAGACCTTCGTGAACCGGGCTGACGAAACCCATGGCCAGCAGGACCAGGTCCGCCTTCAGCTCGAACTCGCTCCCGGCGACGTTGGTCATCTCCCAGTGGCCGTCGACTTGCTTCCAGTCGACACCGACACCATTCAGCCCGGTCAGCTTGCCGTCGGCGCCGATGAACTCCGTGGTCGAGACGGCCCACCTCCGCTCGCATCCTTCGTCGTGTGACGTCGACGTGCGGAGCTTGGTGGGCCAGTTGGGCCACGTCAGCAGCTTGTCGGGAACCTCCGGGGGCATCGGCAGCAACTCCAGCTGCGTCACCGAGGCGGCTCCCTGCCGATTGGCCGTGCCGACGCAGTCCGCCCCCGTGTCACCGCCGCCGATGACTACGACGTGCTTGCCCGTGGCCAGGATGTCGCGATCCAGCCCAAGCGACTCGCCACCGATGCGGCGGTTTTGCTGGGTCAGATAGGGCATCGCAAAGTGCACGCCATCGAGGTCACGGCCGGGAACCGGCAGGTCGCGGGGCTGTTCGCAACCGGCCGCCAGCACAACAGCGTCGTAGTCTTCGACCAACCGCTCCACCGGGATGTTCACCCCGATGTGGCTGTTGACCCGAAACTCGACGCCCTCGGCCTGCATCTGGGACAGCCGCCGGTCGATGGCGTCCTTGGCCAGCTTGAAATCCGGGATACCGTAGCGGAGCAGACCTCCGATCTTGGCGTTCTTCTCGAAGACCTTGACGTGGTGACCAGCCCTGGCCAGCTGTTGTGCCGCCGCCAGGCCGGCAGGCCCGGAGCCGACAACGGCAACACGCTTCTCGGTGCGCCGAATCGGAATCATTGGTTCGATCCACCGGTTCTGCCACGCCTTTTCGATGATGGAGTACTCGATGGTCTTGATGGTTACCGGAGCATCGTGGAGATTGAGCGTGCATGCTTCCTCGCACGGGGCAGGGCAGACCCGCCCGGTGAACTCGGGGAAGTTGTTCGTCGAGTGCAGCACCTCGATGGCGGTCTTCCAGTCGTCCCGGTAGACGAGGTCATTCCAGTCGGGAATGATGTTGTCAACCGGGCAGCCGAAGTGGCAATACGGTATGCCGCAATCGATACAGCGGGCGCCTTGCTTCGATACCGATTCGTCGGTCAGCGGGATGGCGAACTCGCGGTAGTTCTGCTTGCGCTCCTCCACCGGGAGGTAGCCGCGTTCCTTGCGCTCGATCTCCTGAAAGCCGGTTGGCGAGCCCATCACGCACCTCCAGTCTCGTTGGCTTCCAAGACCCGGCGGAACTCGTTCGGCGTCACCTTGTAGAAGCGGGACAGGTAGCTGTCGAAGTTGGCCAGGATCTCCTCAGCGCGGGAGCTGTTCGTGAGACGGGCGTGGCGGGCGATAAGAGTCTTCAGCCGCCATACGTCGTACCGAAGCGGGTCGGCCAGCAGCTCCTCATAGCTGGGGTCGTCTCCCACTCCGGCGGGCACCCCGTCATCCTGCGTGACCTTGCCGATGGTCACCATCTGGTGGTTGACCCTCTGCTCGAAGTCGCCGGCATCGTCGATCACGTACGCAATGCCGCCGCTCATCCCGGCGCCGAAGTTGCGGCCCGCCTTGCCGATCACAACGACACAGCCGCCGGTCATGTATTCGCACCCGTGGTCTCCAATGCGCTCGACAACTGCGATCGCCCCGGAGTTGCGAACCGCAAAACGCTCCCCGGCGCCCCCGTTGAAGTAGCAGTCACCGGAGATCGCTCCGTACAGGACTGTGTTGCCGATGATGATGTTCTCGCGCGGGACCGTCGGGCCCGCCGGCTCGGCCTCGATGATGATCCGCCCACCCGACATGCCCTTGCCGACGTAGTCGTTGGCATCTCCCTCGAGATGCAGGGTCACGCCTTTGGCCAACCAAGCGCCAAAGCTCTGCCCGGCCGTACCCTCGAGCTTGACGTGAATGGTGTCGTCGGGCAGACCGGCGTGGCCGTAGCGACGGGCCACTTCGCCGGACAGCATGGCTCCCACTGCGAGATTCGTGTTGACGATCGGCATCTCGATCCGCACCGGGCTGCCGTCGTCGAGGGCCGGGGCTGACTTCTTGATGAGGGTGTTGTCGATGGCGATCTCGAGGTTGTGGTTCTGCTCCTCGGTGTTGCTGATGGCAACGCCGTCACGCGGCTCGGGCTTGAACAGCACCCTGCTGAAGTCCAGTCCCTGCGCCTTCCAGTGGTCGATCGCCTTCTTCATCTTGAGCCGATCGCTCTGGCCGATCATCTCCTCATAGGTGCGGAAGCCGAGCTGAGCCATGATCTCGCGCGCCTCTTCGGCGACAAACATGAAGAAGTTGACGACGTGCTCCGGCTGCCCCGGGAAGAGCTTGCGCAGCTCCTCATCCTGTGTGGCGACGCCGACGGGGCAGGTGTTGAGATGGCACTTGCGCATCATGATGCAACCCTGGGCGATCAGCGCCCCGGTCCCGAAGCCGACCTCGTCGGCACCCAGCAGCGCAGCGATGACCACGTCTCGGCCGGTGCGGATGCCACCGTCCGTCTGGACGGCGATGCGGCCGCGCAGCTCGTTGGCGACGAGAGTCTGGTGGGTTTCCGCCAGACCCAACTCCCAATGCGATCCCGCCTGCATCACAGACGTGAGCGGGCTGGCTCCCGTGCCGCCCTCGTTGCCGCTGATCAGGACGTGATCGGCGTGAGCCTTGGCCACACCGGCAGCAATCGTGCCTACGCCGACCTCGGACACCAGCTTGACGCTGATCCGCGCCTGCGGGTTCACATTCTTGAGGTCGAGGATCAGCTGCTTGAGGTCTTCGATCGAGTAGATATCGTGGTGCGGCGGTGGCGAGATCAGCCCGACCCCGGGCGTGGAATGACGCACTTTGGCGATCCACTCGTTGACCTTGTGACCGGGCAGCTGGCCGCCTTCACCCGGCTTGGCTCCCTGCGCCATCTTGATCTGGATGTCGTCGGCGTTGACCAGGTACTCCGTGGTGACGCCAAAGCGTCCCGATGCAACCTGTTTGACGGCAGACCGCATCGAGTCGCCGTTGTCCATGGGCTCGAACCGGCTCGGCTCCTCACCACCCTCACCGGTGTTGGACTTCGCACCCATCCGGTTCATGGCGACAGCAAGATTCGTATGCGCCTCCCAGCTGATGGACCCAAAGGACATGGCCCCGGTGGCAAACCGCTTCACGATGTTGGCCGCAGGCTCTACCTCGTCGAGCGGAATGGGCTCAGGCAGGTAGTCCAGTTCGAACAACCCGCGTAGGTTCTTCAGCTTGCGCGACTGGTCGTCGACGGTTGCCGTGTACTTCTGGAAGAGCTCGTAGTCGCCCGACCGCACGGCATGCTGCATGGTGGAGATGGTCTCGGGTGTCCACACGTGCTCCTCGCCACGGAGCCGATACGCATACTCCCCACCGACTTCGAGTTCCTTCCGTTGATAGGTCTTCGACCCGAAGGCAGTCTCATGCCTGCGCACGGTCTCGGCTGCGATCTCGTCGAGGCCGATGCCCTCGATCAGGGACGGCGTGCCGGTGAAGTAGCCGTCGATGAACTCACTGTTGAGGCCTATCGCATCAAAGATCTGGGCGCCGCAATAGGACTGGAATGTCGAGATGCCCATCTTCGACATCACCTTGAGCATGCCCTTGTTGATGGCCTTGATGTAGCTCTTCTGCGCCTCCTCCAGCGTCTGCCCGGGAATCTCGTCGACGAGTGAGTCGATCACGTCGAATGCCAGGTAGGGGTTGATCGCCTCGGCCCCGTAGCCGCCCAGCAGGCAGAAGTCGTGGACCTGCCTGGCTTCCCCGGTTTCGACGACCAGCCCGACCTCGGTGCGCAGCCCCTCGCGAATCAGGTGATGGTGGACGGCTGCGGTCGCCAGCAACGCGGGGATGGCGATCTTGTCGACCTCCTGGCATCGGTCCGACAGGATCAGCAGGTTGTGCCCCTGGCGCACCGTCTCTGTCGCCCGCGCACAGAGCTTCTCGAGCGCCCCGCGCATCCCGGAGGCTCCGTCGCTCGCCGGGTAACAGATGCTCAGCTTCTTGGTGGCGAACGCATCGTCGACATGGTTCTGGATACGGCGGATGCGCTCGAGGTCGACGTTGGTGAGGATCGGATGGGTCACCTCGAGGCGCTTGTGCGTGCCGCCGGTGTTCAAGTCGAGCAGGTTGGGCCGGGGCCCGATCAACGAGACCAGCGACATGACCGTCTCCTCCCGGATCGGGTCGATCGGAGGGTTGGTCACCTGGGCGAACCGCTCCTTGAAATAGTCGTAGAGCATCTTCGGCCGGTCGGACAGAACGGCAGGCGGGATGTCCCGCCCCATCGAGCCAACCGGATCTTGCCCTTGGGACGCCATCGGCTTGAGGAAGAACTCGATGTCCTCTCGGGTGTAGCCAAAGGCCTTCTGGGCCATCCGCAAAGTCTCCGCATCGGGCCCCATGGCGGCGACTTCCTGGGGCAGATCGGAGATGTGAATCTGGGTCTCGTCCAGCCACTTCTGGTACGGCTTGGCACCGGACAGGCTGTCCTTCAACTCCGCATCCTCGATGATGCGGCCCTGCTCGAGATCGATCAGCAGCATCTTGCCCGGCTGGAGCCGCCACTTCTTGACGATCTTCTCCTCGGGGATGTCGAGCGTGCCCATCTCGGAAGCGAGTACGACGAGATCGTCATCGGTGACGAAGAACCGTGACGGGCGCAGACCGTTGCGGTCCAGGGTCGCCCCGATCTGCCGGCCATCGGTGAAGGCGACTGCAGCGGGACCGTCCCACGGCTCCATGACGGCGGCGTGGTACTCATAGAAGGCCTTGCGGCCGCTGTCCATCAGCGGGTTGTCCGCCCAGGCCTCCGGGATCATCAGCATCATGGCGTGGCCGAGCGAGTAGCCGCCGGCCAGCAGGAGCTCCAGTGCGTTGTCGAAGGTGGCGGAGTCCGATGCGCCGTCGCCGATCAACGGCCACAGCTTCTCCAAGTCGTCGCCGATGATGTCCGACGACATGTTGTGCCGCCGCGCCATCATCCAGTTGACGTTGCCCTGCACCGTGTTGATCTCTCCGTTATGACACAGGTAGCGGAAGGGCTGGGCGAGCCGCCACGACGGTGAGGTGTTGGTCGAAAACCGCTGATGGATGAGGGCGAGCGCCGACTCCACCCGCTCATCGGCGAGATCCTGGTAGTAAA
>JASJBC010000162.1 GCA_030066715.1 Acidimicrobiia bacterium
TTCCCTCTCCCTTTGGGAGAGGTGCCGAGCGGAGCGAAGGCGGTGAGGGCTTGGACCGTGGGCCCCGCTGATGGCTCCCCGGCCGTGTTCGGCTGGGTTTCCCTCTCCCTTTGGGAGAGGTGCCGAGCGGAGCGAAGGCGGTGAGGGCGTGTACCGCAAGGCCCCGCTAGCTGAACGCGGCGAGCTATCCGGTAAGGTGCCGCGATGACCGATCTTGTGCCCAAGAAGCCGAGTCTGGATGGTCTCGAGGCGAAGTGGAGCGAGCGGTGGGAGGCTGAGCACACCTACCGGTTCGATCGCGCCAAGACCCGAGACGAGATCTTCTCGATCGACACGCCGCCACCGACGGTATCGGGGTCGTTGCATATGGGCTCGGTCTTCGGATATGTACAGACCGACGCCATCGCCCGCTACCAGCGCATGACCGGCAAAGAGGTCTTCTACCCAATGGGCTGGGACGACAACGGTCTGCCCACCGAGCGCCGGGTGCAGAACTTCTACGGTGTCCGTTGCGACCCCAGCCTTCCGCATGATCCTGAGTTCGCTCCGCCGCAGGAACCGTACGATCCACCCCGCCCGATCAGCCGCCGCAACTTCATCGACTTGTGCCACATCCTGACCGAGGAGGACGAGCAGGCGTTCGAGCATCTGTGGCGCACCTTGGGCCTCTCGGTCGACTGGACCCAGACGTACGCCACCATCGATCGGCACTCGCGACGAGTAAGTCAGCGGGCCTTCCTCCGCAACCTCGCCCGCGGTGAGGCCTATGCGCAGGAGGCACCGGTGCTTTGGGACGTCGACTTCCAATCCGCCGTTGCCCAGGCAGAGCTGGTGGACAAGGAGCGCCAGGGTGCTTTCTATCGTCTCGCATTCCGGAGGCCCGACGGGACTCCCGTCCACATCGACACCACCCGGCCCGAACTCGTGCCGGCATGTGCTGCGCTCGTAGCCCATCCCGATGATGAGCGCTACGCCGCCCTCGTCGGTTCCACGGTGCGCTCCCCGCTGTTCGACGTCGCGCTGCCGGTGATCGCGCACCCACTCGCAGAGCCCGACAAAGGCACGGGCATCGCGATGGTGTGCACTTGGGGTGATCTCACCGATGTCGTCTGGTGGCGCGAGCTGGATCTGCCCACCCGTCCGGTCATCGAGCCGACGGGCAGGTTCCGGGCCGCAACGCCGGATTGGATAGACAGCGAGGAGGGAAGGACGGCATACCGCGAATTGGCCGAGTTGTTCCCCAATCAGGCGCGCCGGCGCATCGCGGCGCTCCTCGACGAGGGTGGCCACGTTGTGGGCGAGCCACGGCCGGTGACCCACGCCGTCAAGTTCTACGAGAAGGGCGACCGGCCTCTGGAGATCGTCTCCTCGCGGCAGTGGTACATCCGCAACGGTGGCCGCAACGAGGAGCTGCGCCGGACCATGCTCAACCTCGGCGACGAACTCGATTGGGTGCCGGATTTCATGAAGGTCCGTTACCGCCATTGGGTCGAGGGGCTCAACGGCGATTGGCTCATCTCCCGACAGCGCTTCTTCGGCGTGCCGATACCGCTGTGGTACCCCGTGCGGGACGACGGCGGCGTCGACTACGACAACCCGCTCATCCCAACCGAGGAGTCACTCCCGGTCGACCCATCGTCGGCAGCTCCACCGGGGTACGACGAAGGAAGCCGTGGCCGGCCAGGTGGCTTCATCGCCGACCCGGACGTGATGGACACTTGGGCTACTTCGTCCCTCACGCCCCAAATCGCCGGGCATTGGGAGGATGACGTCGACCTGTTCACGAGGGTCTTCCCCATGGATCTGCGCCCGCAAGGCCCGGAGATCATCCGCACCTGGCTGTTTGCGACGCTGCTGCGATCCCATCTCGAGCACGGGAGCTCCCCATGGGCCGGAACCTCGATCAACGGTTGGATTCTCGATCCCGACCGCAAGAAGATGTCGAAGTCGTTCGACAACGTCGTCACCCCGCTGCCCCTCATCGAGGAGTACGGGGCTGAAGCCATCCGCTATTGGGCCTGTAAGGGGCGTCCCGGCGCCGACACCGCAGTCGACTTCGGGGTGATGAAGATCGGCCGACGGCTGGCGATCAAGGTCCTCAACGCGTCCCGATTCGCTCTCGGCTTCGGTGCCACCGACCGCAAGGAGGACATCACCGAACCGCTCGATCGAGCGATGCTGGCTGCGTTGCTGGCAACCGTGGAGCAGGCAACCGCCGCATTCGATGAGTTCGACTACGCCCGTGCCCTCGAGACCGCGGAGCGGTCCTTCTGGCAGTGGACCGACGACTATCTGGAGCTGGCCAAGACCCGCGCCTACGGCGACGGCGCTACCAGCCGATCCGCCCATGCTGCGTTGCGCATGGCGCTGAGCGTCTACTTGCGCTTGCTGGCCCCTACCTTGCCGTTCGTTTGCGAAGAGGTGTGGTCGTGGTGGCGGCAGGGCTCGGTTCATCGCACGGCATGGCCCCAGCCTGAGGAGTTCGCCGGTCTTGTGGGCGATCCGGTTGTGCTCGAACACACTGCCGAAGTGCTGTCGGCGGTGCGCGGCGCCAAGTCGACGGCCAAGGTGTCAATGCGCGCCCCGGTGGAATCGGTCACCGTGTCGGCATCGGAGGAGGTTGCGGCCGCACTCCGCCGAGCTGAGGGCGATCTCAAAGCCGCAGCGCGTACCGAGTCCATTGAGTATGTGCCGGGCGACCTTGCCGTGACGGTGAGGCTGGCCCAGTAGCCGCCCCGGAGTGTCGTCACCGTGCGGAGCCTTAGCGGCTTAGCCTGACACGATGGCTCAGCACGTTGTGATTGTCGGTGGCGGATTTGGTGGGCTGACTGCGGCCCAAGAACTGAACGGTGCCGACGTCGAGATCACTCTGATCGACCGCACCAACCACCATCTCTTCCAGCCGCTCCTGTATCAGGTGGCGACCGGTGGCCTGTCCCCGGCCGACATTGCGTCTCCCATCAGGTACATCCTCCGCCGGCAGCGGAACGTCCGGGTGATCGAGGACACCGTCCGAGAGATAGAGGCAGACAGAGTCGTCACCGACTCGGCGACGATCCCATTCGACCAGTTGATCGTGGCCACGGGAGCCACCCACCACTACTTCGGAAACGACCAATGGGAGGACCACGCACCCGGGCTCAAGACCTTGCCGGACGCGACTCGGTTGCGAGCGCAGATCCTCGGTGCTTTTGAGCAGGCGGAGCGAACCGGCAGCGCCGATATCACCTTCTTGGTGGTCGGCGCGGGCCCGACGGGTGTCGAAATGGCGGGGGCCATTGCCGAGATGGCTCGGCACACACTGCGTCGCGACTTTCGGGCGATCGACCCGGCTGCCGCCCGTGTGCTGCTCGTCGAAGCCGGCCCCCGAGTGCTGGCGGCATACCCGGAGAAGCTGTCGCGCAAGGCAGAGCGGCAACTGGTCGATCTGGGGGTCGAGGTCATGACGGATACGACCGTCACCGAAATCGGCCCCGGGAGGGCATCGCTCGTCACTGCCGAGGGCGAAGTGGAAGTGGAGGCGCAGGCGGTGGTGTGGGCAGCGGGCGTCCGTGCGTCGTCGCTGGGAGAGCAACTGGCGACCCTCGGTGCTGATCTCGATCGTGCCGGAAGGGTACGGGTCGACGAAGCCCTGCGCGTGCCGGGTCACCAGAACCTCTACGTGATCGGCGATCTCGCCGCGGTCGAGCAGGACGGCAAGCCGGTCCCGGGAGTGGCGCCGGCCGCCATGCAGATGGGGAGCTACGTCGCTGATCGGATCCGGGGTATGACCGAGGCTCCCTTCACCTATCGCGACAAAGGAAGCCTGGCGACGATCGGCAGGAGCGCCGGCATCGCGGATTTTGGCCGCATCCGCTTCTCGGGGTTCCCGGCCTGGGCGGCCTGGCTCGGGATCCACATATTCTTCCTGATCGGCTTCCAGAACCGAATCCTGGTGATGATCCAATGGGCGTGGAGCTACTTCACCCGCAACCGCTCTGCACGGCTCATTGTTCGTTATGACCGCAACGGTCGCTAGCTGACCGGACCCCGCTGCACCGCAGCACGCTCCTGCCGGTTCTCCAACTCGAGAAGACCCCAGCCGATGAGCAGCAACCCGGCCCTGATGAACCACGCAGTCGCCTCGCCCCAGGTGCTGATCCAGGAGAGCAGGACGAACTCGTAATCGAAGAACGACAGAATGCTGGAGAGCCCGACGAAGACCATGATGTAGATACCAAAGCTTCTCATGGAGCACCATCGGCAGCGCCTCGGAGAAGCTGAAGCCGCCGCACCCGCCGGCGAGCACTCATGACCCGGACTGAAAGCTTCTCCTCGACCTCGAGAATGATGTCGCGGGTCCTGCCATCTGCGAGCATCTAACGGGTATGACGTCGCTGACGCAAGCCGAGGCATACAGGAAGTACTCGGATGAGTTGGTTCGCTTCGCAACCGGCCTCGTAGGCCCGAGCGACGGACCCGACCTGGTGGCGAATGCGATGGTGAACGTCCTGGCAATGGAGACCTGGGAGTCGGTCGAGAACCCGCGGGCATACCTCTACACGACCGTGCTCAATGAGGCGCGACGAAACCATCGGCAGACGATGCGGCGCCGTGCCGTTGAGATGCGAGCTGCGATTTCCCGAGAAGCTTCGGAGCCACCGGAGGTTCGGCCCGACGTCCTCGATGCGGTTGCCCGGCTCAGCGTCCGGCAACGGGCAGTGGTCTTCCTGGCCTATTGGGACGACATGCGGCCCGCAGAGATCGCCCGCCGCCTCAGCCTGAGCGAAGGAACGGTGCACCGCCACCTGGCCCGGGGCGAGGCTCGCCTGAGGAGGATGCTGCATGCGTGATTCCCGTGACCCCGAGGTCCGCGCCGCAGTCGTCGAGTTGGGGATGGCAGCGGCCGAGGCCCCGACCTGGGAGCGGATAGTCGAGGAAGCAGGCCGCAGTACGACGCCGACTTACTGGATGACAGAGCGTCGCTTGCCCAACTGGGCCGTTGCGCTAGCGGCCGCAGTGGTCGTCCTCGTGGCTATCGGTGGGACCCTCCTCGTGATGGGCCCAGCGGCCGAGGTAGCCGAAACGCCGACCACGATCCCTCCCCCGACGACGGCAGTACCGACCACGGCGGCGCCACCTGCAACGACAGAGGTTGTCGACGGTACGGCAGAGGTCGAAGCCCTGGTGGCCGAGTACTACGCCGCCTACAACGCCGGGGATGTCGAACGAGCCCTGGCCCTGCTCTCTACGACTCGCGACGTGAACCCGCTCCATCTCGAGTACTGGATCAAGGGACTGGGGGAGCAGGTCGACGGCGACTGCGTCCCCTCCACCAAGTACGAAGGAGGGCTGCGGTGCATTGAGACCTATTCGGACAACCTGCATGGACCGGCCGGCGAGACCGCCGAAGCCTGGCTTCTTTACTTTGCGGACAATGGCCTGCTGCGCCAACTGAAGGATCCCGACTGGTTTGTGTGGACGGGATGCCGGGGTAGCCGATGCCCCGGGACGATGGCTGAGGTTGAAGGGTCAGATGTCGAATGGAGCTATTCGAGCTTCGAGGCCGATCTTTTCTCCTGGCTCGAGCTGAACTACCCCCAGGTCGCCGCCGCCGTTGGCGATCCCGGGCAACTCCACTACTTCGCCCACGATGAAGAGGCGGCCGCAAGGGTCATGCCGTTCGTGGTGCAGTTTGTCGCATCCAGCGCAGAGTGGGGTCCTGCCGGGAACTTGGGCGCAGATCTCTCCGAGCTCACCGTCCTCGAGGCCGTTGCGGCCGGTTACGCCGCCTTCAATAGCCACGACCCGGAGCTGTTTGCCGACTTCTTCGGTGAACCCCCCAACGACGCCACATTGTGGTTCTGGGAACTGGGCCGAACCTCGAACATGTCTTGCGAGCCGACATCGAACCCCAACGAGGTGCTGTGTACCGGTGAGCTGCTCGACAACTTCTATGTCAGAGCCGGTGCCATCTTCGAGTTCTCAGAGACGTGGACCATGACCGACGACTTCCGCTTGATCTCAGCTCTGGTTGAAGCCAACTCCTCGGGCTATTGGGCTTACGACGAATTCGAGGCGCACTACTGGGCATGGATGCTTGAGGCATACCCCGAGGACGCAGCGTTGGCCTACGCAGGGGAGAACCTCATACGAACTCCCGAAGCGGCCGCCATCGCAATGAGACATCTAGACGAGTTTCTCGACCAGTCAGACATATACCCGCGCAGTGCCGACCCCAGAGACAGCTGGTTCGGCTAATTGCACGACAGACGAGCAGGAATGGAACCACCCGGCACATGAGAAGCGAGGTGGGGCCGTGCAGGGCCCCACCTCAAACGCATCGAGCCCAGCCTGAGGAGGACACGATGACATCCACCAAGCATACGACCCGTCGCAAGAGATCCCGCTACGGGCTGATAGTCGTTGCTCTCTCGATGGCGGCCGGGTGCGGAGCATCGGCCGACCAGGAGCCGGTCGGCGCAGAAACAGTGGCTCCGCCAACAACGTCGGCGCCGGCCACTGCTGCCCCTGCCATCACAACCACGACGACGAGCACGACCACCACTACCGAGCCTCCGCCCGCTACCGCCGCAGTACGGGAGTTGCTCGACCAGTACTACGACGCCTACAACGATGGTGATCATGTGGGCGCTTTTGCGCTGCTGTCGACGGTTCGCGAGGTGAATCCGGTCTACCTCGAGTACTGGGTCGGGACCCTTGGGGAAACGGTCGAATCCGACTGCGTGGAGTCGTACAAGTATCCGGGCGGTCTCAAGTGCATAGAGACGTATCGCGATGGATTCCATGGTCCGGGTGGAGCGTCGAGTGACGCTCACTATCTGTACTTTGAGAATGACGGGATGCTCAAGCAGCTCCGCGATCCCGACTCGTTCATCTTCCCGGGATGCAAACTGAGCCGTTGTCCGGGTTCGCACACCCAGGTTGACGGCCCCCTGCCCGAATGGAGCTACGAGACCTTCGAGTCGGATCTGTTCGCATGGCTGGAACAGCAGTATCCGGACACCGCTGCGGCGGTTGGGGATCCGGGACGGCTGCACTACTTCGTACACGACGCCGAGGCCACGGCCTTGGCGATGCCGTTTGTGGACGAGTTCGTGGCTCAGCACGATGATTGGGGCGTGCCGGATGCTGAGGGTGCGGATCTTACGGCGATGACGGCACTGGAGGCTGTGACGGCTTTCTACGAAGTGCTCAACAGTCACGACCCTGCCCGGTACGAAACTCATTTCGGATACCCGCCCGACGATCCGACGCTCTGGTTCTGGGTCCAGGGCCGACAGTGGAATTACGACTGCCTCGAGACCGAGAACGAGGACGAGGTTCGCTGTGAGCTCAACGTGACCGACGACTTCTACACCAAGGCCGGCGCCCTGTTCGAGTACCGCGAG
>JASJBC010000025.1 GCA_030066715.1 Acidimicrobiia bacterium
GCCACCGAGCCGACGGACCACTTGTGCGCTGTTCGCGTCCGGTGCGCTACCGGCGCATCGGTGATGTCACAAAGACGGAGTTCCGGGTCACCTCCAGTGAGGCCTATGTCCACCGTGTCCACCACGCCGCACCGCTCCGGGCCCTCGCCAAGGAGATGTCCCGGCTTCAAAGCGTGAAAGGTGATGGTGGCGTCGGCGACGAAGGCGGCGCCGGCTACCTCGCCGGTTCCGGCCTGAAGCCCGCTGGGCACGTCAACCGAGAGCACCGGCGCGTCGTGCTCTAGCCACGGCAGGACGATCTCCGGGAGCTCCCCGCGGAAACCGACACCAAACAGAGCGTCGATGATCAAGTCGGCGGGCTCGGGCAACCCGAAATCGACGATCCTCACTCCGGCAGTCGCGGCGCGGGTCGCCGCGAGACGCGCCGGGGAGCGATCCCCGCTGGGGTAGCCGAGAGCATGCACAGTGACCAACGCCCCGCGACTCTGTAGATAGCGCGCCGCTACGTAGCCATCACCTCCGTTGTTGCCGCGCCCGGCCAGCACCACTACCCGCGAGCCGTAGCCCACGCCGAGATCGACGGCAGCGAGGGCGACCCCGAGCCCGGCTCGTTCCATGAGAACCTCTACCGGTTCCTCCGCGGCGGCATCCAAACGGTTCGACTCTTCCGGAGTGATGACGAGGCGCATCCGGTGATTGTATCTACGGTCGGCTCAAGGAAGGGCAAGCGAGCCACAGTCCAGGACGGCGAGCGCGAAGGCCTCGTCGGCGGTGAAGCCCGCACCGTCGCCAAATCCAGGAGTGAGCACGGCGCCTGCGAGTGTGTACGGCTCGAACCCGCCCTCGTAGTTGTCCTCCGACACGAACTGCGCAAAGTTGCGATGGATCGACCCCGCTTCGGGACACGAGAGACCCGACACCGCGCCGACCGATGCGCCTACCGGGAAGATGGCCGGAACGCCACCGGTCGTGATGCGCGAGGCAACACAAGTGGCGATGTCGAACAGGCCAATCTCGGCCGTCGAAGCCCCGGAACCGACTGTGAGGAATGCCTCGTCGGCGCCATCGCCATCGACATCGTGCCCACCGATCGGCTGCGGCGGGCTGAAGTCCATGCCTTCGACGATGGCGGCATCCGCCCCGCCACCATCGGCGAACACGATCCGCACCCGCCACATGTCGGGGCTTGCCTGGTAAGTGAGCAGCGCGTCCTCGTTGCCATCCCCGTCAAAATCCCCGGACCCTCCCGCAAAGGTGAGCGTGCCGTCGGGGAGAGCCGCCGGGAGCGGGCACACCGACGGAGGAACGGTCGTAGTCGTGGTGGTCGATGTGGTTGTCGTTGTGGTCTCCACCGGTTGAGTAGTCGTGGTAGCCGGAGCCTGGGTCGTTGTTGTCGTAGCCACAGTCGTCGTGGTTGCGGGTGGTTGGCTGGTAGTCGCCGCGGCGGCAGAGGACGTCGTCGTCGGCTCCGCGTCTCCACCGCAAGCTCCTATGAGCAGAGCTGCCAGCACCATCGAGACCAGACCCCTCATCTCACCCTCCCAGCGACAGTGCCATGACCAGTGCTTGATCCCCTGTATGGGTGATCGTGACGAGCACACGCTCCACGCCGAGCATCTCCGCCCGCTTCGCCGCCTTGCGGAAGAGGCGGACTCGAGGCTGACCGCCACCGGTGATTTCGATGTCCTTCCACGGCACGTGGCGCCACCCGACCCCGAGGCTCTTCATGACGGCTTCCTTGCCGGCGAATCTGGCCGCCAGCCGCTCGGAGGGGTCCTTGAACCGGTGCGCATACTCCCACTCGTGATCGGTGAAGCATCTCTCTCTGAACCGTGAGGGGTCCCTGTTGAGGAGATGACGCACCCGGCTCACCTCGGCGAGGTCGACTCCCATTCCAACGATGTCCATAGAGAAAGGGTACAGAGTGCGGGCATGGAGTCCGCCGGTGATCCCGGCGGACTCCCAGGCTCCCGCTCACCCGCCAATAGGTGTGCCGACGATCATCACCAGCGAGCTCCCCTCCAACCCTGCGGAGCGCTGGGGCTCGTTCCAGTGGGTACCGGCGATGATGATCTTGCCGTCGATCATGTACAGCTGACGAGCACCACCAAACCCACCTCCAACGTCGACAATGGCCTCCGACCACGTGCTCCCGTCGCTGACGAACACGCTCAGCCCGAGCTGGCCCTGGTCCGTCCAGCGAGCTTCCATGGCCGCATACGCCTCCTCATCAGTTACCCCAACGACCCTGCCCCCGAGATCGAAGTAGGTGACACCGTCGTCCCACGTGACCTCGTCGATAGCGCCGTTCTCGTTGAACGCCGACCAGCCCGCCGTCAGCACGACAGCCCCTGCGGCGTCGGTGACTGTGAGCGCCGTCTCTCCGTCCTCGAAGGTGAACGTGTAGCCGTCCTTCTCGATCACCAGCGGCTGGTACTCGGACCACTTCTCGCGGTGCGCAAGCGCCCCGACCGAACCTGATCCGTCGGATGCCACAGCTGTCAGCGACACGTAGGAACCGTCATTCTGCGGGACGATCGCAAACTCGGACATCCACTCGATGCCGTCCGACGAGGTCCAGAGCGCAGGCCCGGTTGGGCCGTCGCCGACACCAAACAGCCTGTCGCCGGCGCGGGCCACCTGATACACCCACAGCTCGGAGCCCTCTGCTTCAGTGCTCGACCACTCACCGTCACTCAGGGTCCACACGGCACGGTGATCGCCGAACTCCCCGTAGGAGCTGACCATCGCCAGGAAGCCGTCATCCGTCGCGACCAGGTAAGAGACGTGCCCGCCCGATCGGGTCGGGATTGCCTCCACCGCCCAGGAGTCACCGTCGGCGGAGGAAAGCAGGGCGGTGCGATGGGAGTACTCGTGGTAACGGGCCTCCGTCTGCCTGTACGCCTGCTCCTCAGCCTGGTACCACTGATCCCACGTCACGGACAAGAGGATCTCGCCGCTGTCGGGATCCACGAACTGAGGCGGCGGCCCTTGATAGAGATAGTCCATCCTGCCGGACGCGACCTCGGCACCCGAGCCCGAATCGATGACCGTGTACTCGCCTGCGAACTCGTCCACTGTGACGACCACTCCGTCGTACTCAATCGTGATCGCCGGGGGCTCGACGGGCTCCGGGGACGGCGTTGGAATCGGTAGCGGTGACACCCCGCCGTAACCTTCGTAGTAGCGCATGAAGGCCTGTTCCCATATCTCGTATGGAATCGTGACCAGCAACTCGCCCGATTCAGGATCGAAGACCCGCTGTCCGCTGCCGCCCCAGTTGAACACCTCCTCGAATGCACCAGACGTCACCGGCTCACCAGAGCCGGCGTCTAGCAAGCGGTAGGTGCTTCGCATGTGATCCAGCTCGACCAGCAGATCACCGAAGTCGAGAAGCACCGGCTGCTCCTCGGGGTATGTCTCGTAGGAGGCGGCGAGGACGATCCCCGCCGGCCCTGCTGCGGCATTCTCGATGTAGACGTGCTCATTCTCCTCGGCACCGAGATCCAGCTCCGCTGCGGCCCAGGTGATGCCGTCGCTCGTCGTATAGAGGTAATGGCGATGCTGCCCTGTCGCCTCATCCCAGGACTGGGCGAGGGCGTATATCTGGTCACCGTCGCCCACAACCCGCGCGACCCATGTCCCTTCAGGAAGCTCGTGGACAAATGCGGGCGACCACTCGATGCCATCCGTAGAGATGGTGGTTGCGAGGCTTTGCGTTGAGCTTTCCCAGCCGCTCTCCCAGGTCGGACTGGCAGCAACGAGTTGACCATTCAGCTCGCCGAGCCAGACGACGTCGACACCTCCTGAGGTGGGGATCTCGACACGGTCCCACTGGTAGGCAAGCGACGGGAAGTTCGTCACGAAGCCGACCTCCGTCGGGCCCATATCGGTCAGCTCGCCGGCCATCGCCAGCACCGCAAACGAGGAAGCGGCTGAGTCCCCACCACCGCGCAGGCCCGCCGTTTCGCCTGTCACAACGGTCGCTACCGGTGCGCTGGTGACGACTGTCTCCTCCACCGGGATTCCGGGTGCGCCGACCGGCTCCGTGGCTGGAGGTTGATCTGGCTCCGCCAGGCGCGTCCGCACGTGATCTTCATCACCGTCGGCGGCAACTGCCGTTGACTCCCCGTCGCTGCTCAGCAGGAAGGCGAGCAAGCTCGCGATCAGGGCGAGCGCGAGCGCGGTGCCCACATTCAAGGGAAACCACCTCCAGCCCGCTCGCGCCGCCGACTCTGGTGTGACCTGTCCCATGACGTCCCCTTGGTCGTGCCCGGTGTGGCGGCTCACGCCGCCCCACCCGATACGACTTAAACGCCGGCAAACCCCCGCCGGGTTCCGTGCTATTCGACCGTCACAGACTTGGCGAGATTGCGCGGCTGGTCGATGTCATGCCCGCGGAGGCGGGCGACGTGGTACGCCAGGAGCTGCAGCGGAACCACCGCCGCCACCGGACCGAGGAGGTCGTCTGCGCGCGGGATCCGCAGCACGCTGTGGGCGAACTTGTGGATCTGGTCATCATCCTCGTACGCGATCGCAAGCACCTTGCCACCCCGCGCCTTTACTTCCTGCACGGCTGAGATGGTCTTGTCATACAGAGCCTGCTGGGTGAGTACGACGATCACCGGAGTGCCCGCGGTGATCAGCGCTAGGGTGCCGTGCTTGAGTTCGCCCGCCGGCATCGCCTCAGAATGCAGGTAGCTGATCTCCTTCAACTTCAGCGATCCCTCCATCGCCACCGCGTAGTCGAGGCCGCGGCCGATGAAGTAGACATCCTCGGCATCGAGGATCTCCTCAGCTGCGGCAATCACCTCCTCCTCGCGGTGCAGCAGCTGTTCAACCTGACCGGGCAGCAGGCTGAGCCCGTGGGCGACGCGAGCGGCCAACCCCTCGTCCACCACCCCACGCGCCCGGCCGATGCGCAACGCCAGGAGGTATTGCGCGATCAGCATCGCAAGGTACGCCTTCGTCGACGCAACCGAGATCTCCGGGCCTGCCCGCGTGTAGAGGATGTCGTCGGCCTCACGCGACAGCGTGCTGCCAACGACGTTCGTTAGTGACAGGAGTCTGGAGCCCCGTTCTTTGGCGAGACGGGCTGCAGCGAGCGTATCGGCGGTCTCTCCCGACTGGCTGATCGCCACGGTCAGGCTCCGATCCGAGATGAGCGGATCGTTGTAGCGCATCTCGTGGGCGTACTCGACAGTGGTGGGAATCCTCAGCAGACGCCGGAAGATCTCCTTGCCGACCAGCCCGGCGTGATAGGCAGTGCCGCAAGCGGTGATCCACAGCTCGTCGAAGTCACGGGCGAAGTCGTCGTCGAAGTGGACGTCTTCGAGCCAGGCGGTACCGTCCTCGTCGAGCCGTCCTCCCAGCGTCTCGGTCACCACCGCAGGCTGCTCATGGATCTCCTTGAGCATGAAGTGATCGAATCCGCCCTTCTCTGCCTGCTCCGCGTCCCAGTCAATGTGCATGACCTCGCGCGCAACCGGTTCTCCGGCGATCGTCTCGATGACCGCGCCGTTCTCGGTGACGACGACCATCTCCCCGTCCTCGACGATGAGGAAGTCACGAGTGCGGTGAAGCACCGCCGGGATGTCGGAGGCCAGGAAGGTCTCGCCGTCGCCGAGACCGACTATCAGGGGACTGATCCGCCGCACTGCAACGATCTTGCCCGGCTCGTGCTTCGTCATCACGACGAGGGCATATGCCCCCTCCGCCTTGGCGACCGCCCGGCGCACAGCGTTCTCGAGGTCACCCTCGTACTCGTTGGCGACCAGGTGCGCCAAGATCTCGGTGTCGGTGTCCGAAGTGAAGTCGTGGCCGTCCTCCTGCAAAGCCTCGCGCAGTGTCTGGAAGTTCTCGATGATCCCGTTGTGCACCACGACGAACTGACCTGAGGGATCGGTGTGGGGATGAGCGTTGACATCGCTCGGCTCACCGTGAGTGGCCCAGCGGGTGTGCCCGATACCGACGGTGCCGTGCAACGGCTCGTCGTCGAGAAGATTGGCGAGCCGATCGATCTTGCCCTCTGCCTTGCGAACGTCGATCTTGCCGTTGGTTACGGCGACGCCTGCCGAGTCGTAGCCGCGATATTCGAGACGGCGCAAACCATCGAGGAGCACCGGAGCCGCCTGTTGTGGGCCGACGTAGCCCATGATTCCGCACATGCGAGAACCTCCGTGGGTCGGACCGGAGGTGCTGCAAGGAACTTGCTCCACTCGGATGCGGCTTTGTCCCCGAGATCACTCCCGGGCTTTTCCGCTTCTTCACGGCCGTGGACGGCCGAGAGGGCACCCGCCGACTGCTCGATCACCCTCCACCTCGTCACCTCACCTGGAACGTGGTTCCGGCGAGGGCTGGCGCTTCTGGATTCTCCGGTCGGTCTTCAGTTGTGGGCGACAGACTAACCGCAGTCGGCGGCAAGGCGAATACTCCGTCGCACAGTTGGCTAGCCGTGGGGAGATGCCGCTCTAGCCCAAAGTGTCGGTAACGACGGCGCCGACGGTGGCTGCCACTTCCTCTGCCGTCTCTGCGGTCGGGGCCTCGACCATCACTCTGACGAGAGGCTCAGTTCCCGAAGCCCGCACGAGGATCCTGCCGTCATCGCCCAGCGAGCGTTTCGCATCGTCAACCGCTCCCCAAATCTCCCGGGAACCGTCGAGCTTCCCCTTGTCGGCCACATGGATGTTGTGCAGCACCTGGGGGTACTCGGTGATCACTTTGCGCAGCTCGGTGAGCGGCTGGCCGGTTGCTGCGATCACCTCGGCGAGCCGGACGGCGGTGCGCAGGCCGTCCCCGGTGGTGCCCCGGTAGAAGATGATGTGGCCCGATTGCTCGCCCCCGAGCGCCGCCTTGACCCGCCGCATGCCTTCGTAGACATACCGGTCGCCGACCGCCGTCTCCTCGATGTCGATGCCGAGTTGCTGCATCGCGCGACGGAAGCCGAGATTCGCCATCACGGTGCTGACCACAGTGTTGTTGCGGAGCTTGCCGGCCTCCTTGAGGTGCTTGGCGAAGATCGCCATGAGCACATCCCCGTTGGCAATCACCCCGTTCTCGTCCACGGCGATCAGACGATCAGCGTCGCCGTCGAACGCAAGGCCGACCCGGCCGTTGACATACTGAGCGACGTACTCCGGCTCGGTGGCGCCACAGCCGGCATTGATGTTGAGACCATCCGGGCCTGCCGCGTGGACCTCGACAGATGCGCCCAGTCGCTCCATCAGCTGCGGGGCCGCCTGGTAGGCGGCGCCATTGGCACAGTCGAGCACGAACTCCAATCCGCGCAGGCTGTACTCGGCGTTCTCGGCGAGGTTCGCTACGTAACGATCGGTGGCGTCGAGGAGCTTCGTCCGCATCCCGATGAGAGCACCGTCGGGATGCCTCCACGGCGCACCGCGTCGGTAACGAGTTTCGATGATCGCTTCCTGCTCGTCATCGAGCTTTCCGCCGTTGGGCCCGAGGAACTTGATGCCGTTGTCATGAGCAGGGTTGTGGGAAGCGCTGACCATCACCCCGAGCGGCGCTTCGAGCTGACGGATGAGCCGCGAGACGCCGCCGACGGGAAGGATGCCAACATCGAGAGTATCCACACCAACCGAAGCAAAGCCGGCGTGCAGCGCGGTTGTGAACATGGGGCCGGAACGACGGGTGTCCCGGCCGATGACAACCGGCCCTTCCATGCTCTCGCCGGCGGCCCGCGCCAGATCCAAGGCCATATCGACTGTCAGATCGGTATTAGCTCGGCCCCGAACACCATCGGTTCCAAAAAGGCGGTTGACGCCTGCCATTCGGCCTCTAGCGCTTGGTGAACTGCGGCGCGCGACGGGCCTTGCGCAGACCGTACTTCTTGCGCTCCACACGGCGGGCGTCGCGAGTGAGCATGCCGCCCTTCTTCAGGGTGGCACGATGCTCGGGATCCACTTCGACCAGCGCCCGGGCGATGCCGAGGCGGAGGGCGTCGCTCTGCCCGGTCGTGCCGCCGCCTTGCAGCTGGGCAACGACGTCGTACTGACCGTCGACCTCGACGGCACGAAGCGGCTCCATGACCCGCTGCCGCAGGGCGGCGTGCGGGAAGTACTGGTCGAGAGAGCGGCCGTTGAGCGATACCTCGCCGGTTCCCGGATAAAGCCGGACACGGGCAACGGAGCTCTTACGACGGCCGGTAGCTTGAACGAGCGGCTTTGCCATCAGGCTCCAACCTTTCTGATATCGAGCGGCTGCGGGTTTTGCGCCGCGTGAGGGTGCTCCGAACCGGCGTACACCTTGAGCTTGCCCATGATCTGGCGTCCGAGCCGGTTCTTGGGCAGCATGCCTCTCACGGCATTCTTGATCACACGATCGGGATAGGTCTCGCGCAACTGTCGCAGGGATGAAGCGCGCAGCCCGCCGGGATAGCCCGAATGCCGGTAGTAGATCTTCTCATCCTCCTTGCGTCCTGTGACCGCCACCTTTTCGGCGTTGACGACGATGACGTAGTCGCCACCATCGACGTGAGGTGCAAACGTCGGCTTGTGCTTGCCGCGGAGGATCTGAGCAACGTTTGAAGCCAGACGCCCCAACGGAACGTCGGCAGCGTCGACGACAAACCATTCATGGCTCAAGTCGCCCGGCTTTGGGGAGTAGGTTTTCTGCAGTTTCGGCTTCATTTAGACAGTCCTCGAACAAGAAAAGGCGCACATGGAGGAGCCCCCGTGGGGAACGGGAGCTTGCGCATGATAAGGCATCCGGGCGACGCGCGCCAACCCGGGGTTAGTAGCTGACCCCGACCAGGGTGAGACCGTGGGCAGGAGCTGCGCCTTTGGCCCGCTGCCGGTCCTCCGAGCCGAGGATGCCGGGCACCTCGTTTGGGTCGACACGGCCCCGGCCGATCTCCACGGCGAGGGCAACCAGCGACCGGACCATCTGGTGACAGAAGGAACTGGCGGCGACATCGAAGGCGAGCAGACCGTTGCCGCGATCGCTCCAAACCGCAGAGTCCAGCCGGCGCACAGTGCTCCGATCGCCCGCCTTGCGACAGAAGGCCGCAAAGTCGTGCTCACCGACGAGATGGCCCACGCCCTCGTTCATGCGGTCGACATCGACCGGCGTTTCGTAATGCCATGACGTCGCCGCAAGAAAGGGGTCGGGTGTGGGCCGGTTCAGCAGCAGGTACGTATAGGCGCGACTGGTTGCGGAGAATCGGGCATTGAAGCCACCGGGCACCGTAGCGAGTCTCGACACTGCGATTTCCGGTGCGAGCTGGCGGTTGAGGGAGCGAACTATCCGATCGGTGTCCAGTTGCCGATCCGTCGCAAACGAAACGACCTGGGCAGTGGCATGAACACCCTTGTCGGTCCTGCCGGCGACTGCCGTCTCCACCTCCCCGGTCAGCTTGAACAGGGCAGTTTCCAGCTCGCCCTGGACCGTTCGCACCCGAGGTTGCCGGGCATAGCCGTGAAACCCCGTCCCGTCGTAGGCAAAGTCGAGCCGGTAGGTGGGCACGCTCAGCAGCCCTCTCTGATCGCCGCTTCAGCCCCGGTGAATACCCGCCGCTCTCGCGTGGTGCTGGTCCTCCGGTTGTTCATGGTCGTTGTGTCGCTCACGGGCCGCGAGGGTACCGGATCGGACCGTCACACGATCGGGGAGAAACCAAAGATTGCGTTGACCACGATGAGACCGCCTAGAGCGCCGATGGCAACGAGAAACGCACGCTCCCGGGGGAGGTCGCTCTCATACTCGATCCCCCGCGCAACGATGAAGATGAACCATGCGAACCCTAGGGCGAACGTGACGATCCCGGTGGAGTTCATCGCGTAGGCGACGGCAATGGTGAGCAGCGTCGTTGGGTAGGCAAAGCCGGTGAAGCGGAGGTACGTCGCATACTCACCGCTGCCTTGGACCACGAATCTGACCAGGGCCCACGCAATGCCCGAGTACAGCAGCCACTGGATGAGAGCGGAGAGGGCGAATTCGATCAACAGATCCCAGGCCCCGATGTTGAACAGAGAGCGGAGCCCACCGAAGAAACCCGCAAACTTCAGCAGGCCGGTGATCGCAACGAGAATGAAGGCATCACCCGTCGCCCGGTCGTTGAAGTCCATCCAGACGTACGCCTCGCGCTCGAGACGAAGCGTCTGTACGAACCTTCTCAGGATTTCACCCATTGCGGTCTTTCGTCGCCGTAGCGTCGGAGCATAACGCTGCACCGGGCCGAACCAGGTAGCGGGTTAGCCTTGGCGAAACCGCAAGAGAGGCATCCATGGACTACGGACTACTGGGCAGCACCGGGCTCGAGGTATCCCGGATCGGATTCGGGGCGTGGGCAATCGGCGCCGACTGGGGTGACGTGAGCGAGGGCGACGCGATGGCCGCGCTCGAGACGGCCCTCGACGAGGGGATCACCTTTTTCGACACGGCAGACGTCTACGGCGACGGTCGCAGCGAGCGACTCATCGCCCGGCTGCGGTCGGAACGCCCGGATGCGGAGTTCACCGTGGCGACAAAGGCGGGCCGTCGCATCAATCCGCACGTCGCAGCCGGGTATACGCCGGAGAACATCGAGGCGTTCATCGACCGGAGCCTCACCAACCTCAACGTCGACAGCCTCGAGTTGCTGCAGCTCCACTGTCCACCCACCGACGTCTACTACCAACCCGACCTTTTCGCCGGTCTCGATGACATGGTCCGGCGGGGCAAGATCCAGCATTACGGGGTCAGCGTGGAGCGGATCGAGGAGGCACTCAAGGCAATCGAGTACCCAGGCGTGGAAACGGTGCAGATCATCTTCAACATGTTCCGGCTCCGCCCCTCCGAGTTGTTCTTCCGGGAGGCAGCCGCCCGCAACATTGGGGTGATCGTGAGGGTGCCACTGGCCAGCGGCCTGCTCACCGGCAAGATGCGCAGCGACACCGTCTTCACCGACGACGACCACCGCAAGTACAACCGCAGAGGTCACGCGTTCGATGTCGGCGAGACCTTCTCGGGCATCGACTACGAGACCGGTCTGGCCGCTGTGGAGGAGATCCGGTCGCTCGTGCCGGAGGGGACGACGATGGCGCAGTTTGCGCTGCGGTGGATCCTGATGTTCGATGCGGTGTCGACGGCGATCCCCGGGGGGAAGAACCCGGAGCAGGTTCGAGACAACGCACGGGCAGCCGAAGTGGAGGCTCTCTCGCCCGAGGTCATGGCGGCGGTCGCCGACATCTACGACCGCTATGCGCGAGCAGGTGTGCACCAGCGCTGGTAGCCGCAGGGGGCGACGTCTCCCCAATCAACGGGGGTCCCGCGACCTCCTTCACAGGCGAATGAGACCGGCCTCTGCTGCGGTGAATCCGCAGGCATCCAGGTAGAACTCGCGATGCTCCGGATCGAAGTCGACATGAAGCCACTCGCATCCGGCATTCCTCGCCTCGGCAGCGGCAATGGATACGAGCTGCGCCCCGATTCCGCGCCGGCGGTGTGCCCTCGCCACGAGCGTGTCGAGGAGGAACGCATGGACCGCACCGTCCCAGGCGACATTCACGAAGCCGACAAGCATTTCTCCGTCGTACGCACACACCCACCCCAGGCTGTGCCTATCTACCTGTGTCTCCCAATCGTCCGTGAACGGCTCGTGATCGAACGCCTCAGCGTGGAGCGCATTCAGCGCCTCGTTGGTGAAGTAGCCGCGCCATGCGTACCTAGTGCTCATCGGCGACCAGGCTACCCATCGGCATAAACGGCGGTCGTTTGTGCGGCGAAGTCGGCCACAGCCAGTCGCAACGACTGCGGGGCGAGGACCTCGATCGCGCCTCCCCACGGGAGGACGGCAGCTCGCGCTTCAACAACCCAGCCGAAGACCGTGATGACCTCGGCATGGTCGGCATGCTCGGCGACGACCTCCGTGGGATAGCGGTCACACCAGTGGTCGAGAAGACCCAAATCGATCTTCAGTCTCGCCTCGAGCCCGCGTGCGGCAGCATGACGGGACACCTGCCACTCTTGCCACGCTTCCGCTATATCGATCTCCCCGATGGCTGGTGAGTCGGTGACCTCGACGTGCTCGATCCGGTCCAGCGCTTCGACACGCGCCCGCCCGTCACCATCGTGCCAAACGAGATACCAATCGCGCCCGTCCACCACCAAGCCCATCGGATGGGCTCCGCGGCGGACACGCCCCGACCGCACCCTGCGCACCTCCAAGGAGACGAACCGCCTCGTGCGCAATGCGTCGATGAGCCGGCCTGCGGTCTCCCCCATGGTCGCCTGTCCGGCCTCGGCGTCGAGAACGATGTGGATTCTCCGCCGCAGCCCGGTCAACTCGCCTGCCGCCTCGGGTGGGAGCATCGCCGCCAGCTTCGCCACCGCGGTGACCGCCTCTGGTCCCGATCTCGACGTCGGGCTCGCTGCAGTTGCCACGAGCAGCGATTCCATCTCCGATCTCGTCAAGCCGGTGAGGTCCGCTCTCCAATCGCCGTACAGCGCATAGCCGCCGTCACGGCCCCGTTCGGCAATCAGGGGTACTCCGGCCACCTGGAGGGCGTACATGTCCCTGTAGATGGTGCGCTCGGTGACTTCGAGCTCGGCCGCTAACTCGGCCGCCGTCATCCTCCGCCGGGATTGCAGCAGTGCGAGTTCTGCAAGCAGTCGATCTGCGCGCATTCTCTCACTATACCTGACAGTAGGTGTCAGGTAATTCGAGATACGTTGTGGGGAGAAAGGAGGAGGAATGGCAGATGTCAGAACCGTTGAGCTCGACGCCATGCCGGTGGTCTCTGCCCTTGGCTACGGCGAATCGCCGGAAGAGCAGGCGTGGGATCTCATCCTGAGCTATGCGACCGAGAGCGGGCTCGACCCTTGGGACGGTACCCACAGGTTCCTCGGGTTCAACAATCCCGACCCGTCTCCCGGGAGCCCGAACTACGGCTACGAACAGTGGATCACCGTCCCCGCCGGAACGACCGTCTCGGCGCCGCTCGAAGTGAAGCAGTTCCGCGGTGGTAGCTATGCGGTACTGCGGCTCCACGGACTCGAGGGGATCGGCGAAGCGTGGAAGGAACTCGTCACCTGGGTCGAGGATCAGGGCTACGAGATTGCAGCGTCCGAGCATGCGTGTCTCGAGGAGCTCCTCACCCCGCTCGATCAGCCTCAGGAAACGTGGGAGTTCGACCTCTACCTGGGAATCGTTCCGCTAAACAACGGACAGCTTCTCAACCGCGCGTAGTACCGAAGAGTCGGTTACCAAGGCAGGAACATCAGCAAACGGGACCCAGCGCACCCCGAGGACCTCATCGGAGTCGGTGAGGTCCTCGCTGTCGGCTTGCAGCAGGAAGCGCACGTCGAAGTGAGTGTGGGCGGGTCGGTCGCCGCTGGGCGGGATGGGGTGCACATCGACGTCGAAGATCCCGGCGTGGATAGGGACGCCGACAACACCGGTCTCCTCCCGCACTTCCCGGATCGCTGCCGCCAGCACATCCTCCCCCGGGTCGACGTGCCCTCCGGGCTGCAACCAGGTTCGCAGCTTGCCGTGATGGATCAACAACAGCTTCGTCCTGGACGGGTTGACTACGAAGGCGCTGCCGGTGATGTGCCCGGGGGTGAAGAAGTCTGCCGACATCGCATCACCGTCGCCAAACAAGAGATCGAACACCGCAGCGACCGACTCGGCCTCTGCAGTGGTGGGCTCATACCGCTCGAGCAGGTCCAGCAGTTCTGCGACGCGACTCACCGCACTGCCTCGCAGTGCGGTGAGAAGAGCGAAGTGATGATGTTGCTTAGACGAACTCGATGATGGCCATCTGGGTACCATCACCGCGCCGCGGGCCCAGCTTGACGATGCGGGTGTAGCCGCCGTCACGGTCCTCGTAGCGAGGGCCCACGTCGTCGAAGAGCTTGGTGACAACGTCGTTGTTCTGAATCTTGCGCAGGACCAGCCGTCGGGAATGCAGGTCGCCACGACGAGCCTTGGTCACCATCTTCTCCACGTAAGGGCGAAGAAGCTTGGCCCGGGTCTCGGTGGTGGTGATCCGCTCCTCCTCGATGAGCGCGGCCGCCATATTGGCGAGGATCTTGCGCTGATGCGACGGGCTCCCACCGATACGGGGGCCTTTCTTGGGCTTTGGCATCAGGCACCCTCCACGGTCTCACCGGAGTGGGTCAGCGAGAGGCCGAGCTCGTCGAGCTTGGCGGATACCTCTTCGAGGCTCTTCTGCCCAAAGTTGGTGATGTTGAGTAGTTCTTCCTCTGTCTTCTCGACGAGCTCGCCCACCGTCTGGATCTGCGCCCGACGGAGACAGTTGCGGGGACGCTCGGACAGGTCGAGCGCCTCGATCGGCAGGTCGAGATCGGGGGAGGTGGACTCGGCAGTGACAATGTCACCGAGCTCGAGACCCTCGCCCTCGTCCATGTCGGCGAAGAGGCCGAGCAGCTCACGCAGCGTCTTGCCGGCCGAGGACACCGCCTCGCTCGGCGAGAGCGAAGAGTCGGTCTCGACGTCGATGATGAGCTTGTCGAAGTTCGTCACCATGCCGACCTGGGTGTCGTCGACCCGGAAAGCGACCTTGCGCACCGGGGAGAAGATCGAGTCGACCGGGATGACCCCGATCGTATCGCTCTTTGAGTTGCGCTCTGCGCTCCGGTAGCCGACACCCCGCTCTGCGGTCATCTCTACCTCGAGTTGACCGGAGGCGGAGAGAGTGGCGAGATGGAGGTCGGTGTTGACGACCTCGACGCCAGCCGGAACCTTCAGGTCGCCCGCGGTGACCTTGCCGGTGCCTTTCGCCGACAGGTAGAGAGTCTGTGAGCCCTCGGCTTCGATGCGAAGCACAACCCGCTTCAGGTTCAGGATGAAGTCGACAACATCCTCAACCACACCCTCGATGGTGGAAAACTCGTGATGGACACCCTCGATCCGCACCGAGGTGATCGCTGCGCCGGGGATGCGGGCGAGCAGGGCACGACGCAGGGTGTTCCCCAGCGTGTGACCGAAACCGGGCTCGAGCGGCTCTACGACGAACCGGGAACGGTTGTCTGAGACCTGCTCTTCTTCAATATGGGGACGCTGGACGATGAGCACGCTCTGCTCCTCCGACTCGGGCTAGGGCTACTTCGAGTAAAGCTCGACGATTAGCTGTTCTTTGATCTCTGTGTCGATCTGTTCGCGGCTGGGAAGCAGCGAGACCGTGGCGGCACGCTTGTCGACATCAACGTCGAGCCACTCGGGCGCCGACCGGTCGATGGTGTCGATGGCATGCTGCACGGCAAAGGTGTCCTTGCTGCGTTCCTTGATGGTGACGACGTCGCCGACCCTCACCTGATACGAGGGGATGTCGACCTTCTTGCCGTTCACACGGAAGTGACCGTGGTTCACCAGCTGCCGGGCCTGCGGGCGGGTCCTGGCAAAACCGGCCCGGTACACGACGTTGTCGAGACGCGACTCGAGAATCTGAAGCAGGTTGGTGCCGGTGATACCGGAACGACGATTGGCTTCCTTGTAGTAGCGACGGAACTGCTTCTCGAGCACTCCGTAGATGTGGCGAAGCTTCTGCTTCTCGCGCAGCTGGACCAGGTATTGCGACTCACGGATACGACCGCGCCCGTGCTCACCGGGTGGGTAGGGACGGCGATCGAAATACTTGGCCTTGTTTTCATCGAGCAGCTGGCGCGAGCGCCGGCTGACCTTGGTGCGAGGTCCGGTGTAGCGAGCCATGGTTAACGACCCTTCCGCTTCTTGGGGCGGCAGCCGTTATGCGGAATCGGGGTTACATCCCTGATCCCGGTGACCTCGATGCCCATGTTCTGCAACGTGCGAATGGCAGTCTCCCGTCCCGACCCGGAGCCGGCGACGATGACGTCGAGCTTCCGCATCCCCATCTCGCCCGCCTTGCGTGCGGCCTGCTCGGCGGCCACCTGTGCAGCGTACGGGGTCGACTTGCGGGAACCTTTGAAGCCGACGGAACCGCCGGACGTCCATGCTTGGACCCGGCCTTCCTGATCGGTGATGGTGATGATTGTGTTGTTGAAACTCGCCTTGATGTGCGCCTGGCCGTGGGAGATATTCCTCTTGACCTTGCGCCGGCTGCGTTGCTGGGGCTTCGCCACTTGCTACCTCTCCGCGACCTACTTGGTGACCTTCTTCTTGCCCGCAATGGCAACGGCCTTGCCCTTGCGAGTGCGCGCATTGGTGTGGGTGCGCTGCCCACGTACCGGGAGACCGCGACGATGACGGAAACCCTGGTAGGAACCGATCTCGATCTTCCGCTTGATGTTCTGGGCGACCTCACGACGCAGATCACCCTCGACAGTCAGGTTGGCATCGATGTACTGACGGATCCGAACCACTTCGCTGTCGGTGAGATCGCGCACGGCAGTGCCCCGATCGATCTCGAGATCGTCGAGGATGGCGTGTGAGGTAGTGCGACCGACACCGTAGATATAGGTGAGGCCGATCTCTACTCGCTTCTCTCTTGGAAGGTCGGTTCCGGCAATACGAGCCATGTAATTACCCCTGACGCTGCTTGTGACGCGGGTTGGGGCAAACCACCCAAACGCGCCCGTGCCGGCGTATTACCCGGCACTTCTCACACATCTTCTTGACGGATGCTGAAACTTTCATCGGTACCTGTAAATGATCCTGCCGCGCTCGAGGTCGTAGGGGGACATCTCGATGCGAACCTTGTCACCGGGCAGGATTCGGATGTAATGCATCCGCATCTTTCCCGAGATATGGCACAACACCTCGTGACCGTTGTCGAGCTTCACCCTGAACATTGCGTTCGGAAGAGGCTCGACGACGGTGCCTATTACCTCAATTACGTCGTCTTTTTTAGCCACAAGAAATTCCCGGCCCGGACATGGGCCGGACGGCAACTATAGAAAGTCCTGCGGACGTGAGCAAATCGCACGCGTACAACCACGTGCGACTCGAGGCGAGTTGCCGTAGCGGACAGGGTATATGCAGACGTCCTTCTCTTCAAGGGTTTCTGCGTGAACGGCTTCGCCGTTCACGCGATGCCTTCAGCGAAGCTGGGCTTGGCCGACAGGTCGAGCATCCCTTCCCGAGAAGGTCGCGCATGCACCAGGCGACAACCGAAGAACGTTCGACTTCGATCTCATCGGATGCTGCGGAGACGCGCCCCGATGTCGCCGAACTCCGTGCGGGCGCATACCTGGCCGAACGCGACCTCTCCGGTCTCGACCTCTCCGGCCGCGACCTACGCGGCGCCGACCTGAGCGGCGCAGACCTGTCCCGATGCCGGTTGTTTGGCACGGATTTGAGCGAAGCGACGCTCGTCGGAGCGACGCTCAAAGGAGCCCAACTTATCGGCGCCAACCTGTCAGGAGCGGATCTCACCAACGCCGACTGCTCCAAAGCGGTGTTCGGGCGCGCCAAACTCACGGGGGCGGTCCTGTTCCAGACCAGGCTCCGCAACGCCACCTTTGCCCACGCCGACCTACGAAACGCCGACCTGCGTACTGCCGACCTGCGCAACGCGCGGATGCGCGAGGCGGACCTCGGCCACGCCGATCTCACCCGGGCGAGGATGACCAAGACCGATCTGACCCGCGCTCACGTCGATGCCGCGATTCTGCGCGATGCGGACCTGCGCCGGAGCCGCCTCAAGGGCCTCACCGGCTACGCCACTGCGGACTGGATCGGCACCGACGTCCTCGACGCCGACTTTGCCGGCGCCTACATGGTCAACCGCACCATCGGCGACCAGAACTACCTGTACGAGTTCCGCCACAAGAACAAGGTCAACGCCGTCGTCTACCGGATCTGGTCGCTCACCTCGGATTGTGGGCGCAGCTTCGGCCGGTGGGCGTCACTCACCAGTGCGATCGCAGTCCTGTTCGCCGTCGCCTACGCGTTCCTCAACATCGATTACGGCGCCCACGAGACCTTTCTCTCGCCGCTGTACTACAGCACCGTCACGATGACGACCCTGGGGTACGGCGACGCCCTCCCCACTGACGCACCGGCCCAGGCGATAGCGATGGTGCAGGTGATCATCGGCCACGTCATGCTCGGGGGAATGCTGAGCATCTTCGCCACCAAGATGGGAAGAAGGTCCGCATGAGGGAGACGCCATGCTGCGGCTGAAGAGGAGCAGGAACGGCTCGGCCAACGGCGAACTGCGCAGCGTGTTGGGTCAGGCGGAGCTGCCGACCATCCCCGGTTTGGTCACCCGAGCGATCGAGCAGATCTCGGCGCCGGACTGCGATCTGTCCAAAGTGGGCGAGATCATGAGCCACGACCCGGGCCTGGCAGCCAGGCTGCTGACAACCGTGAACTCAGCCGCGTACGCCCCGCGCAACCCAGTCGTATCTGTCGAGCAGGCCACGGTGATGCTCGGGAAGAACCATCTCGAGTCGATGTTGATTTCCCTTGCGGCGAGCAGCGCCGTCAACTCCGTCTCCGCACCGGGATTCGATCTGCCCCGGTTCTGGCGGATTGCCTCCTGGCGAGCAATGGCAGCTGCAGCGTTGTCACGACAGTTCGATCGACCTCGGTCCGGGGAGAACTTCTCGGCGTCATTGCTCGAAGACATCGCCGTGCCTTTGCTGGTTGCCGGTCAGCCGCGATATGCGACCGTCCTCGCCGACTGGTTCGCCGGAAAAGGCGACCTTGCCAAGCTGGAAATGGCTGCCTTCGGCTGGACCCACAAGACAGTGGCCGGATGGCTCTGCGACGAGTGGGCGCTGCCGCCAACACTGGCCGCGGCAGTGACCGATTCGAGCTCTTGGGACGATCCGAAGGCTCCCTACCCGGTCGTTCGGGTGGTAGCCGCGTTGAGCGCACCCTTCGATTACCCAGAGGTAGTCGCCATCACCTCAGAGCGCATCAGCACCCGATTCGGGATGTCGGAGGAGTCGGCTGTAGCACTCCTCGAGACGGCACGGCGAGAGAGCCTGGCGCTGGCCGACTCACTTCAGTAGCCCGTCAGCTCACGATTCCCCGACACGGGCGCTACGGGGCGCTGCGTGTGGACCTATCTCGCACACCATGAGGAACGAGTCCCCTCTGTCGACCACCTCACGGAAGCCCTGCTTTCTGTAGAGATCCAGGGCGTGGTTGTCCTTGGTGACGCTCAGGCTGACCTTGGGGATCGACTGTGCTGCAGCCTGGTCGAGAAGCCATGTCATGAGCTTCCCGCCTATACCCCGACGTCGATAACCACCGGCGACGGCCACGACCAGTACAGGTGTCTCCGGCTCGACGAACCCGTTGATGAAGCAGTCGTCGGTGTAGTACCGAATCCAAGCCGCACCAACGGGCGTTGCCCCGAGCGTGGCGACGACGGCGGTATCGCCGTCCCTTGCGCCCCAATCAGCCAGAGCCACGCTCAGGTTTGGGTCGGCCAGCGCCTCCTCGAATGACGGGGCGTGTGGGCCACCGCGCCAGAAGACGGCCTCGTAGAGCATCTGCCACAGGAACGGCACGTCGGCGTGGCTGGCAGCTCGCAGATCGACATCCATCTTCAATCCGGACCCCGATCGATCTCGAGCGAGAACGTGTACGACGTCTTCTCGCGCCGGAAGCCGTAGCCCTCATAGAACCGGTGAGCGCCATCACGCACGACGCTCGACCTCACGAATACCAGCCTGTGACCGTGTTCTGCTCCCCAGGCCTCGAGGGTAGTGAGCAATTCCGTGCCGATCCCTCTCCCCCGCTGCTCGGCGGTCACGACGAGGCCACCGACCTCGAGGATCCTCGGATAGATGAGCAGCTCACGGTTCAGACCTTCGATCCAGCCAACGATCTCTCCATCATCGACTGCCACGAACGCAACGCCGTCTCCGTCGAGACTCACAATGCGCTTGCGCGTCGCTGTGATCGTCATCTCGTAACCGAGCTCCGCGGTCAATCGTGCTATCTGCTCGGCGTCGGCCGGCTCTATCGGACGAATCGAATACTCCGCCATCGGCACACCGTACCGGCAAGCCGGCTCTAGCCGAGTTGTGCAGCGCGCAGCCACGGGTCTGCAGCACCTGCAAACGGTTCGGCATGGGCGGTGAGCAGTTCGACCGCACGCTCGGTTGCCGCCCTGGCTCCGGTGATCAGATGCTGCGGATAGTGGTGGCGGATTTGGTGTTCGGCGAACTCGTCCTCGTCCAGGACGAAAACCTCCCCGTCCGGGGTGCGGATGACATCGAGGTCGAGGTCGATCTGAGACACCCGGTCACCGTGCCATACCGGATGGGTGCCGATGTTGACATAGACGGGGTGTTGGGGATGGTCCGCGTAGAACTCCACCAGCCATGGCTCGCTTGCGGGGACCAGCATGACGAAGCCATACGGGATCGACATCGGAGCCTCTGCGCCACGACGTGCGATCGTCCCCTGTGGCACCGAGAGCCATACGCCGTGCTCGTCCTCGCCCAGCCGCTGCGCATCGAACTGCCAGTGCGGGCGGTCCGGCCACTTGCGTTCATCGATGTGAACGAGACTCAGGCCTGCCTCACTCAGTGGGTGCGGCAACCAGCTTCGGTTCCGGCAGGGTCGAGACAACAGGACCGTCGTCGGTGATGAGCACCGTGTGCTCGAAGTGGGCAGAAAGCTTGCCGTCCTGAGTGATCACGGTCCATCCATCCTCGAGAACACTGGTCTCTGCTGTGCCCAGGTTGAACATGGGCTCGATCGCAATCGCCATGCCGGCTTTGAGCTTGAGACCTCGCCCCGGCTTCCCGTAGTTAGGGACATCAGGGGCTTCGTGCATCTGTCGCCCGATGCCGTGCCCGATGTACTCGCGCACCACCCCGTAGCCATGCGGTGCGGCTACCGCAGAAATGGCGGCACCGACGTCACCGAGCCGGTTGCCGGGACGCGCTGCGGCAATACCCGCCCATAGCCCTCGCTCGGTGACCTCGATGAGCTGTGCGGCCTCCGCGGAGACCTCGCCGATGGCCATCGTGAACGCAGCATCTCCGTGCCAGCCGTCGTAGATGGCTCCGGCATCGATCGAGAGAATGTCGCCTTCACGCAACTTGTAGCCGTTGGGGATCCCGTGGACGATGACCTCGTTCGGTGACGAGCAAATCGACGCCGGGAACCCGTGATAGCCGAGAAACGACGGGCGGCAATCGGCATCGCGGATCACTTCATGTGCGATGGAGTCGAGTTCGAGCATGGTGACTCCGGGTTCGGCCGCGCGACGCACTGCGGCGTGCACTGCGGCAACCACCGATCCGGCCACCTTCATCTTCTCGAAGTCGGCGGCGGACTTCATCGTCATGAAGCGACCGGTCATTACTCAGCCGCCAGCGCCAAGGACACTCGAGCGAACACCTCGTCGATTCCGCCGAGACCGTCAACGGCGTGGACCATGCCACCCGTCTCCCGGTAGTAGTCGGACAGCGGTGCGGTCTCTTCCCAGTAGATCGCCAACCGGCGGGAGATCCCTTCCTCGGTGTCGTCGGCCCGACCTTCCTGCTCGGCGCGCAGCAGCATGCGCTTCATCAGTTCCTCGTGGGGAACGTCCAGCTGCACCAGTCCGTCGAGCGGGGTCTCCAGAACCGCGTCCAGTGCCTTCGCTTGCGCAACGTTGCGGGGGAACCCGTCGAGGATGTAACCGCAGGCCGCGTCGGGCTGGGACAGCCGCTCGCCGACCATGGCGACCACAAGATCATCGGGCACCAGGTCGCCGGCCTGCATGATGGCGTCGGCCTTCTTGCCGAGTTCTGTTCCGGCAGAGACCGCTTGACGCAGCATTTCACCGGTCGAGATGTGGGGAACACCCATGAGGCGGGCGAGCCGGGAGGCCTGTGTGCCTTTGCCCGATCCCTGCGGGCCGAGGAATATCAGTCGGAGACCCATCGGTCACTCCTTGGTAGCGCGTCCTGCAATCCTAAAGACTCCGCGCCCCCTCGGATTCTGACGCCGAGGAGCGGAAACATGTTCCGGCGGCAACGCCAAGACGCTGCGAGATCGCTCAGGACAGGAAGCCCTCGTAGTTCCGCATCATCAGCTGGCTCTCGACCTGCTTCATCGTCTCGAGGGCAACACCGGAGACGATCAGTATCGAGACTCCGCTCAACCCAACGGGCACGTTGAAGGCATATCCGAGCAGAGAGGGGAGAACGGCGACGCCGGCTAGGTAGAGCGAGCCCGGCAAGGTGATGCGATTCAGGATGTGCTCCAGATGCTTGACCGTGGCGCGGCCGGGACGGATACCCGGGATGAAGCCACCCTG
>JASJBC010000163.1 GCA_030066715.1 Acidimicrobiia bacterium
GAAGAGGTGTTGAATGGAGACTCAAGTGAGTGAACGCCTGACCATCAAGCAGATCATCGCCGATTGTGAGCGGTACTGGCTGGACACCAAAGTACCGAGGTCGCGCGTGCGCGAGATGGCAACAGAGCTCGAATCACATCTCCTCGAGGCAGCAGCAGAAGACAAGTCCCCGGAGGCCGTCGTCGGCCCCGACTTGGCACAGTTCGCCGAAGCGTGGGCATCGGAGTACCGCGGCCCCACTTCGCTGGAAGCCTGGAACAATACCGGCGATCCGGCGGCTCATCGAGCCGATCTCCTCTCGGCATACGGCTGGCTCATCATCCTCGCCGTGGCCGTACCGCTTCTGATCATGTTTGGACCAAAGGAGAACAACGTGGACGATGTAGAAGTCTGGCGATGGATTTGGGTCGTCGGCGCTGCCGCACTCGGCATCGGGGAGATGCTCACCGCAGGATTCTTCCTGCTGCCGTTTGCCATCGGTTCCGTCGCTGCGGCCATCCTCGCATTCGCCGGCGTTGCAGTGCCTGTCCAGGTCGGCGTGTTCGTCGGAGCCTCGATCCTCGCACTGTGGGGCATCCAGCGCTTCGCCTGGCGGGAGCGCGAAGAGGTACATGCGCTCGGCGCAAAGCGGTACGTCGATGCCAGGGCCACCGTCACAGAGACAATCAATCGGCTCGACGGCACCGGCCGGGTCCGTCTCGACACCGAGCAGTGGAGGGCAACCACCCTCCTCGACGAGGACATCACACCAGGTACCGAGGTCCGGGTAGTCGACGTCACAGGGGCCAGACTGGTGGTAGAGCCATTGGAATGAACGAGCTAGCTCAGGTCAACTGGATCAAAGCAGAAAGGACAAATGAGAAATGACATTCGCTGCAGTAGGAGTCATTGCCTTCCTCGTGCTGGTCGTCGTCTACGTCGCCCTGGCGGTGAGGATTGTCAAGCAGCACGAACAGGGCCTCGTCGAACGGTTTGGGCGGTTCAAGTCACTGCGTGACCCTGGCCTCCAGTTCATCGTGCCCTTCATCGATCGGCTCCGTCGTGTCGACATGCGTGAAATCGTCGTCGATGTGCCCCCACAAGAGGTCATCACAAAGGACAACGTCGTCGTTACCGTCGACGCCGTCGTCTACTACCAGGCCACCGATCCACAGAAGCTGGTCTACAACGTCCAGAACTTCGTCCTGGCAGCCACCAAGCTGGCGCAGACCAACTTGCGTAACGTGGTGGGCGACCTCGATCTCGACGATGCCCTCACCTCCCGGGAGCGGATCAACGCTCAGCTGCGGGAGATCCTCGACGAGGCGACCGATGTCTGGGGAACCAAGGTCGTTCGTGTCGAGATCCAACGCATCGATCCGCCGGCGGACGTCACCCAGGCCATGCACCGGCAGATGAAGGCCGAGCGTGACCGGCGCGCCATCGTTACCGAGGCCGAAGGTGACAAGCGCTCCCAGATCCTTCAGGCCGAGGGTGTCAAGCAGGCTCGGATCCTCGAGGCCGAAGGTCAGGCAGAAGCCATCAGGCAGGTCGCAGAGGCTGAGAAGTTCCAGAAGCTGACGGTCGCCGAGGGTGAAGGCCAGGCCATCGAGCGAGTCTTCGGCGCAATCCACGTCGGTGATCCGACCGACGACCTCATTGCCATCCGCTACCTGGATGCTCTACAGGGCATCGCCAACGGCAACGCAACGAAGATCTTCCTGCCCATGGAGATGAGCGGGATCCTCGGCTCTGTCGGCGCCATCGGGGAACTGTTCCGCGGTGACGAGGACGGCAACGGCGTGCGGCGCTCGGCCGATCGCTCGCCGAGCCCGGGTCAGATGTAGTCCGACCAGCTTCCGAAGCGAAAGGGGCGGCACGCAACTGCCGCCCCTTTCATGTGTCTGAAGAATCCCGAGAGTCGATCGGTTCGGACTCCAGCGGCTCGTCCCGTGGCGAACCCCGCTTCTGCACCAAGTAGAGCAGGACGGCCCCGCCCAGTACCGCAGCTATCGACACGTAGCCGTTCCGCGAGATGCCTAACAGCCGGAACGTCGTGTCGGTGCGCAGCAGCTCCGTGAGAAACCGGATAGTGCCGTATAGGATCATGTAGATGGGGAAGCTTGCGCCCCGCTTCAGATCGAATCGCCGCTCGGCGTAGAGGATGACCGGGACAGTGATCAGCAGGTTCCACAGCGCTTCGTAGAGAAAGGTCGGGTGAAAGGTCTCGAACTCGAGGTACTCGGCCGGCCGATTCGCCGGGTCGATCTCGACCGCCCACGGCAGGGTGCTCGGCGTACCGAACAGCTCTTGGTTGAAGTAGTTGCCGAAACGCCCGATCGCCTGGGCGAGCGGCAGACCCACGGCCACAGCATCGGTGAACATCGGGAAGCTGCCCCCGTGCTTCCGCAGGGTATAGATGGCCGCCAGCGCACCGGCGGTGAGACCCCCGTACAGCGCAAGCCCGCCCTCCCAGATGAAGAAGACCGCGTGCCAGCGTCCCTCGTACCGGGCGGTGTGGGTGGAGATGTACGCAATACGGGCGCCGAGGAACCCGATCGCAACCGTCCAGAGAATGACACTGTCGAGGATTGCGGGGTTCCCGCCGAACTTCTCGTAGCGGCGGGTGGTGACGATGGCGGCTACAACCACACCGATCCCGATCAGGATGCCGTAGTAGTGGATCGTCAATGGGCCCAGCTCGAGGGTGTTGCTGGGTGGTGATGGGATAGAGGCAAAAAACACGGGGGCATCCTACCGAGCGAGACGCTCTAGGACACCGGACTGCCCGATCTTGGTCGATTGCCCGCAAGCAACAGCCAGCCCCACGCCAGCGCCACCAGCAGCATCAGCAGCCCCGGCGACCAGCCGAGGCGCTTGATCAGGATCTGCGATGCTCCCAGCAGCCAGATCGCCGCCACCCAGGGCAGCCAGCGTGACCGCTGCCAAGCACCGATCCCGACGCCGGCGGTCAGGACGACCACCGCCCCGTCATGCGACATGGCATGGAGCGACAGCAGGAGGATGCCCGGCATCGTCACGGCCAAGAGAGGATCCAGGTCCGAGCCGGCAGACCGCCACCACAACCACGAGAGGAACAGGACCGTGGCCGCCGCCAACATCCAAGCGAGTGCAACCGGAGCGGACATCCCGACACCGAACAGGTTCTCCGCAAACCCGATGAATGAGATCGCCGAATGGCCATTGAGCTCAGCATCAATACGCCCGAACTCTGCGGCGACATCGAGCCACTCCGACAGCCAACCGCTGCCGCGGAGCAGCACGCCCCAGACGTAGAAGCCGGCTGCACCCACGGCCGCACCGCCCACGACGCGCCAATACCGGCCGAGCAGGAACAGACCGACCAGCGGCACCAGGAACTGCGGCTTGTAAGAGAGACCGGCGAGGACGATACCGGCGAGCAGCTGACGGTCGTCATGGACAAGCCGCCACGCGGCAACGATGAGTAGAAGCGTCAACGCCGTATTGGAGCCTCCGGTGACCGTCCGGAACATGGGCCAGAAGACCATGGCGCCGGCGAGCGCCAGGACCACCCGGCCCTGCAACCACACGACCATGGGTCTCGCCAGCATGAGTGACCCCCAGAGACACAGGGCCATGAGCGCAGTGTGGGCCAGATAGGAGGGGAAGTAGTCGAGGGAAGCCAGCGGCTGGTACAGGAACGCCACCTGGGGCGGGTACGCAAAGTACCGAGCGGTTGCCTCGTCCTCGCTCGGGCTGAGCACTCGCTGCGCAGCTATCTGCCGGTCGATGTCGTAGAGATCATCCCAATCCCCTCGAGCCGCGATCTCTCCCGCACCGTAGAAGGCCGGATAGTCCCCGCCGTAGGCCTCCCCCCGATCCGCGGCGCTCGCAGCGCCGGCGACGACCCCGATGAGCAGAGCGAGGAGGATGGCGGCCGGGTACGTCCTCAGCCGGGATTCAGTGACCAAGCTAGTCACGGTAACTGCCGCGGAAGAGACGCCACCTGACCCTCACCACGTCGGCCAGGGTCGACAGGTACGAGAGCGGGGTGACGCGGCTGTCGTCCTTGTGCGCCCAGGTCACCGGAATCTCCGCGAGATCGAATTCGAGTTGTCTGGCCAGCGCCAGCACCTCGACATCGAAGGCCCAGCGGTCCACAACGCACCGCGAGAAGATCGCCTCGGCGGCATCCGAGGTGAACAGCTTGAACCCGCGTTGCGAGTCATGGATCCCGGGAATCGCAAGAAGTCGGATCAGCCAGTTCCCGATACGTCCCGCCAAAGGCCTGATCCCGGCCTGTGCTTGCTCCACGTTCGCACCAGCAACGCCGATGGAGGCGAACGCAACGCCGGGCTGAGCCATCTCGTCGAGGGCAGCCGTCAGCCTGTCGCACTCCCCTATCGGTGTCGACCCGTCTGCATCGGTGAAGAGGCGGAGGTCCCCTGCCGCAGCGAGCATGCCGGTCCGGACCGCGTGGCCCTTGCCCCGATTGACGTCGGATGCGATCACTCTCAGATTGGGGCACGTGCTGCTACGGGCCACCGCAGCCGTGTCGTCCTCGGAGCCATCGTCCACGACGATCACTTCCACATCGTTGCGCCCACGGATGTACTCGCCGATCTCGTCGAGCGTCGAGCCGACCCGTTGCGCCTCGTTGTAGCAAGGCACGACGATCGACAGCATCGTCATGCCGTCACTCCGATCATGCGTTCTCCCGCGCCAAGCTACTCGTACCGGGTCCGCGTGCGCCGGACCCCTGCTCTCGATATCGGAGCGATCGAAGCCGTCTTTAGGTGCCTGCGAGGGCTACGACTGAGCGCTCGCCGTCTCCGCAAACTCCTCGTAGGCGTCCCAGGCGTGCGAGGCATAGATCGACGCAGGGCCGCCGCCCATCTGAATGGCAACGCCGATCGCTTCTGCCATCTCCTCACCGGTTGCGCCCTTGCGCACGGCGCTGCGCACGTGCGAGGCGATGCAGCCGTCACATCCCTCGCGTACGGCGATGCCGACCGCGATCAGCTCCTTGTGCTTGGCCGAGAGGGCTCCGTCGGCGTAGGCCGACCGGTATACCGTCCCAAACCCCTCGTAGACCCCGGGGATCTTGCCTCTGACCCCCGCCGTACCGGCGTTCAACGACTTGAGGATGTCTTTGTACTTGCCCATATCTGCTCCTACAGATTCATCGACGCGCATACACAGATCTGCATATGTTACGGGTGATTAGCCTGGGAGCTAATTCGAGCGAAATGGAGAGGCAAGTGGACCGGAAGCAGGCGGCGACAGCCCGATTCGATGGCGTTGCAGAGGAACTCGTTGAGATCTCGCACTGGATGTACCACAACCCGGAGATCGCATTCGAAGAGGTCAACACGTCACGCCGCCTGGTCGAGTTCCTGACGGCCCAGGGTTTCGAGGTCGAATACCCGTCGTTCGGGCTCGACACCGCATTCGCTGCTCGAGCCGGAACGGAAGGCCCCGAAGTCGTCATCTGCGCTGAATACGATGCGCTGCCCGAGGTTGGGCACGCCTGCGGTCACAACATCATCGCCACCGCTGCGCTCGGGGCGGGTGTCGCCCTGAAGGACCTAGCTACGGAGCTCGGGTTCCGGGTTCGCGTCCAGGGCACGCCAGCCGAAGAGGCCTACGGGGGCAAGGTCGATCTCATCAACAACGGGGCGTTCGAAGGGGCGACGCTGTCCATGATGATTCACCCGTCACCTTCTGACGTCGTCGACCCTGCGTTCCTGGGTGTTGCGCACATCGACGTCGAGTTCTACGGCAAAGAATCGCACGCTGCCTTCGCACCTCAGCTCGGCGTCAACGCACTCGATGCGGCGGTCCAGGCGTACGTCAATATCTCCACGCTCCGGCAGGCGATGTACCCAACAGACAAGGTGCACGGCGTCATCGAATACGGTGGCGGGGCCCCAAATGTGATCCCGGCCTACACGAAGATGGCTTGGTACGTGCGGGCGGGCACAAAGGCTCGCCTGGAGGAACTGTACGAGAAGGTGGTCGCGTGCTTTGCGGCTGCAGCAACAGCAACCGGGTGTCGCTACGAAGTCACCCAGCGGGGCCACACCTATGTCGACCTCATCTCCGATCCGCTCATGGTCGAGCTGTACCAGAACAACTCGACGGCTCTCGGTAGGCCTTTGGAACGGGGTGCCGACCGTGATCCGGGCGCAGCAGGATCGACCGACATGGGCAACGTAAGTCACGAGGTGCCGTCGATCCATCCGATGCTCGGCATCGACTGCGACCCATGGGTCAACCATCAGAAGGAGTTTGCCGCCGCCACGATCCTCCCTCCCGGCGACAAGGCCGTCCGAGACGGCGCCCTCGCCATGGCCCACACCGTGATCGACATCGCCGCCGGCAACCGCTGGAACGAACTCCGCCCCATACAGAAGTAGCCGCGCAATGCCCGCTCCCCTCCCGTTCTTGCGGATCTCGGTTCCAAATACCGAAGTCTCGTCCGCAAGAACGGGCAGCGCAGGACCCCTCTTCGTTCTTGCGGATCCCAGTTCGCTATCCGGAAGTCTCGTCCGCAAGAACGGATTGGGACGGTGTCGGTGAGCAAGACGAATGCGTTGCGGCTGATCGAGCAGGCGGGCTTCGGCTACGAGGTTCGGGAGTACGACCTTGCGCTCGAGGAGTTCACGGCCGAGCGCGTTGCGGAACTGGTCGGGATGGCGCCGGACCAGGTGTACAAGACACTGCTGGCGGTGGGTGACCGCAACGGGCCGTGCTTCGCGGTGATCCCCGCCAACACCGAACTCGACGTCAAGGCGCTGGCCGCCGTCCACGGCGAGCGCAGGATTCGGCTGGCATCCCTCAAGGAGGTGTTGCCTCTCACCGGGTACGAGCGGGGATCGGTGACGGCAATCGGCGCCAAAAAGCCGCTGCCGGTCTATCTGGACGAGGTCGCAGAGTTGTTCGACGAGATCGCAGTCTCGGCAGGCGCCAAAGGTCTACAGGTGGTCCTGACCACCACCGACTACATCGAACTGACCGGCGCAACCATCGCCCCGATCGGGGTGTAGGCGGGCCCCACCCCCTGTTCTTGCGTAACTGGCGGCAACATGCGGCCGCCAGTTACGCAAGAAGGGAGAGACCTAGAGGATCTGGCTGAGGAAGAGCTTGGTGCGGTCGTGCTGGGGATTCGTGAAAAAGTGCTCCGGGGTGCCCTCCTCGACGATGGTGCCGTAATCGAAGAAGAGGACGCGGTCGGCGACCTCCTTGGCGAAGCCCATCTCGTGGGTGACCACCATCATCGTCATGCCCGACTGAGCCAACTCCTTCATGACGTCGAGGACCTCCTTGATCATCTCGGGGTCGAGAGCCGACGTCGGCTCGTCGAAGAGCATGATCTTGGGCTCCATCGCCAGTGAGCGGGCGATCGCCACCCGCTGCTGCTGGCC
>JASJBC010000164.1 GCA_030066715.1 Acidimicrobiia bacterium
CGCGCCGCTTTTGTCTCCCACGACCAGGGAGTGAGCGTGTGGGTGCTGCCGTCCGCTGCGGTGTACGCAGCCGATCCCGCGGAGGCCGAAGCGTTGTTCGCTCCGTTCGCCGACAAGGACTACCGCTATCCGACCTACTACGAGATCCCCGAGGAAGTGGGGTACATGTGAGCCGGCTTCACGAATACCTGATCCGGCTGGCCGATGACAACCTGATCCTGTCGCAGCGGCTCTCGGAGTACATATCTCGCGCACCCGAGCTAGAGGAGGATCTGGCTGTCGCCAACATCGCTCTGGATCACCTGGGCGTTGCCATGCACCTTCTCTCCTACGCGGCCGAGGTACAGGGAGACGGCAGGACAGCCGACGATCTCGCCTTCCTTCGCAGCGAGCGCGAATACACCAATGTGCTGCTGGTGGAGCAGCCGAATGTCGACTTCGCCCACATAATCGCCCGGCAGTTTCTCTTCGATGCCTACCAGACAGGTCTGTGGCAGGCTCTAGCCGCCTCGAACGACGAGACCCTGGCCGGTGTCGCGGCGAAGGCCGCCAAGGAGGCCGCTTACCACCTCCGCCACTCGAGCGGGTGGATGATCCGGCTTGGGGATGGCACTGCGGAAAGCCACGACCGGGCCCAGGCTGCACTCGCGACATTGTGGCGTTTTGTCGACGAGCTCTTTGCGGGCGACGACCTCGACGCCGAGATGGCCGCAACCGGATATGGAGTAGCTCCCGAGGAGCTGCGCAGCGAGTGGGACCACAGGGTGGATAGCACGCTGACTGCGGCGACTCTGCAGCGCAGCGAGGACGGTTATCAGCGCAGCGGCGGGCGCAACGGCTTCCACACGGAGCAGCTCGGGCACCTCCTCGGCGAGATGCAATGGATGCAGCGTTCGTACCCGGGGTTGCAGTGGTGACCTCTGCGTTGTCGCTCCGCAAGATCCTGGGCGAGGTCGTCGACCCCGAAATCCCGGTTCTGACCATCGCCGACCTAGGGATCCTGCGCAAGGTCGAAGAGGCCGCCGATGGCACGATTCGAGTGACGATCACCCCCACCTATTCGGGCTGCCCTGCGATGGATCACCTGCGGGCCGAGATCGAGCGGGTGCTCGGCGAGCACGGCCATGACCGGGTGGCGATCACGACCGTCTTCGCACCAGCGTGGACAACCGACTGGATGACGAGCGAGGGCCGCACCAAGCTCGAGAAGTACGGGATTGCGCCACCTCGCCAGGACCCCACCGAGGAGATTCTCTGCCCGCGGTGCAGGGACGACGGCAGCAGGCTGGTGTCCGAGTTCGGGGCCACTGCATGCAAGGCGTTGCGAGTTTGCAGCAGCTGCGGTGAGCCGTTTGACCACTTCAAGGAGATCTGACGAGGGTGATGACTACCGATAGCGTCGAGTACCACCCGCTCCGGGTCGCCGGGATCGAGACACTGACGGCCGAGTCCGTGGCGATCACGTTCGATGTCCCCACACGGCTTGCCGAGACTTTTCGCTTCTTGCCCGGCCAGCACGTCGCCCTGAAGGCCGTGATCGACGGGCAAGACGTGCGTCGCACCTACTCCGTCTGTGCCGACCCCGCCGACGACTTGCTGCGGGTAGGCGTACGGCGTATCCCTGGGGGCCGGTTCTCCACCTTCGCAACGGAGCACCTCGAGCCCGGAGACCAACTCGAGGTCTCAGCACCGTACGGCGAGTTCACCATCGACCTCGATCCGCAGGCCGCCCGTCGCTACGGTGCGATTGCGGCCGGTAGCGGCATCACTCCCATCCTGGCGATGATCGCAGCCGTGTTGAGCGCCGAGCCGCAAAGCAGCTTCACGCTCGTGTTCGGCAACCGTTCCTCGGCGTCGATCATGTTCCTGGAAGAGTTGGAAGGGCTGAAGGACCGGTACCCCGATCGGTTCCAGTTGATTCACGTGCTCTCTCGCGAAGCGCAGATCATCCCCATGCTGTCGGGTCGTCTGGACGAGGCCCGTCTCGCCACCATCCTCGAATCGCTTGTCGACCCGGACATCGTCGACGCCTGGTACCTGTGCGGTCCGTACGAAGTGGTGGCGGCGGCACAAGCCGCCCTGGTCGCTTCCGGTGTCGACCCGGCCGCGATCCACGACGAGTTGTTCTTTGCCCAGCCGACACCCCCGACGCAGCCGCCTGCCGTTGCAGACACCGGGGGCGTGGTCGTGGAGTTCACCCTGGACGGGCGCACCTCGTCTGTCATGGTCGATCCGAGCGGTCCCCCGGTCCTCGCCTATGCGCTGGAGGAACGGCGCGATACCCCGTTCAGCTGTCGCGGGGGCATGTGCACCACGTGCAAGGCGCAGGTGACGGAAGGCTCGGCAACGATGGACCTCAACTTTGCCCTGACCGCGGAAGATCTCGCCAGGGGCTACATACTGACCTGCCAAGCACACCCGGCGTCGGACCGCTTGACCATCACATACGACGTCTAGGGAGGCGGCGGCGGATACTCGACCCCCCAGGCTTCCGAGGTATCGACGAGGTATTCGCTGACCTCACGGCAGCGATCGAGAATCCCGCACAGTTGCTCCTGACCCATCATGACGTCGACGAGCGACAACTCGACGCGACCGACAATGGACAGCCGGATGTCCGAACCCGTGGAGAGGGCTCCGGTGGATTCGACACCCGAGACCTCGATGGGCAGATCGAAACCCGCTATCCCGGCCAGTTCAGCGGCGAGAACCACCAGGTCCGGCGGCGACTTCATGATCGGGAGCGCCCAGTTGAAGTAGATGGGCAACTCGAAGTTGCCGGCTGCCGCCGTTATCTCCTCTTCGTGCTCCTTGACCCAGTCCTCGAGACGAAGCAAGACGCGGGGTTCCACGTCGAAGGCGAGGTTCAGATCGAGCGGCCCGTCGCATGCCGATTCCGGATGGAGGTCGACCTCGAAGGACTGCCGGAGGGAGAACGTCTCGATGAAGTGCCGCTCGTCGTGGACGTGGAAGCCATGTTCGATGGCATGGTCCTTCACGTAGGTGATGAAGCCGGCGATGTCGATAGCCATTACCCGATGGTACCGGGCGCACCGGTTATCGAAAGCCCCCTTGCCCGATGCTCAGGCGAACCGGTCGGCGAGTCGGCCGAGATTGCGTCGCCAGACCCACGCCAATACCGGGCGGGCCACGATGGACCCGAGCCTTCCCCCAAGAAACCAGGGCAAGCGAAGCTGCTCATCCCAGGTGAAACGGGTCCCGCCGTCGATAGGCTCCAGACGGAACTCGCCCCGACCGGTGACCAGTCCTTCGTGGACCACACCGATTGATTGCGGCGGGTCCCACGACACCACGCGGATGATGTCGGCGGTGCGGATGAAGCCCACCTTGGTCAGCACCCGCATCACGACGCCGTTGCCGGTCCTGTGGTCGGTCTCGAATTCAATGGATTCGGCGTCTGCCATCCAGTCGACGTGAGTCTCCAGCTGAGAAACGTCGTTCCAGACTGTCTCCCGATCAACGGGAAGGTCAACGCTCACCGTTACATTCGCCATCGGTTTTCCTCACGTCTCGGTAGGTAGCCTTCATCCATGGCCTCATTCAACTTCAAACAGAAACCGCACGGGGTCTTCAGGGCTCTTCTCCACGCTCCGGTGTGGGTCTTCCGCTCCCGATTGGGGTTTCTGTTCGGAGAGCGAATCGTGATGCTCGAGCATCGGGGCCGACGCAGCGGAAAACTGCGCCAGACCCCGCTCGAGGTTGTCCGACGCCGGGGTGATTCATTCATCCTGTGTTCGGGGACCGGGCCCAATGCGGATTGGTTCCGCAACATCAAGGCCACTCCGGCCCTCGCTCTGTGGGTTGGGTCGAGACGCCATGAGGTCGCCCAGCGGTTCTTGCCGGAATCGGAGGCGGCTACTGCGTTCGCCGGCTATGAGGCCGATCACCCCCGAGCTGCGGAGCGTCTCCAGGCGCTGATGGGTGTCGGCCACGACGGGACGCACGACAGTCGGGTGCAAATGGTTGGAAAGATACCGATGGTCGAGTTGCGGCTGCGGGACTAGAGGCCGCCGGCGCGTACGTAGGCAGTCGTCGCCCGGCGCACCTGTGGGGCTATCTCCAGATCGTTGTGAACCTGCGCCAAGTAGTTCGATATCAGCATCTGGAGACGATCGGCCTCGGCGATCAGCCGGCACAGTTCCTGCTCGTCCGCCGGCATTACATCCGGCTCGACCGGACGGGTCTCGTTGAGAGCATCCCAATCACCGGCTGCGAGCGATTCCTCGATGCTGGTGAACAGATCGGCGACTGATTCAAGTCCGATGATCTACTCCCCTGCCTGCGCAGCGATGTGAGCCCATGCCTCCCGGAGATCGGTCAGGCTCTTGGCTACGAACGGCAATGCGCTGGCGTCCTTCTTGATGTTTGCCTGCGTCAGCTGTTCGAGGCAGAACTGATAGATGGCGTTGAGCGAAGCAGAAATCTCGCCGCCATTGTCATGATCGAGCGAGAGCATCAACTCGGTGACGATGTCCTGAGCCCTCGTGAGCTCCTTGTGAGCGAGCTCGATCGAGCCCAGCTCCTTGTTCTTCAGCGCCCATTCGGAGCGTGCTATCGCAGCGAGCGCACGGTCGTAGAGCATCAGCACCAGTTGGAGTGGACCTGCGGTCCCCACGGCCTGGCTCTGGTAGGCGTCGCCGGCTGCCTGATACGACACGGCCAGGCTTGTCATGTCTCCGCTCTCCTTTGCATTGAGAATCACTGGCTCCCCGCATTCGCATTCAGCGACGCGAGCTGGGAGGTCAGCCATGAAGACTGAGCCTGCAGACTCGACATCGCAGTCTCGAGTGCGGCGTACTGCTTGATAAGCAGCGCCTCCCGCCGATCCAGGCGGTCCTCGAGAATCTCGATCCGGTCCTCGATGAGATCGATCTGTGAAGCGGTTAGGTCCTGCGCCCGGGCAATGCGGCCACCGCTGCCCTCGGCGTAACCAACGATGCGGTCCAGCGACCCGAACACACCGCGGTTGAAGGTCATGTCACCCAGCGAGAGCGAGCCACCGGCGCCGCTGACGTCTCCTGGACTTGCTGTGATCTTGAGAATCAGACCATTCGGATCGCCTGCGGTTGCACTCAGCGACTGTCCGCTTCCGGTGGCGGCTTCGCCGCCGATGGTCCCGGCCACATCGACGCCCGCGTAGGTACCGGCCAGACCGAAGGGGTCGCCGATGACCTCGAAGTCGGCCGAGGATCCGTAAGAGCTGTGATTCAGCTCGATGTAGTCACTACCGGAGACGTTGATGGCCGATGCGGTCACCACCGAGACGCCTGCAGCGTCCAATGCGGTGTTTATTGCCTGCACGACCTCGGTGATGGTCTGCCCCACGGTGACATCGACGTCTACGGTTTCGGAGCCGACCACTATCTGGAAAGTCGAGTTCGATCCGGGAGCCGAGTACACGGCCGACGTGGCTTGGGCCTTCGTCGCAGCCTGGGTGACAACGACCTCGTAGGTCCCCTCGACGGTTGACTCGCCGGAGGCTACAAACGTCGCCCGGGAGTCGGCGGATGAGCCGCTCTCGACCAGAAGGTCGACTACTGCGTCGTAGTCGGTCTCCAGTGCAGTGCGGAGCTTCGACTCGTCGATGTCAAAGGTCCCATCGCGGTTCAGGCTGATCCCCACTGAAGAGGCAACGGGGTAGGTCGATCCCTCTTTGACGACCGCGGAGATCGAGGAGCGAAGATCAACGGCAAGAGCCCGCGCAGTGGCGTCGCCGGAGAGCGGACCTGCGGATTCGGAATCCGGCGAGTATTTCGTCGCGTCTGTGATCGTATTGAGTGTCGAGTTGATCTCGTTCATCAGATCAGTGATCGCATCGACCGTTCCATCGATGTCTCGCTGCGTGGCAACCGTCACGGCGGATGCGGTCGTGGCCTTGAGCTCGATGCTCGTACCGGGGATCAGGTCGGTAATCGTGTTCGAGGAACGACTCAGGGTCAACCCCGATCCGCCTGATCCCAGGGTGACCTCGGCATCGAGGCCCTGCTGGAGGATGTCCATCGTCCCCAGGGACGTGACGGTGCCAGAGGTCGTGAACGTGTTGGCGTCACCTGTGTCCTCGGCAGCGAGGATCAGCTTGTAGTCGGTGCCGTCTACCGAGATGATCGACGCCGATACCCCGATGTCGAGACTGTTGATCTGCCCGGCGAGTTGGGCAAGCGTCGTGTCGGCGGTGGTGACGATCGTGCTGTCGACACCGCCCTTGGTGATGATGAAGTCGCCGGCGCCTACCAGGTCGTCGCCACCGGTGAAGTTCGTGTCTGAGGCGAGCTGATGGTTGGCTGCCAGTTGATCAACGGTGAACGAGGTGGAACCCGCTCCCGGCGCACCGGTCACGCTGACTGCCACTGCCGTCTCGTTCGACGACGTAGCGACTGCGAGCTTGTTGAGGTCGGACTTCGAGTCCAAGTCGTTGAGGGCGGAGCGGATGGCGGAGTAGCGCGTGTTGATGGCCTGCCATGCGTTGTCCTCGACCTGGTGGTCGTACTTGCGCGCCTCGAGCTGCTGGATCGGGATGCGCTCCACGTCGATGATGGCGGAGATCATGGAGCTGGTGTCCAGGCCAGATGCGAGGCCGCCTATGTTGAAGAGTGGGATTGCCACAGTCTTGGCCTATCCAATCCGTTTGCTTCTGTTGCCCTTGTAGGAGGGGGAGGCCCCGCCGGGCCACCCCCTCCCTGTCGGTCATTTGCCTACCTACGAAAGGAGGGAAAAGACACTTATTGGTCGGTTGTTCTTACTGATTGCCTGGTTGGTTAGCCGAGCAGCGAGAGGACCGTGGCCGGTACCTGGTTGGCTTGGGCCAGCATCGCTGTGCCCGCCTGCACCATGATCTGATGCCGGGTGAACGACACCATCTCAGAGGCCATGTCGGTGTCACGAACCCGGGACTCCGAAGCCGACAGGTTCTCAACCGCAACACTCAGATTCGCCACAGTGTGCTCCAGACGATTCTGAGTAGCACCCAAAGTCGACCGGGTGGTCGAAACGGCTGCGATGGCAGAATCGATGGTCGTGATCGCGGCATTGGCCGCCGTATCAACGTTCACACCCGAGACGTTGACGCCGAAGACATCTCCAGCTGCCAATGCCAGATCGGAGCTGATCGCCAGGGTCTGCCCGGCGCCGGAACCAACATGGAAGACCAGGTTGGTAGTGCCGTAGTCGGCGAAGACCTTCATGCCGGCGAATGTGCTGTTGCTGCCGATGGCTGTGATCTCGGCGAGGAGTTCGGTCACCTCGGCCTGCTGGGCGACACCGTCAGTGGTTGCGGTGTTGGCTGCATCAACAGCCAGCTCACGCATCCGCTGCAGAATCGAATGCACCTCATTGAGGGCACCCTCAGCA
>JASJBC010000165.1 GCA_030066715.1 Acidimicrobiia bacterium
GTTCCGCGTAGCCCCGACCGGATTTGAACCGGCGTTACCGCCTTGAGAGGGCGGCGTCCTAGGCCGCTAGACGACGGGGCCTTATGTGAGACCGGCCTGGTGTCAAACCGCTCTTCGCTCGGGGGGGAGGACTTGAACCCCCAATTACAGGACCAGAACCTGCTGTGTTGCCAATTACACCACCCCCGAAAGGAGCGCCGGAAGGTTAGGGACTACCGCCGAGATTGGCAAGATGAGCCCAGCCCGCAGCTCAGCCCATGCGCTCTCGGGCTGCTTCGAGTCTCTCGACCGTTCTCGGCCGGCCCAAGGCGGCGATCGACTCGAACAGCGGCGGGCTGACCGAGGACCCCGAAATGGCAACGCGAAGCGGTTGCAGCCCCTTGCGCGCCGACAGTTCGAGTTCGGCCAGCATGGCCCGCAATGACGCCTCGACAACATCGATGCTCCAACCGTCGACCGTGGCGAGACGATCCGCGGCGCCGGCAACCGCCTCCGCCGCACCCTCTTTGGTCATCACCTTGTTCCAGGAGGCCTCGTCGTACTCGATATCACCGAACAGGAACCGCACCTGAGGTGGCACCTCCGTAAGCAGCTTGGCCCGCTCCTGAACCAGCGGAGCTATCTCTGCGAGCTTCTCCATCTCGCCGTCGTCCAGCCTGCGATCGAGGTCGGCCTCGACGAGCGGCCGCACTGCGTCGACGAACTCGGCCGGTGACATCTCCCGGATGTACACGCCGTTCATCCATTGCAGCTTGTCCGTGTCGAAGATGGCGGGGTTCTTGGAGACGGTGCTCAGATCGAACCGCGCAACCATGTCCCCGAGGGACACGACGGTCTCGTCCTCCCCGGGTGACCAACCGAGGAGGGCCAGGTAGTTGACCATGGCCGTCGCTAGGTAGCCATCGTCGCGATAGGCCTTGATGGCGGTATGCCCGTGACGCTTGGAGAGCTTCTTGCCGTCCGGGCCCATCAGCAGCGAAAGATGGGCGTACGTAGCCCGCTCCGCACCCATCGCCTCGGTGAGCAGGATGTGCTTCGGGGTCGACGACAGCAGGTCCTCTCCCCGAATGACATGGCTGATCTCGAAGTCGACGTCGTCAACCGAGCTCGCCAGGTGATACGTGGGCGTACCGTTGGAGCGCAGGATCACAAAGTCCTCGACCTGGGCATGGTCGAACGCAACGGTTCCCCTCACCACGTCCTCGAACGAAGTCTCCCCGGGACGGGGGACCGCAAAACGCACCGTCGCCGGTTCCTCCGCCGCCAGCCGCGCAGTCGCATCAGCTGGGCTCGGCTCGAGCGAGCCGTCGTATGCAGGTGACCTGCCGGCAGCCTGTGCCTCCTTGCGAAACTGGTCGAGCTGTTCCGGACTCGCAAAGCTGTGATACGCCTTGCCTGCGGCGACCAGCTCCGCAGCTACCTCCTGGTACCGGGCCAGCCGCTCGCTCTGGCGGTAGGTCTGCATGGGGCCGCCGACCTCGATGCCCTCGTCCCAATCCAAGCCGAGCCAGCGCAGGCTCTCGATGATGTCGAGACGGAACTCCTCGGTGCTCCTGGCTTCGTCGGTGTCGTCGCTGCGCAGGACAAAGGTGCCGTTGTTGTGGCGGGCAAAGAGGTAGTTGTACAGACCGGTGCGACCGCCACCCACGTGGAGGTACCCGGTCGGGGACGGAGCGAAACGTACGCGAACCGTCATCTCGCCGTCACCGTGTTCATCAGCACGCCGATCCCTTCGATCTCTACTTCGACCTTGTCTCCCGAGCTGATGGGGCCCACCCCCGCCGGTGTGCCGGTCAGGATCACATCCCCCGGAAGCAGCGTCATGACGTGGCTCACGTACGAGAGCAACTCCGACACCCCGAACACCATGTCGGCCGTCGAACCCGACTGCCGCAGCTCCCCGTTGACTCGACACGTGACCTGGAGACCCTCCAACGGATCCAGATCCGTGTCGATCGCAGGTCCGAGCGGGCAGAACGTGTCAAAGCCCTTTGCCCGGGTCCACTGCCCGTCGGCCCGCTGCAGATCGCGCGCAGTGACATCGTTGGCCGCGGTGTAGCCCAGGATGTACGACCCGGCGTCCTCGATCCGCACGTCGCGCGCCACCTTGCCGACCACAACAGCCAGCTCGGCCTCGTGATGGATCTCCTCGCTCTCCGCCGGTACCCGGATCGCCTGCAGAGGCCCGATGACGGACGTCGGGGGCTTGAGGAAGATGATTGGCTCTTCCGGCACCTCGTTGTCGAACTCCTCCGCATGGTCGACGTAATTGCGCCCGACCGCGACCACCTTGGTGGGGATCACCGGAGCCAGCAGTCGAAGCTGCTCCCAGGGAACGACCGTCTCCGTTGGCTCCCAGGCGATGAACGGGCTGCCGAGATGAAGCCGGATGCCCTCCGGTTCGACGGCGCCGTAGGTGATGTCGTCGACTTCGCTGTCGACCCTAACGATCTTCATTCTGATCTCTCCGTCAGTGGGTGATGAGTGAGGTGCCCTGAGTCATGCGGGCCTGCGCCTCGGCGGCGGTCAGCTGCAACACCTCTGGATCGAGCGACGACACGAAGTCATACAGCTTGGCCGGGTGATGCGCCACAGCTGCGAACCAGCCGACCCGTTTTGCGCCCAAATCAGCGCGCACGGTCTCCGGGAGATCCGGCTCCAACCCGAGCAGCACGATCGCCAGATCGACGTCCTGAGCCGTTGGTGCCCGGCCGAACAGGGCGGCACGTGCAGATGCGATCGCCGCGAGAGCCACTTTGGTGTTCCCGGCCCGCTCCCCTTCCACCAGATCGAAACTCCGTGAGTTGACGAGCGATTTTGCGTAACCGGAGTCGGGGCCGATGGTGCCGAAGCCCGTGCCAAACCTCATGTCCTCAGGACCGCCCAGCTCACCGGGACGATCGGGAATCCAGCTGCGGGCTGGATCGGGGCGTCGCTGCGGACGCGGCAGATCAGAGATCTCGAGTTCGATGTTCGGCTGTTGTCCCACGTTGTCCTTCCGGTGCGCGGGGCAATGCTACCGCCAATCCAGGGTGGCTAGATGAACTCGAGCCACTCCCGATGCTTGTCGAGCTTGCCGGTGACGAGGTCTGCGTAGAGCCCCTGAGCCGCCCGGGTCACGGGGCCGGGCTTGCCGTCACCGACGGGCCGATCGTCGATCTCGCGCACCGGTGTGACCTCGGCCGCCGTGCCCGTGAAGAACAACTCGTCGCCGTAGTAGAGGTCGGAGCGGTCGAGCACCTTCTCGACGATTTCGTAGCCCTCTTCCGTCAGGAGGGTCATCACCGCGTGTCTGGTCAGACCGTCGAGGCATCCCACCGCCACCGGCGGGGTGTAGACGACACCGTTCCGCACCAGGAACAGGTTCTCACCGCTCCCCTCGCTGATGACGCCGTCCTGGTTGAGCATCACGGCCTCGTCGTAGCCGGCCTCGACCGCCTCCATCTTGGCAAGGATGCTGTTGATGTACGTGCCGGTCGCCTTGGCATTGGGAAAGGCGGTGTTGGGGAACCTCCGCCACGAGGAGACCCGCACCCGAATCCCGTTGCGGACCCCTTCCTCGCCAAGGTACGCGCCCCACCGCCACGTGATGATCGCAGTGCGCACTGTGGCGCCCTTCGGGTTCAGCCCGAGAGCACCCAACTCGAGGAAGGTGATGGGACGCACGTAGCCCGATTCGAGCTCGTTGACGCGGAGGGTCTCCTTGGCCGCTTCCACCAGTTCCTCCACGGACCACTCCAGCGGCATGTTGTAGGCCTTCGCCGAGTGGTGCAGACGGACCATGTGGTCGGTCAGCCGAAATACCTCGGTTCCGTCCGGCGTCTCGTATGCACGAATGCCCTCGAAAACCCCCGTCCCGTAGTGGAGGGCATGGGAGAGCACATGAACGTTGGCGTCGGCCCAGGGGACCATCTCGCCGTCAAACCAGATGTATTTGGTGGGTTCCATGCGCCTATCTTGCCACAGTCCACCAGCGCTGAGCCGAGGTTTCCCTACTTCAGGTAGCCATCGTGCCAATCGAGGATGATCTCGAAGCGTTCCATGCGATGCTTGGGCGTTCCACTGCGTGATAGCTCATGGCCTTCGGGTGCCGGGAATCGCACCATCTCGCTTTCTACGCCGTTGAGCTGAAGACGGACGAACATCTGCTCGGCCTGCTCGATGGGGCACCTGAAGTCACCCTCGGAGTGCAGGATCAGTGTCGGCGTGGCGATGTCGTCTGCGGCGCTGAGCGGTCCCGACCGCCACGTCATATCCGGATCGTCGAGACCGTCACCGAGGTACATACGGGAGAACCAGGGACCAATATCCGAGGTGCCGGCGAACGAAGTGAACGTGAAGAGACCCCGCTCCGCTACGGCGGATTTGAATCGCCCATCCCGCGCTGTGACCCGGGCAGTGGCATACCCGCCGTACGAACCGCCCATCACGCCGAGACGTTCGCCGTCGAGGCGGGGGAACTCCGCAACCGCCGTATCGACAGTGGCGAGGAGGTCAACCATGTCGGGCGAGTCCTCCCGATGCCAGGTGTGGACGATGGCGCGCACGTGCTCCGAGCCGTAACCGTGTGAACCGCGCGGGTTTGTCGCCACCACGCCATATCCGGCCCCGGCATACACCTGAAACTCGTCGAAGAACCAGTATCCATAGGCCGAGGCGGGACCCCCGTGGATGTTGAACAGCACAGGTACGTCTCCGTCGCCGGGCGGCAGGTAGACCCAGCCTTCGACGGAAACGCCGTCGTGATCGATCGTGAAGCGTTGCGGCGCGACGAGGTCTGTTGCGGCAACAAACCCGTCGTTCAGGTTGGTGAGCCTTCGCTCCTCGCCCCTTTCGAGCAGATAGAGCTCACCCGGATCAGTTGGCCCGGTTGCAACGAACGCGATCTTGGTGCCGTCGCCGTTGGGGCTGGCCCCGGTGATCGCCCGCTCCCCACCCAACAGCTCCGTGGTCGTCCCATTTGCATCCATTCGCGCCAACGTCACACAACCCGAATCCTCGACGGTGATCACCGCACCGCCGTCGTCTAGCCATTGCGGACCGAGCGGAGATACGGCCGGGGCGCCGGGGTAGATGTTGCGGTCGAGATGGCCCGTGAGATCGACGAGCGTACCGTCCGGTTCGATGCGGTAGAGCGGCGCAACGTCGGGATGTCCCCAGACATCGGTGATGCCTGCGGCAAAGAGTTGCCCAGTGCGGTCGTAGCTGACGGCGCTCCACAGGCCCAGCTCCGTGCGAGCGGTCATGTCTCCTCCGGCGGCGGGAACGGTCCACACCTGTGAGCCGGGCTCGAGACCACGTCGTTCGTGCCGGGCCGAGACAAACGCCAGCGTCTTTCCGTCTGGGTGCCAGGCAACACCCGACTCGTTGTAGTCGCCCCATGTGACCTGGGACACCTCGCCCCTGCCGACATCAAGAACATGGATGTGCTTGCGGAAGTCGCCAACCCAACCCAAGTTGTCGAAGCGATACGGGAAACGGGTTACCCGGCGCGGCCGGCGTTTCCGCTCGTCCGGCTCCACATCGGCGAGCTCCGGGATCCACTCGGCGGCGACCACTGCGATCTTGTCCCCGCTCGGGGACCATTCGATCTCGGTGGCGCCCAGGGGAAAGTCCGTGACCACCTCGGCCTCGCCGCCCGACATGTCGAGCAAGGCCAGTTGTGGCTTTGCATCGTCGCCCTCCTGCTTGCGCAGGAACGCCAGTTTCCCTCCGTCCGGCGACCACCGGGGGGTGGTGTCTGCCGGGCCCGACGTGAGCGGCCGGGCAGTCTCACCGTCCCACAGCCAAATGCGCCTGCGGTACTCATCTGCCTCCAGGTCCATCTTGGTGACGACGAAGGCGACCTTGTCGCCGTCGGGGTGAAGGCGCGGGTCGGACGGGACGGCAAAGTCACCAAGCTGGTCGGGGCGCATCTCTTCCTCTCGGGTAACGGCCGGTCCACTCTATTCAGATCGGACCCAGGTCACGTCACGACGGGGGGCAGCCGAACGCCACTCGGACGACTTCCTTCATCTGCGAAGGGAGCCACGGCATCTCGTCGAAGCTCTCTCGCTCCTTGGTGGCGTCGAACTCCTCCTGGCTGGCGCGGCAGAAAGCGAACACTTCCTCGAGGACCAAGTCGGCCGCCCGGCCTTCCGGGGTGTTTACCCACTGCCAGTGCTCGTCGAGCGTGGTGTACTGATCGACCCGGGAGCGCAGAGCACTGTCCCCGTCGTTGATCCGGCCAAAGACATCGATGGCGGCGTCGTGCTGGTCGCGGACCTCCTCCGGAGGTTCCAGCTTGCGGATGCTCGCCAAGAAGTCATTGCGAATGTCCATCCGATCGTCCCAGTACTCCTGGGCACCGGCAACGCTTGGCGATTGCGACAGCCACTCGGCATCGATCTCCGCAAACCGCGTTTCCATCTCCGCCACGAGAGTCTCGACCTCGCTTGCGTACTCGGTGAGCGACAACTCGCCGGCGCCGCAAGACGCGAGCGTCAGGGCGAGCCCGAAAACGATGGAAGCCGAGCGCAGATCCATATGAGGATCAGCGTATGACGAACGAAACGTCCCCACCTAGAGGCAAGTGGCACTCAACACGAGGCGAAGCCGCCGGTCGTTCAGTAGTCGTACTCGACGCGTGTCGCCCGGATCTGGATGTACTCGAACTCACCTTCGGGCAGAGTCCACACACCCGCACCGGAGGCGGGGAGGTCGAGTCCGGCCAGGTTGGCGTGTTCGCGGATTGGGGTGGACCAAGGCGTGAGCTCAGATTCGCCGTCGCCGAGATCTCGGTGCCGATCTGCGTGGAAGTTGACAAAGCGACCTCCGGCGAACACAAAACGGGCACTCACCGTCAGGTCGCCGACGGTCACGGCACCGATCGCAGAGTCATCGTCGACCGGTGTCCAGCGGATTACATCCGTCGCCCAGGAAGCAGGAAACCACATCGTCTCGTTGAGCCAACGAAGCAGTGAACCCTGGTCGATCCCGGGCCCTTCCGCATCGATCACATTGATCAGACCTAGGAGTTTGACCTTCATCCGTCCGGAGCCGTCACGAAAGGAGTCGGTGGCACGCCCTGCGGTCATCGGACCGATCTTGAGGGCGGCTCGCCACTCAAACCCCGGGCGATCGACCTCGTATGTCTCGGTGGACTCGAAACGCAGCCACTTGCTCTCCGCAGAGCTGCGGATTCGACCCTCCTGAGTTACCCGGACGCGGGAGGGAACCGTGGTGCCGACAACGCCGGATTGGCGCAGACACCGCTGCACCGGTTGGGGCAACGCCGCGATTGCAGATTCCGACACAGTCATCGCCACGTATACCTTCCTCCGCCGAGAATCCGTTCGTT
>JASJBC010000160.1 GCA_030066715.1 Acidimicrobiia bacterium
ACCATTGCGATGTCGCGGTCCTTGGGCTGCACATCGTTGACGAGAGTTTCGCCGATGTACATCTCGCCCTCGGAGATCTCCTCCAGACCGGCGATCATTCGCAGGATCGTGGACTTGCCACAACCTGAAGGCCCGACCAGCACGAGGAACTCCCCGTCTTGGATGTCGAGATCGACATCACCGACGGCGCGCGTGCCATCCGGGTAGATCTTGCCGAGATCGGTCATCGTGATATTTGCCATAGCCCCTCTCCGTGTCGGTGGCTTTGATCGGGGCCCATACTAAGTCATCGTTCGTCGGATTGCACATCCATTTGCCCATCTTCGGGCAGGAATCTTTCGCGCTCTCGGCCCGATGAGATCGGACCCTCCGGGCGGGGGCATGTGACCAATGCCCCCTATGACCCCCTGACCCTTCGGCCGATGATCGCGATATGACTCGTCGGTTCTACGACAGCCACACCCACCTCTTCCCCGCGGACAGGATGGGCGGGCTGATGCGGTGGATCCACCGGGCGGTCCTGGACTTCAACGTCCCAATCGACATCACCGCCGCCGAAGCGATTGCAGATCTGCGCAAGGCAGGGGCGGTGCGGTGGGCGAACCTGCTGTTTCCCATCGGACCCAACGAGGCGCAAAGCCTGCATGCCTGGGGTCGAGAGCTCGCCGACCGCTACCCGGAGATCACACCTTTCGGCGGTGTCCACATCGACGACGCCGACCCGCTGGCAGTCGTCCAGGAGGCGATCGAGACCTACGGGATGGGCGGCCTCAAGTTCCACCCGATGGTGCAGCGCTTCGACCCCTGGCACCCGAGGCTCGAGAAGGTCCTCGAGTACCTGCACGCCGCCGAGCTGCCGATGTACGTGCACACCGGATACGACGAGTGGTACGGCCACGCATATGACCGTGCCGGGCTGGAGAACATGCTGGAGTCCTACCCCCGGCTCCCAGTCGTGCTCGCCCACGTCGGTTTCCCCGACCTCGAGTGGGGTTTCTCCCTGGCCGATCGCTTCCCCCAGGTGTGGCTCGACCTGACCAACGTGCCCGGGTCATTTGCCTTCATGGACACCGCGGACAATCTGCTCGAAGTGCTTCGCCGCGGCCTCGCGCGGCACCGCGATCGCTCGCTGATGGGGACCGATTACCCGGCCGGCATGGGAAGTCTGGATGAGATACTCGACCAGTTCGATTCGATCGGACTCGAGGCGAGCCTGATCGAGCACGTGATGCTCACCAGCACGAAGGCGTATTTCGACAAGTACGGAAGACCGCGCCCCTAGCCGTTCTTGCCCGGAGCAGCCGTCGAGCCGCGTGCGATCAGCTCGACAGGCAGTTCGACGTGTTGTGCGGTGCGTACCTCTGCGTCCATGAGATCGAGCAACATGCGAGCGCCCCGTGCCCCCGATTCGTAGAGCGGCTGCCGGATCGTCGACAAGCCGAGATGCTCCGCCAGCTCCAAGTCGTCGAAGCCGATCACCGAGAGATCCTCGGGCACACGAACACCTCGGGCACGCGCCCCTTCCGAGATGACCATCGCATGCGAGTCGGCCGAGGCGACCACTGCGGTGGGCGGGTTGTCCAGGTCGAGCAGTTCGTTGATTGCCGCCAACGTCACGAGATGCTCATGGGGACCGGTCTTGATGTAATCGTCCGGCACTTCCAACCCCGCATCGGCCATGGCCTTGCGGTATCCCGTGCGCCTCTTTCCCATGGGCCGGAACCCGACGTGATCTTCCCAATCGCCAACAAAGGCGATCCGCTGGTGACCCAGCTCGATGAGGTGCTCGGTAGCCATCCTCCCGCCCAGCTCGTCGTCGATGAAGAGGCTCGACAGCCCCGCTGCCTGCCCGTCGACGATCACCACCGGAACCGGGTTGTCGGCCAGAGCCGAGATGTCTTCGTCGTCCGGCCTGATCGAAACGAGCAACCCACCCGCACATCGATCGGGACGGAGCAGATCGCGGACCTGATCTCGATAGTCATCGATGCTGTTCACGTTATGCAAGATGACGTCGAAACCTGCTTCGGATGCGACGTCGAGGATCCCGCGCAGGCGTTGCAGGGCGGACGGGGAGGTCATGCGCTGGACTACTGCGGCGAGGACTCCCGCCGTGCCGATGGAGAGACCGCGGGCCAGATAGCTCGGCCGATAGTTCATCTCCTCGATGACGGCTAGAACCCGCGCTCGCGTTCGATCACTGACGAGGGGGCTGTCGTTGAGGACCCGGGACACGGTCCCAACACCCACACCCGCCCTTTCGGCCACGTCCGCAATAGTTGGCATACCGCTCCTGGAACTGGTTCCAATAGAACGGTAGCAGGAAGGCGATGCGTACCGGCTAGCGGTACAGTTGCGGCCATGGCACTGCGCACCCTCTCGCTGGGCGGGATCGCCTGGAACACCATGATCTACGTCGAATCCTTCCCGGAACCGCGCCCCCACTCGCTGTTTTCCAAGGGGAGCCACATCACCGTTGGCTCGAGCGGGGCCGGCAAGGCTCTCAACTTCGCTTCGCTGGGGGCGAGAGCATCGCTGTGGGGCCTGCTCGGCGACGACGATCCGGGAGACAAAGTTCGGTCATACCTGGCCGCCCACGGTGTGGACTTGATCGCGGAGCTGGACCCGAAGGGCACGATGCGCCACGTCAACCTCATGGACGACAGCGGGGATCGCATTTCCATCTTCGCCCACTACCCATCGAACGAGTTCACCGTCGACCTGGACCTGGTTCGGCCCGTTGCCCGGGACGCCGACATCGTCTCGGTGACGATCATGAACTACTGCCGCCAGTTCCTCCCCATGCTCCAGGAGATGGACAAGCCGATCTGGGTCGATATCCACGATTGGGATGGAGTGAACCCGTACCACGACGAGTTCATTGCGGCCGCCGACTTCCTGTTCATGAGCTCCCAGGACCATCCCGACTGGCGAGGTTTCCTCGAGTCGAAGATCGAGACGGGGGTGACGGCGGCGGTGGCCACCCACGGCAAGGCAGGAGCTAGTGGCATAACCGGGTCCGACGGTTGGGTCGATGTTCCTGCGGTACCGGTAGCGCAAGTTGTCGACACCAACGGCGCCGGAGACGGCTTCTTCGCCGGGTTTGCCACGGCGTGGATGCTCGAATCCGGCTTGCACGAGGCTCTGCGCGCCGGGGCCTCGCAGGGGGCACGGGCGGTTGCCTCCCCCGACCTAGCTCCAGTGCTCGCGGAGTAGGTCGAGAACGTAGCTCCAAGCCCGGTCGAAGTAAGCCAGGTAGTCGTCCCAGTCCGGGCCGGTGAGGAAGCCCGTATGGACGAGGCGCAACGAAGTTCCCGCGGCTACCGGGGCAAACGTCAACACGACCCAGGTGTTTGTCTCCCGGAGGGGGAGATGCGGCGGGGCATTCCAGGTGAACGACAGGGACTCTCCGGGCACGTACGCAAGGATCTTGCATCCCTCCGACCCCCGGCTCCCCTCAGGAGCATCCAGTGTGAAGAGGATCTCGAACGAGCCGCCGATTCTCAGATCGACGTTCGCCGCCGCCGGGCCCCACCACGAGGCGATCCCCTCGTTCGTTGTCCAAGCCGACCACACTTCCATCGGAGGGGCTGAGATTTGCGCCTCTTTGACCAGTGAGCGGACGTCTGGTCCCGAGGCGCCAACGGTCGAAACGTCCATAGCTCAGCCCCGATCTGCCGAACGGAAGAACGCGATGGCAGCCAAGAGACCGAGTGCCGTCCCGGACAAAGCAGGGTTGCCGCCGTCCCCGAGGAGCAGCGCGGTTACGAGGAACACCACCTCGAACGCCAGCAGCGCACCCAGAACCGCAAACGCCTTGGCCACCCAGGCATCGGTGTGTCTTGCCAGGAGCCACTGCACCGGCAACAGGGCTGGGGCAACGATGAGCTGCCCACCAAACGAGAAGAGAATCACAACGCTGAGAGCGCCCACTGCAACAAGACCGAATTGGATCAGCAGCGACCGCCACCCGGCCATGTCGACAATGCTGCTGTGTCCCATACAGCAACCATACGCATCACCCCCGACAAAAGGTGGACACTGCTCGTCAACCCAAGGTTGACGAGTACTCTTTGTCAACCTATAGTTGACATCATGGCTGATCACGCTCCCATCATGACGGACGAGTCGCCCCAGCATCTGGCGACAGAACTCACGACACGGCTAGCCGCGGATCGGATGCGGCTCGCGTCGGCCGAGTACCTACAGGGGCGGTACGACGCTGCGATATCGCGGCTGATGCCTCTGATCGCTGAATCCGCACTGCACCCGGTGCGCCGGTCTCGCGCACGGCAGCTCCTCTCGCTCGCGTACTACCAGGCCAATCGATTTGCCGAAGCATCCGAGCTCCCCCTACGCGACCCGCTGAGCCGGCTCATGAGATCGGCGACCGGGCCCCCGAATCGCATCAAATGGAACAACGCCGGTGTGGTGGAGCTCCCCTTTCTGCAGACGGAACCGTGGCAGCTGCCATCCGTAGCGGTGACCGTCGGTGGCCGGCAGCTGACGGCCCGGATCGACACCGGTGGCGACCTGTTCTCGCTGCCCTGGTCGCTGGCCGACACCCTCGGAATCGTCCCCGCGGCGACCAGTTCCGGCCGGTTTGCCGGGGGTCGCCGAGCCAAGATCGGCTACGGCATCGCGCCTCGGCTGGAGCTCGGAGGGGCGGCAATCGAGCAGGTGCCGGTCTCCATCAACAGCTTTGCGCATCCAGTCATCGGCACCGGTCTGCTCCGCCAGTTCCGAGCCACGCTCGATTTCCCGGAGAGCCGCCTCGTCTTGCGGCTGCGCACTGATGACCCCATCTCCGGTGGCTTTCCCTTCGTTCTCGCCGGGACTCACTTCCTCGTCGCACGGGGAGCAGTGACCGGATGGCCGACCTATCTCCTCGTCGATTCCGGGCTCGAGGCAACCACCGGGGCGGGGTTCGTGGCGCCCGACTCCACCCTCCACGCTGCCGGGATCGAGATCCCTGCGGCGAGACCTGTCGAAGGCATGTCGGGGGCGGGCCAGACCAAGCTCGCCGTCGGTGAGTTCTCGGTGCCGGCGCTCAGCCTCGGCAACAGGACTCGGTCGGATGTACCGGGACTGACCGGCATCTTTCCCCGCCAGCTGGCAAGGAAGCGGACTCTCGGCTTCCCGATAGGGGGTCTGGTGAGTCACAACTTCCTGCGCCACTACAGGTGGACGTTGGACTTCGACCGGATGAGGATGCATCTCGCAGCCTCCTAGAGTTGGGGCATGGATCGCTCGGAGACATTGCGCGACTCGTTGCGAGCGGCGCTTGATGCGACCGGTGAAGGCCGGACACCGCTCGATGCGCTGGAGGACCTGGAGACGCTCGACGAGTTCGTCGCCGACTATTCGCAGGCGCGTGTGGACGATGCCAGGGCGGCCGGCGCCTCGTGGGCGGAGATCGCGGACAAGCTGGGAGTGACCCGGCAGGCTGCGCACAAGCGATTCGGGGGCAAGAAGCCGAGGAAGGCTTCGCTCGAACTGCGGCTCATCTGGGACAAGAAGCGCTGACGACCGCATTGACTGACTGAGATCGGGCGTCGGTATCCTGAGTGATGCGACATCGATCCACGGGGGTTCCAGTGAAGCCGCAACGTTTGATCCCGCTCGCCATCCTCTTGATTCTGCTGCTCGCCGCTTGCTCCGCCGGGGCCAACCCAGAAGTCAACACCCCTGCGGCCGATGGCGATGTCTCCGGCTTCTGGATGGGGCTGTGGCATGGGCTGATAGTCCCGATCACCTTCATCATCTCCCTGTTCCGGGACACGGTGAACATCTACGACGTCAACAACAACGGGAACTGGTACGACTTCGGGTTCGTGTTCGGAGCCTGCATCTCCCTGGGCGGCTCCTCGCGCGGGGCAAAGCGCCGCTGATCCCACGCGCCGAAGACGCACGGGCGTCGGGAGGTACCCTAGATCACCGGGGTGTCACGACCCATGTCCGAGAACAGAGTGAACTCGGGGAGGAAGGTCAGGTCGACGCGACCCACCGAGCCCTGCCGGTGCTTGGCGATCGCCACCTCGGCAATCCCCTTCGTCTCCACTGCCTCCGGGTGGTAGTACTCGTGCCGGTAGATGAACAGCACGATGTCGGCATCTTGCTCGATTGCTCCGCTTTCGCGTAGATCGCCGAGCCGGGGGCGCTTGTCCTCCCGCTGTTCCAGCGATCGGTTGAGCTGCGATACGCCGATCACCGGGACCTCGAGCTCGCGCGCCAGGCTCTTCAGGCTGCGGCTGATGATGGCGATCTCCTGCTGGCGGTTCTCACCGCCCGTGCCGTGCATCAGCTGGAGATAGTCGACGACGACCAGGCCAAGACCTTGTCGTCTCTTCAAGCGCCGGCACTTTGCCCTGATCTCGGTGACCGTCAGCCCCGCCGAGTCGTCGACGAAGATCGGCTTCTTGTAGAGCACGTTGGCGGCGCCCGACAGCTTGGAGAAGTCTCCCTCGCTGAGGCGTCCGGTGCGGAGACGCTGCGAATCGATACGCCCCTGGGCACACAGCATCCTGGAGACGATCTCCTCCCGGCTCATCTCGAGTGTGAAGATCGCCACCGGGTCACCACCGATTGCGATGTGCTGGGCAATGCCGATCGCAAGAGTCGACTTACCCATGCCGGGACGAGCGGCGATGATGACCAGGTTGCCCGGGTGCAAGCCGGCGAGCCGGCGATCGAGGTCACGCAACCCCGTCGACAGGCCGGTGACTTCCTCCCCGTGGCGATGGAGTTCCTCGGCCTTCTCGATGGCAGGGCCGAGCAGCGGGTCGATCGGCGCCAGCCCTTCCCCGACCCTCTTCTCCGACACGGCGTACACCGACTGCTCCGCCTTGTCGATGACCTCAGAGATGGGCTGATCCACCTCCGTGGCCAGCTTGCCGATGTCGCCACCGACGCGGAGCAGCCTGCGCCGCAATGCGTGCTCCTCGACGATCGCGGCGTAGTGCTCGATATTGGACGTCGCCGGAACCGAATCGATGAGCTGGGTCAGATACCCCAGACCGCCGACCCGCTCCAGCATCTCCGCACGGCGCAACCCCTCGGCAACGGTGACGGCGTCGACGGGCTCGTTCTTGTTGAACAGACCGAGCACCGCCTCGAAGATCGCCTGGTGCGCAGGTCGATAGAAGTCATCCGGCTGCAGCTTCTCCAGCGCAACGTTGGCAGCATCGCTGTCCAACAAAACAGCGCCGAGCACCGACTCCTCGGCCTCGACGCTGTGCGGCGGAACGCGAAGGGAATCGGACCTGGGATCGTCGATTCCCAATGCCATGTTGCGCCTTTCTGCTGGTTGTCG
>JASJBC010000161.1 GCA_030066715.1 Acidimicrobiia bacterium
ACGGGAGACGCACCGTCATGCGCGCCTCGAGGTCGTCGGTGGCGAACGACGGCTCAGCCTCGTCGCTGCGTACGACGAGCGACGGCTCCCCGTCGCTGAGCACGACGTCGACGTGTCCCGTTGTCAGCTGAGCGCTGATTTCTGCCGCTGCCTGCTCGACTAGTTCGAGAGCCGCCTGCCGAATGCCCGGGCCGAGAGCCGTCACCAGGGCGTCGACTACCTGCTCGACGGCCGGGTCGGTTCCGGCGAGACGGCCGCTGGCAAGCAGTTGGTCCTCGAGCTTGGCGGCAATGGCTTCGGTGTTCATCGTCTCTCTCCGTCTTTCCGTATCTGTCTGTCTCTTGGTCAGGCGACGGTAGCCGCCTCCGCCTCATTCTCCATGGCAACCAGCTTCAGCCGCGGCCGGCGTGTCGTCCGGTGCTCGTCGATCTGCCGGACCCGCTCGTTGTGCAGCTCTCGCAGAATCTCGGGGTTGTTGGTCCACAGCATCTTGTCCTCCTTCCGCCAAGTCCCTCAGGCTTGACACTGTTTTGATGTCATAATGATGACATAGCGCTGTCTTCTTGTCAAGGGGTTTTCTCCTGCTGGTTCTTGGAAGGCGATCAGGCTGGTATCCTCGTGGTCACTCCCACCCCGGGGAGTTCGGGAACGCCGAACTGAGAGGGCGACCGGTCGAGCCGATGCTCGGAACGTCACCGACCCGCGGAACCTGAACTGGGTCATGCCAGCGGAGGAAGCGCGTGGACGACACGAAGCCCCAAAGGGCACTCATCATTGCCGGCGGCAAGCCGATCAAGGCGCGCACGATGCGCCACGTCGGTGAACCGTCCTGGATCGTTGCCGCCGACTCCGGGCTCGACCAGGCCTTTCGGCTCGGCGTGACCCCAGACCTCGTCGTCGGCGACATGGACTCGGTCAGCGATGCTGCACTGCGCCGGGCCGCCGACCAAGGCATACCGATCGAACGGCATCCCGTCGCCAAGGACGCCACCGATCTCGAACTCGCCATCAACGCCGCTGCCGCGGCGGGCTACGAGCGAGCTTCGATCATCGGCGGCACCGGCGGCCGGATATCCCACACCCTGGCCAACGCCATGCTCCTGCTCAAGGAACGGTCGATCGCGCTCGACTGGCAGACGTCACGAGCCACGATCGTCGGTGTGCGGAGCGGCGAAGCTCGACACTACCGGCTGACCGACGGGCCATTGCTCTCGGTACTGGCGATTGGTGGGCCGGCGACCTGTCGGTCACGCGGCCTGCGGTGGCAGCTGGACGGGGATCCAATCGTTGCCGGCTCGACCCGCGGTGTCAGCAACGAGATCGTCGCCGCGGAGGCGAGCGTTTCAGTAGTCGGTGGGCAAGTGTTGACCGTTCACGAAAGGAATTAGCAAGTGTCCCTCTCCCGCGCCGTTGGCGCCATCGTCGTTCTCGCCCTCGTCGCAGCCGCCTGCTCGAGCGAGAGCGAACCATCCGTCGATGAGTTGACGCTCATGACGCACGACTCATTTGCCCTGTCCGAGGGGGTCCTGGAGCAGTTCACCGCAGAGACCGGCATAGTCGTCAACGTCCTCAACTCGGGTGACGCAGGATCGATGCTCAGCCAGGCGATCCTCACCAAGGACAACCCCATTGCGGATGTCATCTACGGCGTCGACAACACCTTCCTCTCCCGCGCCCTGGATGAGGGCGTATTCCAGGAGTACGAGTCCGAGCTTCTGAGCACCGTTCCCCCGGCGCTGATCGCCGATCCGCGGGTGACCCCCATCGATTTTGGGGACGTCTGCGTCAACTACGACCGTGCTGCCTTTGTCGACATCCCCGCCCCGAGCACACTCGCCGACCTCACCAATCCCATCTATAGGGACATGTTGGTGGTCCAGGATCCCGCCAGCTCCTCACCGGGGCTCGCCTTTCTGCTGGCAACCATCAGCACCTTTGGCGAGGAGGGTGAATACACCTGGAAGGACTACTGGGCCGATCTACGCGACAACGGTGTCCTGGTCACATCCGGTTGGACCGAGGCCTACACCGCAGAGTTCACCGCAGGCGGCGGAGGTGGGGACCGTCCCATCGTCGTCTCTTATGCGTCCTCCCCCGCAGTTGGTGTGTACTTCACCGACCCTCCTCCGGCGGAAGCCCCCACTGCGTCGCTGCTCGATGGATGCTTCCGCCAGGTGGAGTATGCGGCAATCGTCACCGGTGCCGCTGATCCGGTTGCGGCCGGAATGCTGATCGATCACTTGCTGTCGGTTCCGGTCCAAGAGGACATACCGCTGAACATGTTCGTTTTCCCCGCCAACATCGAAGCGGCACTGCCCAAGGTGTTCACGGATTTCTCGCCAATCCCTGTTGCCCCGGCAGAGGTCGCAGTCGAAACTATCGAGCAGAATCGGGAGACCTGGATCAACGAATGGACGGACATCCTTCGCTGAGTCGCGCCGGGGGAATCGCGCTTGTCGTTGTTCCCCTTGCGTTTCTTGCGTACTTCTTCCTCTACCCGCTGCTGACGGTGCTTGTCACCGGGTTTACTTCTGATGGTCGTCTCGACCTCGGTCCGATCCAGACGGTCCTGGGTCGGAGTGCCCTGCTCAACGTCGCCTGGTTCACCCTTTGGCAAGCGGTCGCTTCCACGCTGCTGACGGTGCTGCTGGCGTTGCCGGCAGCCAATGTGATGGCCCGCTACGAGTTCCCGGGGAAGAGCTTCGTCCGGGCTGCGATCGTGGTGCCGTTCGTGCTGCCGACGGTCGTCGTCGGCAGCGCATTCCTGGCACTCCTCGGCCCGGATGGGCCCCTCGGCATCGATCTCCGCCAGACGATTTGGGCCATCCTCATCGCCCACGTGTTCTTCAACTACAGCATCGTGGTGCGCACTGTCTCTGCCTACTGGGAGCGGATCGATCCCGCTCTCGGCGAAGCAGCGCAGATGCTCGGCGCCGGGAGGATGTCCGTGTTCCTGCGCGTCACGCTCCCCATGCTGCGGCCGGCCATCGCATCTGCGGCATCTCTCGTCTTCCTCTTCACCTTCACTTCATTCGGCATCATCTTGATTCTCGGAGGACTGAGCCACGCAACCATCGAGGTCGAGATCTGGCGACAGGCCACAGGGCTCATCAACTTCGAGGTGGCCGCTGCGCTCGCCTTCCTCCAAATCGTCGGCATCTCGGTGACGTTGTTCCTCTACTCGCGCTATCAGGAGCGGAAGACCGTGCAGTTCGGCCACCGGCGGTCGGCGCGACCGATCGGCCAGATGAGTCGAGGGCAGAGATGGCACGTGCTGGGCAACCTCCTCGTGATGTTGCTCCTGTTGGGCACACCCCTGTTCGTGCTGATCGATCGTTCGCTGCGCGGCGGGAGTGGATACTCCTTCGATGCTTACAGCGGCCTCGGCGAGCAAGTTGCCGGTCTTGCGGCTCCCGCCACCACCGCCATCTGGAACTCGGCCAGGTTTGCGCTGGTCGCTACGGTGCTCGCCGTAGCCATCGGCCTTGCCGCGGCCACCGTCATCGCCTACCGGCGTGGTTGGCTGGCCCGCTCGTTCGATGCCCTTCTCATGTTGCCGCTGGGCACATCGGCCGTGACGCTCGGATTCGGCTTCCTTCTCGCCCTCGACGCCCCGCTCGACTTGCGTACGTCGATTTGGATCATCCCGATTGCCCACGCCATGGTGGCGATCCCCTTCGTTGTGCGCACCGCGGTACCGGTGATGCGTTCGGTTCGGCACCGGTTGCGGGAGGCGGCAGCAATGCTTGGGGCCCCACCGGAGCGGGTGTGGCAGGAGATCGATCTTCCCCTGGTCGCCAGGGCTGGGCTGATCGGGGCCGGCTTTGCGTTTGCGGTATCGCTCGGCGAGTTCGGCGCCACCTCGTTCCTTGCATTGCCGAGTAACCCCACCCTGCCAACCGCTATCTTCCGACTGCTCGGCAGACCCGGTACCGAAAGCTTTACAAACGCCATGGCCCTCAGCACGCTGTTGATGATCGGAACGACAGTCACGATCCTGCTCATCGAGCGCTTGCGCCGCGACGGGCTGGGTGATTTCTGATGCTCCAGTGTTTGCGGCTCTCGGTCGTGTTCGAGGACACATATGCGCTCGATGCAGTGAACCTCACCGTTCATGACGGCGAGATCGTTGCCGTGATGGGGCCCTCGGGGTGCGGCAAGACAACTCTGTTGCGAGCGGTGGCAGGTCTCCAGCCTCTCGATATTGGCACGGTGACCTGGGACGGGCGCAATCTTCGCGACGTTCCGCCCCATCAGCGGGGATTCGGATTCATGTTCCAGGACTACGCACTGTTCCCCCACCTGTCGGTGCGCGGCAATGTCGAATTCGGGCTGCGCATGCAGGGGGCGGCGGCACAACATCGGACAGATCGCATCCGCACCGTCCTCGACACGGTGGGGCTCACCGGCTACGACGACCGGCCCGTCCACGAACTGTCGGGGGGCGAGCAGCAGCGGGTCGCCCTGGCCAGGACGCTGGCCCCGGCCCCGAGACTCATTCTCCTCGACGAGCCGATCGGAGCATTGGACCGCGATCTCCGCGAGCACCTCACCGCAGAGATGCGTGCGATCTTTGCCCGGGTCGGCGTCACCGCGCTATACGTGACGCACGACCGGGACGAGGCCTTCGCCATCGCCGACACCGTCGCAGTGATGAACCGGGGCAGGCTGGTCCGGAAGGGCACTCCCCAGGAGCTCTGGGCTGATCCGCAGCACGAGTTCGTGGCACGGATGCTGGGCTTCGGGCCGGTCCTGGACGGCAAGGTCAACAACGGTTGGGCCGACATCGGCTGGACCCGGGTGGCAACGGATCTCCCCGACGGAGAGCACCGTCTCGTCGTGCCGCCGCATGCAATCCGCGTCGCCGCAGATGGCCCCAACGCCGGCACCGTCTCCAACTGTGCCTTCCGGAGCGGCGAGTATGCGGTCGAGTTCTCCGTCGCCGATGTGACGCTGAGCGCCACGTCGCGGCGTCGCTTCGATGTCGGCGACCGGATCATGTTCCATATCGCACCGGCGTCGTTGCTGGCCGTGCACGAGTGAGGGTCACTCAAGCTGTGGCGATCACGCCTTCCTCGGTTGCCAGGTAGGCGACGGGCATGTCGTGCGGGTCGGTAGGCAGGCGATCAACGACCAATCCCGCCGGGACCACTCCGACGAGCTTCACCCCCTGCCGGGTCGCCCGCAGGAACCTGTCGAAGTAGCCCGCCCCACGGCCGAGGCGATTGCCGTACAAGTCGAAGGCAAGACCCGGAAGGAGGGCGACGTCAATCTCGTCGGGACCGACCCGACGCGCTGACTCGTGAGGTTGCAGAAAGCCGAGGCGGTGTACCTCGAGCGGCCCGCCGAGCTCGTGGACGCTCAGCTCTCCGCCGTGCTCGGGAGTCCGGGTGGCAACGTATCGGGTCTCGGCGTCGCCGGCAATCAGCTCGTTGAGGTTGACCTCGTCCGGCAGAGGAAGAAACACCAGCACGGTCTGGTAGTTGTCCGGCACGAGCCATCCTCGCAACCCGGCGACGATGGCCGCCGACGCCTCGTCCCAATCCAGATCCGCACGCCGGCGGCGCGCCCAGTCACGCCACTCTCCCTTGCCCGCCTCAGGTCCGGGAAGCTTCACTAGCTGAGCATCGGTCCGAGCTTGCCAAACTCGTCCTGAGACGAGAAAGGCACGATGTAATCCGTCTCGCTCCGGATCTCGCCAACGTGTGCCGCGACATCCTCGATGGTCAAGGCACCTCCGTCCGGATCCTTGAAATAGCCCTGTGTCAGCCCGATGAAGAACCTGCTCACCGAGCCGCCGCCGATCGACCATATCTCCCCGGTGAGCTCACACTCCTCCGAGACGAGGTAGGCAACGGCGGGCGAAACCTGCTCCGGTGGGAACATGTCGACGAGACCGCCGAACAGCCCTTCGGTCATGCGGGTGAGGGCGATCGGGGCAATGGCGTTCACCTTGATGTTGTACTTGGCCCCCTCGACCTTGAGCACGTTCATCAATCCGATCATGCCCATCTTGGCGGCGGCGTAATTGGCCTGGCCGTAGTTGCCCATCATGCCCGAACCGCTCGTGGTGAAGAGAATGCGGCCGTAGCCCTGCTCCTTCATGTGGGCAAAGGCGGGCCGGCTGACATAAAAGGCCCCACCGAGATGCACGTCGAGCACCGGATGAAGCAGGTCGGGAGTGAGGTTGGCAAAGCTCTTGTCCCGCAGGATGCCCGCATTGTTGATGACTATGTCGAGCCGGCCGAACCTCTCGAGGGCCTTGTTGACGATCGCCTCGCCGCCCACGGGATCTGCTACCGAGGAATGCTCGGCAACCGCAACACCCCCCGCCGCCTCGATCTCCGCGACTACATCGTCCGCAGCCGTCGTGCTTGCGCCTTCTCCGGTGACATCTCCGCCGAGATCGTTGACGACCACAGCGGCCCCACGTGCGGCCAGCAGCAGCGCGTGCTGCCGGCCCAGACCGCCGCCCGCCCCGGTCACGATCGCAACGCGATCTTCAAAACCAACCATGACGAGTCCTCTCTGTTCCTCTACCGCGAACGATAGCGGTCGGCCGAATCTGTAGACAGACGGGGTAGAGAGGCTGTACGCTCTACAGCCAATGGAGGCAAGGGATTCTGGGTCGAAGATCCGACCGCTCCCGATCGACGATCTCGATGGCGACGCGCCGCAGCATCGTCCCGTCGAGCCGAAACGGCGGCTGGCACCGCTGATCGTCATCGTGGTGGGGGCGCTTGCGTTCGGGGTGATTGCCCGTGGGTTGAGCGTCGGCGATTCCGCAGATGTGGCCGGCCCGACCAGCGCACCGCCGGCAACGCTCGCTGAGGAGCCCGAACCGACGACAACGACGGCCCCTCCGCCACCACCGCCGCCTCGTCTCCGCGACATGCTCCCGGTGGCGAGCGATCGGCTGAGTCTGGTGGCCCTGACGACCACTGCCAAGATCGGTCACTGGGACCCTGATCTGCCCTTCCCCTCGTTCAACACCAGCATCTCACAGCCCCAATCCGCCGAATACAGCAGTGACGGAACCCGGGTGGCGATCCGCAGCGGAGTTGGCGACGGTGCGTACATCATCGACTCGCCAACCAGCGAGCCGATCTACATCTGGGATGTGACCAGCGGCACCTGGCACAACACAGATGCGAGCTTGTTTGCCTGGACCGAGAGTGACGCCGAGACAGAATCCACGGTGGTCCGGGTAGTCGACGTTTCCGGCGATCCCTCTGCCGGGCTCTCGGCAATGGTGGAATTCTCGGTGCCGGGGCAAGACCACATCCTGCGCAGCTGGGGCAA
>JASJBC010000026.1 GCA_030066715.1 Acidimicrobiia bacterium
GGCGAAACCGCAAGACCGGTGGCGGCCGATCTCGATGCGACCGGTCCCGGCGACGCCGGCGGTGAGCTCGATACCAGTCTCCTCGCGAACCTCTCGTGCCACTGCCTCGGCCGGGCCTTCACCGGCACCCCACCGGCCGCCCGGCACCTCGAGCTTGCCGCGGACCGGTTCGCCGGGCTTGTCACGCCGCTGCAACAGGAGGTCGGCACCGTCCTCGGAAAGGACGATGGCAGCCACGTTCGGAACCACAATCGGCTCGCCGCTCATGGCCGGGATGCTCACTTCGCGCCACTCCTCACCAATCCATACCGAGTAGGTCATTGCTGTGGAACCTCCAACGTGAACGTGTCACCACAGAATCCAAGCACCGAGTCGTGCGCGGCAATGGTCACGGTATCGGTTCCCGCGGGAATGGAGACGCCGCTGAGGCTCCGGGTGAATGGCTGCTCTGTCTCGTGCGGATGCGCCAGTACTCGCTCGGCGAGGACTACCCCGCCCGGATCACGAACCTCCCACGCATCGGCGTATTTGTCCCATCCGGTCTCGGTCGAACTCACGGTTGCGGCAATCTCGTAGCCGTCCCCGGCGGCGGTAATCGTCGCCCCGATGACGTGGGCGCAACCGGCGGCCGTTTCCGTCGTCGCCACGCTCTCGTCGTCGGTGCCACACGCCGCAAGCGCAACCAGGAGCAACACAGCGGCCGCGACGACTCTCATCGCCGCGCCTCCGTCTCACCGACCACTCCGTTGCCGGCGAACTGGGTCCGGTACAGCGACGCATACAAGCCGTCGGCTGCGAGAAGCTCCTCGTGAGCCCCGGTCTCGACCAGCTCTCCCCCGTCAATCACGAGAATGCGATCTGCCGCAAGGATGGTGGAGAGACGGTGTGCGATCACGAGCGACGTACGCCCTTCCATCACTCGCACCAACGCGTCTTGGATGAGCGCCTCAGCATGTGCGTCCAGGTGCGACGTTGCCTCGTCGAGGATGAGAATCCGCGGGTCCTTGAGGATCACCCGGGCGATGGCAATCCGCTGCTTCTCCCCTCCCGAAAGCCGGTAGCCGCGCTCGCCGACGACGGTCTCGTAGCCATCCGGCAGGCTCTCGATGAGTTCACTGATGTTGGCCGCGGAGGCCGCAGCTCGCAGGTCGTCGTCGGTCGCATCGGGACGGGCGTAGCGCAGGTTGGCTGCGATCGTGTCGTGGAACAGATATGTCTCCTGAGTGACCACACCGATGGCGCGTGCCAGCGACTCGAGGGTCAGTCTCCGCACGTCGTGGCCGTCGATGCGGACCGCACCCCGGTCGGCGTCGTAGATGCGCGGCACCAGATACGTCGACGTCGTCTTCCCGGCACCGCTGGGCCCGACCAGCGCCACGAGCTCGCCGGGCTGGACGCGAAAGCTCACGTTGCGCAGGGCCCAGGTGTCGCGACCCGACGGCGCCGCCCCGTCGTCACCCTCGGTGACCCCGCTCCATCCGTAGCGCTTGATGGCCTGTAGCCCCTGCTGACCGCCGTAGGTGAACCACACCCCGTCGAAGCTGACCTCCCCGTTGATCTCGTCGAGGTCCTCGGCATCCTCCTGCTCTACGATCTCCCGTTCGAGATCGAGCACCTCGAACACCCTTTCGAACGAAACCAGTGAGGTCGCAAACTCGACCCTGGCGTTGGTCAGACCGGAGAGGGGCCCGTAGAGGTTGTTCAGATAGAACGACAGGGCAACGATGACACCTACCGTGATGTCGTCGTTGATGACCATAACGGCGCCGATCCAGAAAACGACCGCCGTACCCAGGGCGCTCATCACACCCAGAGCCATGAAGAACCAACGGCCGATGGTCGCTTGCCGAACACCCAGGTCGGCGACTGCTCTGGCACGGGTTCGGAAGCGATCGTCCTCGTAGTCGGTGCGACCGAAGAGCTTGACGAGAAGCGCCCCGGAGACGCCCAGCGTCTCCTGCATCAGCGCATTCATCTCTGCGTTCTCTTCCAGCTGGTCACGGCGAACCTTGCGCAGCATTCGCCCGACACGGCGTGACACGACGATGAACAAGGGAAGAATGGCCAGCGCGAGTGCAGTGAGCCGCCACTCGAGCAGCGCCATGACCACCAGCGTTGCGATGACGGAGACAATGTTCGCCGCCAGAGTGACGAAGGTGCCGGTAACCGCCTGCTGTGCACCCACCACGTCGTTGTTGAGCCGGCTCATCAACTCGCCGGTACGGGTTGCCGTGAAGAAGCCGAGGGACATCCTCTGCAGATGCCCGAAGAGGGCGCGCCTCAGATCGAAGATGATTCCCTCTCCGATGGTCGCGGATGCCCACCGCTGCAGGACACCAAAGGCCCCGTTGAGCAGCGGCACCAGAACCATCCCCACCCCGAGCCAGGTGACCCTGCCCAGGTTCTCGTTGGGGATGGCGTTGTCGATCAGATCCCCGATGAGCAGGGGCGGCAGCAACGTCAGCAAGGAGATGATCACGATCGTCACGAGGACGATCACCATCTCCTTCTTGTAGACGAGCCCGTAGTCGAGGACTCGCCGCAGCAATGCTCGGTTGATTTCCGGGCGATCCTGGTCTTCGTCGTAGCGGACGTAGGACCACCAGCCGCTTCCTTGGAGGATGCCGATTCCCTTCGTTGCCGGAGCAACCTTAGGAGCCCGGCGCCTATGTTTCGGACGCGGCCAGGTCTCGAGTCAAGAGACTGAGCGGCATGACAGACTCCGCCATCTGCCAGCAGTAGTCCTCGGCCAGGGTGCTGGGACACGACACGACATAGTGATAGGCCTCGGCAACCCACGACAGGTCCATGCCGCTGCTGGTGGTTTCAGAGGAGATGGATCCGATCACGTCTGCGCCGGTTGCCGGTCGGATCCGCACCACCGCCGTTCTGCCCCCATCGCTCGAGTACGGCTCGAGGTGCCACAAGCCGAACTGCGCCGCTGTGTCCCTCCCCAATGTTCCTGAGGCAACGTCGTAGACGAGCTGGCTGGTCACCCAGCCCACCGAGTCGGGGACCAATTCGGGGAACTGGACGCCGGGAAGGACAGTGGCGATCTCATTGCGGCTTGCCTGGATCACGGAGGTCACCCCGTCACCGCGGGCCCAAACCGACGCAGTCACCACTGCCTGCTCGCTGGACAACGACTCCCCCGGCAAGCCGTCGTTGTACCAAACCAGATCAGACGCACGCGTCGACCCCAGCGGAGTGTCCTCGCGCTGCGCCTCGGTTGTGGACGTCGTCGACGAAGTCTCCCCGTGCACAGCTTGTACGGACCGGTCCCCAAGACCGTCCAACAAGCCTGCGTCACCGCAGGCGGCGGTGAACAGGGAGAGCAAGATGAGCAGGGTGATGCGTTTCACGAGAACCTGTGCTGCGGACGCGGGCAGGATACCCGTACCGGTGCGGTAGCAGTCGTATCTCCCACTACGCTGCCGCCCGTGACGGACACGATGTTGTTGCTTGGCGGATCATGGCCGGATGAGCCCGGGCTCGACACCGCGCTCAGCAAGCTGATCCTGGAGAAGGTATCGGTGGGAGAGATGCCGGCCACGATGCGTCTCTACGTGCCCGGCCGCGAAGTTGCGTTCGGCAAGCGTGACACGGTGACCCCGCACTACGCCGCTGCGGTCCTGGCCGCCCGCCAGGCCGGGTTTGCACCCGTGGAGCGGCTCGCCGGCGGACGCGCCGCCGTGTTCTCCGAGCACACGATTGCGTTCTCGCTCGCCCTGCCCTCGGCGGATCCCCGCACAACGATCTACGAGCGTTTCGAGCAGATAAGTGGATTGATCGTCGACGCCTTCTGGCGTCTCGGCGTTTCCTCTGCGATCGGGGAGATCCCCGGCGAGTATTGCCCCGGCGAGTTCAGCGTTCACCACGACCGTCGAATCAAGCTCATGGGGGTGGGACAGCGTCTCGCCAGGCGAGCCACTCACATCGGCGGCGTGATCGCCGTCAACCGCACGGATCTGCTGCTCCGGGCGCTGATCCCCGTGTATCGGGCGCTGCAACTGGAGTGGCGACCGACGACGACCGGATCTCTCGGCGATATCCAGCAAGGGATCGGGAACGACGACGTCATTGCGGCCGTCAAGGCCGAGCTCGCCGAGCACTTTGACATAGCCAGGGACCGCATCGATCAGGAGATGGTCGACTCGGCGCGGGCCGAGGCGGCCCGGTACGTGCCCGCCGCCGAATAGCCGACAATCTGAGACAATACGCCCAGGCCGGACGATCAAGAGAGGAACCCGATGGCCAACCCAGTCCTCACCCGGGGGTTCAAAGAACAGCAGGGACCTATTGTCGACACGACCGATCGGATGACCCTCGGCGGCGTCGGCAGGTCGACACTGATCCTGTTTGCCCTCTTCCTGCCGGCTGCGGTGTGGGGTTGGAACCAAGCTTCCGTCAACAACTTCCCGACCTGGACCATCGGTGCGATTCTGTTCGGGTTCATCGCCGTCATCGCCGGTGCGCTCCGTCCGCAATGGACGCCGGTAATAGGCCCCATCTACGCAGTCATCCAGGGCGCGCTGGTAGGTGCGATCTCCAGCGTCTATCAAAGCGCCTACGGCGAGGGCATCGTCACCAACGCAATCATGGCGACCTTCATCACCGTACTGGTGATGGTGATCCTCTACGTGACACGCACGATCCGTGTGACCGAAAGGATGCGGTCCATCGTCTTCGGCGCCACAGCGGCCATCTTCGTCTTCTATCTGGCTACCTTTGCGCTTTCGTTCTTCGGCGTAGCTATGCCTTTGGTGTGGGACGCCGGGCCCTTTGGGATTCTCTTCAGCCTCGGCGTCATCGCGCTTGCCGCTTTCAATCTCCTGGTCGACTTCGACCTGATCGAACGAGGGATCGCACAGGGCGCGCCCCAGTGGATGAACTGGTTCGCCGCCTTCGGGCTCACCGTGACGATTGTCTGGCTGTACCTGGAGATCCTCCGGCTGCTGGGCAAGCTGCAACGGCGCTAGCCGACCGAGCCGAGCTCCCGGCGCAACAGATCCTTCATGTAGACGTTGATATCCCAGACGTCAGCAACCGGTTCGGCCGTGCCGGGTAGCGTCGGAGCGTACGGCGGCGGCCCGAACTCGGGCGTGATCGCAAGGGTCGCCACGCCGGCGGCGAGGCACGACGCCACAATGCGTCGCCACAGCTCGATGTGACGAGCCACGTGATCGCTCCACTCGGGAGAGCGCGGGTCGTTGACCTGCGGGCCTTCCTCGAAGCCCACCCGGGCGTGGATGTGACGGCTGCGGGCAATTGCGCTCTCCAGGTTGTGCTCCTGGTCGCTCAGATCCGATTCGTGAACGACCATCCAGTGGGAGAAGTCGGCGTTGAGCAGCAGGTCGGGAAGCTCCTCGAGATAGCGTCGTGTCTCGATTGCAGAGTATGTGGGCCGGTATCGATGAGTCTCGTGGACGACCGGTACGCCGACCTCGCGGCTCCTTGCGATGGCGTGCGCAAACAGTGCCACGTTGTCCTCGAACGCAAAGATGTCTCGCCCGGTGTGGCTGTTGATCAACGGCGGGTCGAACTCCAGGGCCCGAGCCAGCGACCGGTCGAAGCTTGCTGCGTGGTCCGCCGGCGTCTCGCCGTCGGTGACGATGTCGATGATCGGCGGACGTAGCCCAGCCTGCTGATGCAGCTCGAGCACACGATCGGGTGTTTCCGGGATCAGCGGCAGGAACAGCTCGGTTCCATCGAACCCGGCGGCTGCGACCCGGGAGATGAAGTCTCCCATCGGATCTTCCAGTCCAGTGAAGTCCATCTCCCAGAACGACTTGGTGAATGTGATGTTCATACCGAGCGAAACTACCCGCACATGCTCAGCCGCGGGGAGGTATTCGACCCGGGGTCGCCAATCCAATACGCTCCTGGGCATGAAGCGTGTCCTCATCGTCAACGGCCCCAACCTCAATCTGCTCGGCACTCGCGAACCGGAGATCTACGGAGCGACGACCCTCAACGAACTGGAGGGCTTGATCGCAGGGTGGGGCCGGGAGCGAGGAGTTGCGGTGACGTGCTTCCAATCGAATCACGAAGGGGAGCTGATCGATCGGCTCCACGACAGCCGCCATGCTCATGACGGCGTGATCATCAACGCCGGGGCGCTGACCCACTACAGCTATGCATTGCACGACGCCATCGTTGCCATCGGATTGCCGACCGTCGAGGTTCACATCTCGAACATCAAGGAACGCGAGGGATGGCGCCGCACTTCGGTGATCGAACCGGCGTGTGTCTACATGATTCGCGGTCGCGGGATCGACGGGTATCGCTATGCCCTCGACCACCTGGTCAACCAGGCTGTGGCGGTGCCGGAGACCGTGTCCTACGGACCGGCCGCAGATCAGGTCGGTGATCTGCTCGTTCCCGACGGTGCCGGCCCGCACCCGGTTGCCGTCCTAATCCACGGCGGATTCTGGCGAGATCGCTGGACCCGAGACATCATGGCGGCTCTCGCCCTCGATCTGTTGCCCCGCGGTTGGGCCACCTGGAACCTCGAGTATCACCGAGTGGGCACGGGAGGTGGCTGGCCGATGACCCTCGAGGACGTTGCGGCCGGAATCGACCATCTTGCTGCGCTCGCTCCGGGGAGAGGTCTCGACCTCGGGCGGGTCGTGGCAATCGGGCATTCGGCCGGCGGGCAGCTGGCACTCTGGGCAGCGGCACGGCCGCACCTGTCCGACAGCATCCCAAACATCGAAAAGAAAGTGTCGCTCCACGCCGTAGCCGGATTGGCCCCGGTATCCGACCTCGTGTCCGGCTTCGAGATGGGCATCGGCAGCGGCGCCGTCGAAGACCTGCTGCGGCGCATGCCCGAAGACGGACCGAAACGATACCGAGCCGCCTCTCCCCGGCAGTTGCTCCCGCTGGGTGTTCCCCAACTCGTCGTTCACGGAACCGAGGACGACGCCGTCCCCGTCGATATGAGTCGCGCCTACACCGCAGCCGCGACGGCGGCCGGGGACAATGTTGTCTACAAAGAACTCGACGGCGTCGACCACATGGCGTTGATCGACCCGGCGGAGACTGCCTGGAACGAAGTGCGCCGGTTCCTCGCCGGCCTGCTCTAGATCAGCCGTCTAGCTCACGAGCGTCTGGATTCGTGCGAGCCCTTCCTCGAGGTCGTCATCGGCGAGCGCAAACGAGAAGCGTGCGTACCCGGGCAGGCCAAAAGCTTCGCCCGGCACGAATGCGACCTGTACCTCGTCGAGGATCAGCCCGGCGAGTTCGAGCGTGGTCGCCGCCGTTTTGCCTGCGAGGTCTCGGTTGAGCAAACCCCGCATGTTCGGGAAGGCATAGAACGCGCCTTCCGGCTCGATGCAGGAGACTCCGGGGATGTCGTTGAGCATCCCGTGCATGGTCACCCGGCGCCGGTCGAACGCTTCCCGCATTGCGTGTACCGAATCGAGCGAGCCCTCGACCGCGGCCAGAGCGGCGCGCTGGCTCACGTTGGCGACGTTCGTCGTCATGTGCCCAACGAGTTTGCCGACTCCCTTGGCTACCGCTTCCGGGCCGATCAGCCAGCCAACTCGCCATCCCGTCATGGCGTAGGTCTTGGCGACTCCGTTGACGACTACGCATCGCTCCGCCAACTCTGGGACTGCGACGGGCAACGACGCAAACTCAGCGCTGCCGTAAACCAAATGCTCGTAGATCTCATCGGTCATCACCCAGATGTCGTTGTCCACCAACCAGCGGCCGATCTCTGTGACCTCGTCCTTGGTGTAGACGGCACCTGTGGGATTGGATGGTGAGCAGAAGACGAGCATCTTCGTGCGCTCGGTCTTCGCTGCCTCCAACTGCTCGACGGTCACTTTGTACCCGGTCGTATCGTCCGTGTCGATAGGCACCGGCACAGCGTCCGACAGCTTGATGGCCTCCGGATATGTGACCCAGTAAGGGGCAGGGAGCAGCACTTCGTCACCAGGGTCGAGCAGCGCCTGACACGTGAGGTACACCGCTTGCTTGCCACCGTTGGTCACGACCACCTGGTTGGCCGCAACCGTGTACCCAGAGTCCCGCAATGTCTTGGCCGCAACTGCGTCCCGGAGTTCCGGCAGCCCGACGGCCGGCGTGTACTTGTGATTCTTCGGATCCTGCGCGGCCGTGACTGCCGCACGTACGATGTGATCGGGCGTCGCAAAGTCAGGTTCCCCGGCCCCGTACCCAATCACAGGAGCGCCCGCTGCCCGTAGTGCTTTTGCCTTCGTTGTGATCGCCACAGTGGCCGACTCGGCCACGCCGGCGACCCGCTGCGAGATTCCAGGTGAGCGACTCATTGCTCTACTCTCCCTCATGAAGATTTCGAGAACCATACTCGGCGGTGATCAATGTCCAGCATTCCATCAATCGACCTGCCCGCAGACCTCATCCCGGCAGACGGGCGCTTCGGCTCCGGACCCTCGAAGGTGCGTACTGAGACTCTTCTCGAACTCGGCGTCACCGGATCCAGCTTCATGGGAACGAGCCATCGCCAACCGGGGGTGAAGTCGGTAGTCGGTGCCATTCGCAGCGGCATGAAGGATCTGTTCTCACTCCCGGAGGGATACGAGGTTGTCCTCGGTGTCGGTGGGGCCACGTCCTTCTGGGCAAGCGCCGCCTTCGGCCTGATCGAGAAGAAGAGCCAGCACCTGGACTTCGGCGTGTTCTCGGGCAAGTTCGCCAAGGTCGTCAACGGCGCCCCGCATCTCGATGAGCCCGAGGTGATCAAGGCCGACGCCGGGTCGTATGCGCCGCCTGTGCCCAACTCCGAAGTGGACCTCTACGGCCTGACGCACAATGAAACAACCACCGGGGTAATGGCACCGATCGTTCGTCCCGATGCTGCGGGGATCGTCGCCGTCGATGCCACCTCGGCAGCAGGCGGCATGGCCGTGGACCCCGAGCAGTTCGACGTTTACTACTTCTCCCCGCAGAAGGTCTTCGGTGCGGATGGTGGTCTCTGGGTCGCGCTGGTGTCGCCGGCCGGCGCCGAGCGGATCGAGAAGATTGCCTCTACCGAGCGCTGGATCCCCGGCTTCCTGTCTTTGAAGCTCGCCCTCGACAACTCGCGCAAGGACCAGACGACGAACACACCCGCGCTGGCAACGCTCTTCCTCGTTCGTAGCCAACTCGACGCCATGCTCGAGCTGGGTGGCCTCGACTGGGCCCTCGACCGCTGTGCCCGCTCCGCAGAGATCGTCTACGGCTGGGCGGAGGCCTCGGAAGTCGCTTACCCGTTCGTGAGTGACCCGGAGCTGCGCAGCACCAACGTCGCCACGATCAACTTCGCCGACGAGGTCGACGCCGGGACCATCGCGGCAGTGCTGCGGGACAACGGCATCGTGGACACGGGCGGTTACCGGGCGCTCGGGCAGAACCAGTTGCGCCTGGCGATGTTCCCCAACGTGGAACCCGCAGATCTGGCGACGCTGACCAAGGCGATCGACTACATCGTCGAGCGCATCTAGCAGACACCGATCGACATAGGCTCTTGCCGACCGTAGGTTGCGACGCTGCGACCTACCATCGCTGGCCATGCGCCCCTCGACCCGCAAGCTGTGGAACGAATACGCCCACCACGGGCCGGATCGCGTGCACCTGTTTGCGGCGGCGGGTGGCTTCACCCGAGCCAGGACTGCGCTGTACCCGGGGTCTTATCTCGACGTCGCAGCCTCAGTCGTCTTCCCCAGGGTCACGTACGTCGACAGCGACCGACGCACGCCGCGCTTCTTCTCCGACACGCCGGGGGTTCACGAGATCGTCGTAGGAATGGGCGGCGCACCGGGCTTCGAGTACGACTTCTTGCACAGCGACTATCGCGATGAGCTGCCGCTGGAAGACGGCTCCTTCGACCTCCTGGTGTCTCTCTACGCTGGGTTCGTTTCCGAAGCCTGCAGCCGATATCTCGCCGTCGGTGGCTTCCTTCTGGCCAACACCAGCCACGGCGACGTGGCCCTGGCATCGATCGATCGCCGCTACGAGCTCGTCGCTGTTCTCAATCGCCGCTCCGCGCAATACCGGGTGGTGACCGACGACCTCGACGCCTACCTGACACCCAAGAAGCCGACTGAGATCACCAAGGCCATGCTCCATGCCAGGGGCCGCGGCATTGCCTACGCCAAGTCGGCCGCCGCGTACCTCTTTCGTCGAACTCGCTGAGCCGCTGTCAGGTGTGCGGCAGGTACGAGCGAATCTCCCGCATCGCGATATCGAGATCCGGCGTCGTCTCCTCTGCGGCGAGCAGCCCCGGAAGGAAATCTGCGAGCTCCACCAGCGTCCACTGCAGCCGGTACAGCTCCATCGCCTCTGGTGACAGCAAGACGTCGCGCCCGTAGTCGTCCCGCCACATCACCTCGGGGCCGAGATCCCACAGGTCCCGCTCGCGCGGTGCCCAACGGACGGTGTCCCAATCGATCAACCGCAACCCTTCCCGATTCCTGACGACGTTCCGGGCGTGAGGCTCACCGTGGGTGATGACGAACTCGGCCTCCCCGGCAACGTGGCCGACGAGCCGGTCGTAGTGGTCCAACCACGACAGGACCAGGGCCCGGTTGGCCCGGATTCTCCTGCCCGTCTCGCCTGCGTAGGGGCCGCGGTTGTCGCCGGCGCCCGCCAGGAGTTCAGTCAGCCGGGTTCGACCTGTGACCTGCCAGTCCTCGGTGAGCTCCGATTGCTGCGCCACGCCCCGGTAGTCGTGGAGACTCCGCAGGTGACCGGACAGCAAGCTGCGCTGGGGTTCAGCGTCATTCCACTCTTCGCTGTCACCCTCCACCCAGGCCCACAGGGTGAGCCACCATCCGCCGATGTCTACGGCCACCCGCCCGCCGTGCCCTGGTTGCGGACCGCGTACGAACGAGAACTCCTCCGCCAGCTTGCCGGCGATTTCGTAGGCGGCGGCCACCGGCCGCTCATCGACCTGATCCAGCGTGGCCAGCCACCTGTCGCCGCCGACTTCGGATACGTACCAGTGAAAGCTGCCGTACCCGATCGGAGCGTATTCGACGCCGGCAATCCGAAGGTTCCATGAAGCGTCGAGGTGGGTGTGGATCGTGCTCGTCGCAACCGGTGCAGGTCCGAACATCACACCTCCGTAGGTGTGCTCTGACTAGTCGTCTTCTCCTGCTGAGCGTCCACCGAGCTCGCGGTCGAGCATCAGCAGACCGTGGCCGTTGTCGGCGGTCCGCTCGAGATCGTCGATGATCTGCTGCACCGTCGCTTCTTCCTCGACCTGCTCATCCACAAACCAGTCGAGCAGGGGAAACGAGGCGAAGTCGCGAGCATCGGTCGCCATCGCGTACAGGTTGTTGATGGCCGCGGTAACACGATGCTCAGCCGCCAGCGAGGCGCGAAACACGTCGACGACGCTGTCGAACTCGGAGGTTGGCTGGGGAAGTGGGCCGAGAACCACACCCACGCCGCGATCGAGCAGGAAGCGGTAGAACTTCATCGCATGCTCGTTCTCCTCGCCGGCTTGGAGCCGCATCCAGTGCGCCATGCCGGGTAGACCTTCGCCCTCCAGCCATGCCGACAGAGCGAGATACTGGTGAGCCGAGGCGAGCTCGAGTGTCACCTGGTCGTTGAAAGCTGCTTCGAGTTCCGGGGTCAGTGCCATGCATCCTCCTGTTCCGGCGTCACTCTATCTCACTATGGTGCCCTCATGGCCTGGGTCTTCACCGCTGTCTGTCTGAGTGCTCTCGGCGTTCTCCTCTACTTCGAGGCTCGTCGCCCCCGGCAGCGCCGCTACCCGAAGATGGTGGCGTCCACGGCCTTTGTGTTGGTTGCGGTTGCGGTGGGTGCCCTCGACACCACCTTTGGCACGATCATGGTGGTTGGCCTGGCCCTGTCTTGGTTTGGCGATCTCTTCCTCGCCCTAGACGGGCGCGGCCCGTTTGTCGCTGGCCTCGTTGCGTTCTTGCTGGGGCACGTTGCGTACGTCTTTGCCTTCAACGAGAGAGGCCTGGGCGACGGGCTCTTCATCCCGATCGCAGGGGTGGTCGTCCTTGGTGTGGCGATCGGGCGTTGGCTGCTGCCTACCGTTCCGCGCGAGCTCAAGGGCCCCGTGGTCGCCTACATCGCCGTAATCTCGGCGATGGTCGCATTCGCAGTGTCGACCCACCAATTCGCCCCCGACTGGAGGATTCCCGCGGGTGCGGTGGCCTTCTACCTCTCCGACATCGGCGTGGCTCGGGACCGATTTGCCTACCCCGGATTCGCCAATCGAATGGTCGGCCTCCCCCTCTACTACGGCGGTCAATTGCTACTGGCGTGGGCGGCGGGCGGATAGCTACTCGAAATGAGCAACGAAGCCGGCGACGGGCTGCGACCGCGGAAACTCAAACTTGCGGGGCTCGCCTCCGTCGACGACGTACTCCAGTCGATGAGGAACCAACGGTCCGGCTCTGTTGTGTCGAACGGAGCTCACATTCTCGTTCGCAGTCTGCTCGACCAGCGTCGGGTCGTCGGCCCCGAGATCGCGGTCGAGGAGAAGCACGCGGCGGTCGGTGAGCATCACGGTGACGTAGGGACTTTGTGACGGCGGCGTGCTGCGTGCGGCCAAGCGCCGCCCGACGTAGTAGTAGACCAACAGGAACACCGCCGTGACCACCACGACTATGGAGAGGACGCCGAGCACGAAGTTCAAGTCGAGTGCACGCGGCACAGCCAGAGCCAGCAGGATTCCCATCAAGCCCCCCACACCCGACCAGCGGGTATAGCCGGAGACGACGCCGTCCAATTGGACAACAGTGCGCTCCCCCGGCTCGAGATATGCGCTTGCCGCCGACTCATTGCGACCCATCGGGCCTCCTCACGTAGTGGCGAACCGGCAGACCCGGTGCGGGTTCGCCGGCACCGGTCACTTCGAACCCCAGGCGACTGTACAGAGCATGCGCCGGCGCGTTCCGCTCACCGGTCGACACGGTGATCGTCTTGGAGAGATCGAGAGACAGCACCAGGGTCGACCCGTAACCGCGCCGCATCGCCTCCGGATCGACAATGAGCCGATCGATGTCGATGGTGTCACCAATCTGCCTCCATGCCATTGCGGCCACGATCCGGCCTTCCGATCGAATTCCCACCCACTCCAGTGGGGCAGCCCGCATGTCCTCCAGCGTCTCGGTGAGAGGAGGGATCTCGGTAGATCCGACTAGCTCCGCCTCGACGGCGTATGCAGCCCGCTGCAACACCAGGACTCGGCCGGCGACGGTGGGATCGTCCAGGTCGAGCTTCTCCACGCGCATGTGTGCCATTATCCCCGACGGCGGCCCGCGAAGTATCGTGAAGGGCCATGAGACGATTGATGATCTTGCGCCATGCCAAGTCCGACTGGAACGCCGGGGCGAGCTCCGATCACGCCCGACCCCTCAATCGTCGTGGCACCGGGGCCGCGATGACGATGGGGCGGGTTCTGACTCGCATCGGCGAAGTCCCCGACCTCGTACTCACTTCCTCGGCACACCGTGCGCGCGAAACAGTGATGCTCGCTGCCGACGCCGGCGGCTGGCAAACAGAGGTGCGCGAGATCGACGACCTGTACGGAACCTCGGCGAATGCCGCCCTTCAGGTGGCAGCTTCCGCTCCCGACAGCGTGGAGCGGCTCATGCTGGTGGGGCACCAACCGACTTGGGGGTACCTCGTCAGGGCGGTGACCGGTGCCGCGGTGAACATGAAGACAGCGACGGTGGCGGGCATTGACATGCACCTGGATCGATGGGAGCACGCCCCTGAGGCCATGGGGAGCCTCGTGTATCTCCTCCAGCCGCGCATGTTCACCAACTGGGAACTCTGATGGACAAGATCCACGGCGGACAGTTGCTCGCCAGGGCGCTCAAAGCCGAAGGCGTCGAGACGGTCTTCACCCTCACCGGCGGACACATCGTTCCCATCCTGGACGGCTGTGTGCTCGAAGGGATCAACATCGTCGACGTTCGCCATGAGCAGACCGCAGCTCACGCCGCAGAGGCATACAGCCGGCTCACCGGCAAGATGGGAGTGGTCGCCGTCACGGCCGGTCCCGGTGTGACCAACACCATGACCGCAGTCATGAACGCGCACTACTCGGGAACACCAATGCTCGTCCTGGGCGGCCGCCACCCTGTCCGCCAGGAACACACTGGGGGTCTCCAGGAGATGGACCATCCCCGCTTGTTCGGCTCGATGACACGTTTCGCCGATACAGCTTGGGAAACCGCCAGGCTCGCCGACTACGTGGCCATCGCCGCCCGGCACGCTTTCTCAGGGCGCGGCGGACCGGTCTTCCTCGACATACCGCTCGATGTCCAGGCCGGGATGGTCGCCGAATCGACCCCACTCCCGGCGCAATACCGGGTGACCTCACCCGCCGGAGCTGCAGCCGAAGTGGTGGCGGAAATAGCCGACCTGCTCGCCGCTGCCAGACGACCCATGCTGTTTGCCGGCAGCGGCATTCGCAACGAAGCCGCGACTGCGCTCGTCACGCTGGCGGAGTCACTCGGCGTCATGACCTACGTGAATAGCGGGGCCCGGGGCAGCTTCCCGTTCGGGCACCCGCTACTCGGCAACCGCACCCGGTCTCAGGCGTTTGCGGCAACCGATCTCGTCGTCGCCCTCGGCGTGGACTGGGACTTCCGCACGGGGTTCGGCCGGAAGGTCGCCACCGACGCCACGGTCGTCCAGGTCGATGCCGAGCCCACCAAGATCGGTTGGAACCGGCCCGCTCACCACGGCATCGTCTCCAACCCCGGCCGGTTCGTGGAGCAACTCGTCTCCCACGGGGTGACCGCCGGCGACGGTGTGAAGGAGTGGACGGCGCAGTTGCAGGACGCCGAAGCGGAACGGCTGGTCGCAGCAGAAGCCGAAGCCGACGCACCGAATGAACTCGTCGGACCGCAACACTTCGGCCGCACCATCGGGGCCTTCTTCGGACGAGACTCGATAGTTGCCGTCGATGGCGGCGACATCGTCGCCACGACCGCCAAGTGGCTCCAGGTGTCCAGCCCGGGGCACGTGCTGGAACCGGGACCGGCAGGGACACTCGGAACCGGCCCGGGGTTTGCGCTCGCAGCGAAGACCGCATTCCCGGACAAACGCGTCGGCATCGTGTTCGGCGACGGCGGTTTTGGGTTCAACGGGATGGAGTTCGATACGTATGTGAGGCTCGGTCTGCCGATCATCGGAGTTGTCGGCAACGACGGCGTGTGGAACAACATCAAGACGTTCCACAAGATGTTCTACCCCGACCGGCTGGTAGCCACCGACCTCGGGCGACGCCCGTACCATGCGATGGTTGCGGCCCTCGGCGGTCATGGCGAGCTGGTCACGCAGGCCGCAGAACTGCAGCCGGCTCTCGATCGTGCCGCCGCCAGTGGTCTCCCCGCTCTGGTCAACGTGCATATCGACGAGACGTTCCGTGCGTCGAGCAACTACTCGGCCTGAGGCGAACCAACCACATGCAAAGCCAAGTAGCATCTTCTGTTCGAAGGTGAGGTTCCCTGGGTGACCACCCAACACACATCTCTGAAGTCGATGTTGCGCGAAGGCGGTGCGATCGCAGTCCGCTTTGCGAAGGCTCGGACGGGTTCGTTCGTCCTTGCGGTGGTCGGTGCCGCATTGTTCGTCGCCGCCATCGTCGCCTCAGCGATCGTGATCGGCTGGGTCACCGACGAGCTCATCGTGCCCGTCCTCGACGGCGGTGAGTCATACGAGGACCTCCTGTGGCCGGCAATGTGGGCAGTCGTTGCGGTCGCCCTCTGGAAGGCGGCTGCGGTGATCCTTCGCCGGACCGCGGCGAGCTTCCTCCAGTTCCGGGTTCAGGCGGACGCCCGTCATGATCTGATCGAACACATGTTGAAGCTGGAACTGGCGTGGTACCAGCGTCAGTCGACGGGCACCCTGCTGGCGGTGAGCGACACCGATGTCCGGCAGGGAACATTCATTCTCGCCCCGCTCCCCTACGGCATCGGCTCGTCGCTGCTCCTGGTGGGCACGGTCGTGCTGATCCTCATCCTCGATCCCTGGCTGGCGCTGCTGGCGTTCTTTTGCCTCGGCGTAATCGTCGCCGTCAACATGAACGGCGCATGGCGGATGTTCAACGCCTTCCGCGACGTGCAAAGCCTGCGAGGTGAGGTCTCCGGGATAGCGCACGAGAGCTTCGACGGCGCCCTCACCATCAAGGCGCTCGGACGCATTGATTTCGAAACCGCCCGTTTCCAGGAAGCATCCGAGCGGCTGCGGGACAAGCTCATCTACGTACTCGAGATGATGGCCACCTACCGGGTAGGTGTGGAGGGATTGCTGTCTGCGGTCACCGTCATCATGGTGATCGCCGGCGCCCTTCGGATCAACAGCGGTGCAGTCACCCCCGGCGACATCGTCACCATTGCCTACCTGCTTTCGCTTCTGTTCATCCCGATCCGGATCATCGGCTTCGTTCTCTGGTCGATAGCCTCCTCGCGAGCCGGCTGGGAGAGGGTGCAGGACGTCTACGACGTCAGGGACCTGGTTCCCTACGGCGACCTGCTTGCCGACTCCGACGACACCGGGGCGCACGTATCGGGGAGCACCGTGTCGTTTGCCTACGACGAAGGCGGTGCGGTGATCGAGGATCTCAACCTCGCGATCAAGCCGGGACGCGTCGTCGCAATAGTCGGACCAACTGCGAGCGGGAAATCGACACTGACGGCGCTCATGGCGCGGCTCTGGGACCCAAGCACCGGATCGGTATCGATCGATGGGCGCGATCTGCGCAGCTTCGCCAGATCGGCGCTGCCCGGCGAGGTTGCGTACGTCTCCCAGGAGTCCTTCCTCTTCGACGACACCGTCACGGGCAATATCGCATTTGGTGTGTTGGCGAGCGAGGGCGACGTGGTTGCCGCAGCGAAACTGGCGGGCGCCCACGAGTTCATCCAGGAACTGCCCGAGGAGTACGACACGACGCTCGGCGAGCGCGGGACGAGCCTATCCGGCGGTCAGAGACAGCGCATCGCACTGGCGCGAGCGCTGGTCCGCAAGCCCAGGCTGCTGATCCTTGACGATGCGACATCTGCGGTGGACCCCTCTGTAGAGGCGAGGATTCTCGAGCGACTGCGTGACTCGGAGATGCCGTCAACGATTGTGATCGTTGCCTACCGGACGTCGAGCATTGCTCTTGCGGACGAGGTCGTGTTCATCGATGACGGCAAGATCGTCGCCCACGGCACGCACCACGAGCTCACCGCCGGTGTGCCCGGCTACGCCCGCATCGTCGAGGCCTACGCCGAGGATGCGGCTGAGCGTGCTGAGGAGGGTCGGGGCGCATGAGCAGCGAACCCAAGGGCTCGGGCACGATCTACGCCCTGCGTCGGGTTTTTCAGGAGACCCCAACCCTGCGCAAGGGGATCTTCATCACGATCGGCTTCGCCGGTCTCGGCACGCTCATCCAGCTCGTCGTGCCCGTCGTGATCCAGACCGTGATCGATCAGGATCTCCTCGGCGCCGACGAGGTAGACGTCGGCAGCGTGCTGCAGAAGGGCCTCATCGCCCTCGGGGCGATGTTCCTCGCATTCCTGGTCCGCCGCCAGGCGTTGGTGCGTCTCGCCCGTGCCTCGGCAACCGGTCTGTCCGAGCTCCGGGTGCGCACCTTCGAGCACCTGCACAAGCTCTCGATCTTGCACACCGAAGCAGAGCGCCGCGGTGCACTGGTGGCAAGGGTCACCTCCGACATCGCTTCGATCCAGGACTTCATGGACTGGGGCGGCGTCGGACTCCTGATCGGAGTGGCGCAAGTGGTGCTGGCCGTTGTCGCCATGGCCATCTACCGATTCGACCTCGCGCTCGTCGTGATCGCGGCGGTGGTCGTGTACACGGTCATGCTGGTTTGGATTCAGCGCATCCTGGCCAGAGCTCACGACAAAGTGCGGACCCGAGTTGCGCAGAGCCTGGGGGCAATGGGCGAGGCGATCTCGGGCCTACCCGTCATCCGCGCCTACGGGGCCGAAGAGGAGACCAGGGTCAAGGTTGCCGATGCCCTCGACGCACAGTTCCGCAGCGAGTTCCGCACCGCGTTGCTGGGTGCAAGCCTGTTCTCCAGCGCAGAGATGTTCGCCGGGCTGATCACCGCGGCCGTCATCGGAGTCGGCGTTGTCACCGGTGCCACCTCCGGCATGACGGCCGGGACCCTCCTTGCGTTCCTCTTCCTGGTCAACCTCCTCGTGCAGCCAATTCAGACGCTGGTCGAGACCCTCAACCAGGCCCAGTCGGCAGGAGCCGGCGTACGCCGCATTCTGGCCATCCTCGACACCCCGATCGAGATCGACGACCCTGATGATCCCGTGCTCCTCCCTGCAGGAACACTCCGGATCGAGTTCGACGACGTGTCGTTCCACTACAAGGAGGACGCACCCCTCTTCACGGGGCTCGATGTCGAGATTGCGGCTGGGACGCGTGTCGCGGTCGTGGGCGAAACCGGGTCCGGGAAATCGACCTTCTCCAAACTGCTCACCCGCATCCACGATCCCATCAGCGGCCGGGTATTGCTCGGGGGCGTGTCCCTCACCGATATCGCCACGGATGACCTGCGCCGCAGGCTTGCGTACGTTCCCCAGGAGGGTTTCCTCTTCGACACCACGGTCGCCGACAACATAAGGTACGGCAAGCCGGATGCGACAGAGGCTGAGATCTGTGCGGCGATCACCGACCTCGAGCTCGATTCGTGGGTCGCTCAGCTTCCCGCCGGTCTCAGCACCCCCGTCGGCGAGCGCGGGGGTCAACTCTCGGCAGGCGAGCGTCAGCTGGTTGCTCTGGCGCGAGCATGGATCGTCGAACCCGACGTTCTCGTGCTCGACGAGGCCACATCCGCCGTCGATCCGGCCCTAGAGGTGCAAACGCGGAGAGCGATGGAGCAGCTCATCGCCGGGCGCACCAGCGTTACCGTCGCCCACCGTCTCTCCACTGCCGAAGCGGCCGACGAGATCCTCGTATTCGATCAAGGCGAGCTGGTGGAACGAGGATCCCACGACGAGCTCGTTGCCGCCGGCGGTGTCTACACCGCAATGTACGCCGACTGGGTGAAGGGCACGCAGAAGGTCGAGTGAAATCGCCCCGGAGCATCGTCATCCTCTCGAGGTAGTCGGCGACCTCTACCGGCTCGCCTGCCCTTCCAAGTGACGGGTTTCCGACAAAGACCGTGGCGCCGCAGGGTTCTTGTCACAGCCGTTCTGTATGGTCGGAAACCGATGCGCAACAGGCGCAGCGCGAGGAGGAGGCGAGCGATGGGATACGAGCACGGGCTGTTCACGTGGACGGATGCGTCGTCCCCGGATCCGGCCGCGGCCGGTCAGTTCTATGCATCACTGTTTGGCTGGGAAGCAGCTGAGCAGTTCGACCCGGACGGCAATTACATCTACACCATGTTCAGCAGGGACGGGAAGTCGGTGGCCGGTCTCGGCGGGCAGAGCCCGGAGATGGCGGCGCAGGGGCTTCCTGCGATCTGGAACTCTTACATATCAGTTGACAGCGTCGACGACACCGTTGCGAGGTGGGCGGAGGCCGGGGGATCCGTGATGGTGCCGCCCATGGACGTCTTCACGTCGGGCCGCATGGCCGTCGTGGTCGACCCCGAGGGGGCGGTGCTGTCCTTGTGGCAGGCCGGTGACCACGTCGGGGGCGAGGTCTTCAACGTGCCGGGGGCAATGACCTGGAACGAGCTGAACACCCGCGACGTCGCTGCCGCCCGTGAGTTCTACGGCAAGGCGCTTGGCTGGGAGTTCGAGATCTTCGAGGGCGGAGGCGATCCGTACTGGCTGATCACAGTGCCCGCCAAAACGCAGGGCGGGGCGTTGAGCGAGGACGCTTACAACGGCGGAATGCTCACCATCAGCGAAGAGATGGGGCCCGACATGCCTGCCCACTGGTCTGTGTACTTCCAGTCGGCCGACGTCGACGCGGACGTCGCCAAGGCTCAGGAGCTGGGTGGCACGCTGGTCGCACCGGTGATGGAATCGTCGGCAGGCAGGATTGCAGTAGTGGCCGATCCCCAGGGCGGCACCTTCCTGGTCATCCAGCCACCGGTCCAGGCCTGACCAACGTCGGGGAGCGCTGCGGGGTGGCCCCGGTCCCCCCGCGGCGCGTCAGCGACGCCACCATGGGTGCGTGAGCAGTATCACCACGGGGTAGATCTCGAGTCGCCCGATCACCATGAGCAGCGACAACATCAGCTTGCTGTCGACCCCCAAGCCGGCGTAGGTCTCGGTCGGCCCCAGCTCTCCCAGGGCCGGACCGATGTTGCCGACCGCCGATGCCGACGCCGATCCGATGGTGACGAGGTCGAGCGAGGGCTCGAAGAAGCCGAGCAGTATCGCCCCGGCCACGAAGAAGCCCACGTACAGAACGAAGAAGGCAACCACGCCGTGAACTAGGCGCGGTTCGACGGGCTTGCCTTCGAACCGCTGCACGGAGACGACTCGGGGGTAGATGATGCGTTGCAGGCTGGCTCCGATGGTCTTGTACAGGATCCCGAGCCGATACGTCTTCAAGGCCCCCGCTGTGGATCCGGCCATTCCTCCGAGGAACATGAACACAAGGATCGCCAGCAGCAGCCCCGGTCCCCACGCCGCCCAATTGGCAGTGGAGTAGCCGGTCCCGGTGACCATCGTGACCCCGGTGAAGACTGCATCCCTGACCCGACTCTCGATACCGTTGCCGAGCGACCACGTGCCGAGGGCGATGATCACAATGGCGACCGCGACGATGGAGATGAACGCGATGAACTCTTTGCTCTGTATGTAGGCGCGTGGCCGCCGCCATGCCCGGAAGTGCAAGGCAAAGGACGTTGCCGAAATGATCATGAAGGCGATGACCACCCACTGTGTGTACGGGCTGAAACCGTTGAGCGAGTTGGCTTCGGTTCCGAAGCCCCCCGTGGGCATGGTCGTCAAGGCGTGCGCCACCGCCTGGAACAAGCTCATGTCACCGACCACGAGAATCAATGCGAGGAGAACAGTCAGACCGACATAAAGCCACCACAGTCGCTCCGCCGTGTCCCGAAAACGGGGCGTCATCCGATCGGGTTCAGGACCCGGTGCCTCCGCACGGGCGAGCTCGACACCCCCGGCGCCAAGCATCGGCAGCACGGCGATGGACAGAACGATGACTCCCATCCCGCCGACCCATTGCGTGGTTGCCCTCCACATGAGCATTGCGCGAGGCAGCTCCGACGGGTCGGAGAGCACGGTTGCCCCGGTTGTGGTGAATCCGGCGGCCGTCTCGAACAGCGGGTTGATGAAGCCACCGAGAGCACCGGCAAAGAGATACGGCAGGGTGCCAAAGACGATCAGGACGATCCACGCCAGCGCCACTGCCGCAAACCCCTCGCTGGACGTGATGGTGCCGGTCACCCCGGCGTAGCGGCGACCGGCCAGCCAGATGGCGCCGCCGATGGCGGCCGCTGCCAGCAGTGAGAGCACCTCCCGCCATTCGCCGTAGATCGCGCCGGTGACGATTGCCGGCGCCATGGCCGCAGACGCCGCCCCAATCACTGCCGTGGTGATGACAACGAGCCGGCGCCGGGTGGCCGTGGCGATCACGGCAGCAGGAGCTTCTCAACGGCGTCGATCGCCTCGCTCTTGGCAAAGATGACGACGTGGTCGTTGACCGCCAGCGTGGTATCGCCCTTGGGCACGATCACTTCATCACCGCGCGCTATCCCCCCGAGGACCGCATCGCGCGGCAATCCGAGGTCTATGAGCTGGACGCCGACCGACGGGGACCCAGCCGCGAGTTCGATCTCCAGTGCCTCAGCATCGGTGTCTTTGACCGTTGCCACCGACAAGATGCGATCACGACGGACAAACTGGAGGATCATGTTGGCGACGGCCACGCGTGACGAGAGTGTTGCGTTGATCCCAACGTTGCGCAGGAGGCCCGCAACGGAACGATGACCAAAACGGGCAATCGTCTTTGCCGCGCCGACCGCTGAGGCCATCAGACAACCCATCAGATTCAGTTCATCGTGGCCGGAGAGACCGACGACCACGTCTCCGGCGCCGAGTCGGAGAGATT
>JASJBC010000027.1 GCA_030066715.1 Acidimicrobiia bacterium
GTGACGCCGGAGGCCAGCTGCTCGGTGCCGCTCAGCTGCTGGTGAGTTGTCGACGCCGGATGGATGACGAGTGTCTTGGCGTCGCCGACATTGGCCAGGTGTGACGCCAGTTCCACCGAGTCGATGAAGCGTTGCCCGGCGGCCAGCCCGCCCCGGATCCCAAACGACAGAACCGCCCCGTAGCCGTTGCTGAGGATGCGGGTTGCCGTCTCGTGATAGGGGTGGCTCTTCAGGCCGGGGTAGCTGACCCATTCCACCGACGGATGGGCCTCGAGCCACTCGGCCAACTCTTGGGCATTGTCGACGTGGCGCTGCACTCGCAACGAGAGCGTCTCGAGACCCTGGAGGAACAGGAACGAGTTGAACGGGCTCAACGCCGGCCCAAAGTCACGCAAGCCTTCGACCCGAGCCCGGATGATGAACGCGATGTTGCCAAACGGTCCTTCCGGACCGAACACCTCGGCAAACCTGAGGCCGTGATAGCCGGGCGAAGGCTCGGTGAAGGTGGGAAAACGGCCGTTCGACCAATCGAAGTTGCCAGAGTCGACGATGACGCCGCCGATCGAGGTCCCGTGGCCACCGATCCACTTCGTTGCCGACTGCACGACTATGTCGGCCCCATGTTCGATGGGGCGGCACAGGTAGCCGCCGGCGCCAAACGTGTTGTCGACCACCAGCGGCACCCCCGCAGAGTGAGCGACATCGGCGATGGCGGGGAGATCGGGCACGTTGAAACGCGGGTTCCCGATGGTCTCGACGTAGACCGCTTTTGTCCCGTCATCGATGGCGGCGGCGAAGTCGGCGGGGTCGTCGCCATCAACAAAGCGAACCTCGATGCCGAGCCGCTTGAAGCTGACTTTGAACTGGTTGTAGGTGCCGCCGTACAGATAGCTGGTCGAGACGATGTTGTCGCCGGCTTCGGCAAGCGTGGTCAGGGCGAGGAATTGGGCCGCTTGCCCGCTTCCGGTGGCCAGCGCTGCCACGCCGCCCTCCAGAGCGGCGATCCGCTGTTCGAACACGTCGCTGGTCGGATTCATGATCCGGGTGTAGATGTTCCCGAACTCCTCGAGCCCGAACAACCGGGCGCCATGCGCGGTGTCGTCGAAGGTGTAGGACGTCGTCTGGTAGATCGGCACTGCCCTGGCGTTGGTGCCCGGGGCCGGGTCCTGCCCGGCGTGTACCTGGAGTGTCTCGAACCGGTAGTTGTTGCTCATTGGTCGTCTCCCTCGAAGGTCCCCGACCGGCTACCGGGATTGGGAAAAAGAAAACCCGCTCCCGGTTGAGCCGGTGCGGGTACTGCTTTCCCTATGTGAGTTGGTTACACGACGAATCCGCACGGCTCATTTGGGGCCATGCACATCATTCGGGTGGACGTAACGTTTCTCACGGCGGCGAAAGTAGCTTTCTGTTGCTTGCCTGTCAAGGCTTCTTTCGGCAATACCGGCCGGTGCTTAAGAGGAGCGGTTCGGTTTAGTGCCGGGCTCCACCGCCGACAGACACCAACAGACAGCGGCAGGCAGAATCTCTCGCGCATGCCCTGACAAACGACAAGGAGTTGTGATGTCGGTCATCCGTTCGGTGGTCACTCGTCTCACCATCGGAGTCAAGCTCGCCCTTGGCTTCGGCGCAGTAGTCGTCTTGACGGTGACAATCGGCTGGCTGGCAGTCTCCAACTTGCGCAGTGTCGACGAGGGCGTGGCTGAGGTCATGGACGTTGCGGTCGCAGTCGAAGAGGCGTCGATGGAGGCTGCGATCTCCCTGGAGGAAGCGCAGCACGCGGTCAATGCCTTTGCCGCCGAGATCCGAGCCCTCGGGCTGTCCTCTGCCGAAGAGACGTACATTCCCGCCGCAAACAGCGCAGTCGCCAACATCTCAGCGGAGATCGATGTCATCGGAGCGGTCGCCCCGGTCGCCATGGTCGACCTCGTAGCCGTCGCCCGAGACGCAACCGGCCAGTACGGGGAAGTCCTCGCCGCCTTTGTCACTGCACACGGGAGCAGGGCAACCGCTCAGGACGACCTCATTCTTGCGGCCGGGGAGGTCGAAGCTTGGCTCGCCACGCGGAATCGCCCGCTCGTAGACGCCGCATTCTCCAACGTGCGCCAAGCGGAGAAGGACTACATCATCAGCGGTGATAGCGCACGGGCGGATGCCCTCCACGAGTCCGTTGGCGACGTGGACGATGCTCTGTGGGTCTCGAACCTCTCGGCTCGGTCGGAGGAGGACTTCCACGCTCTCGCCGACGAGTACGTTGCCAAGTTTGATGCTTACGTGGCACGGGATCGGGGGCTGACCCAGGCTCGCGATCTGCTCGACACCGAGGCCGAGCAACTGTCGACCGCTCTGGATGACATCGAGGTTGCGGGGCTCGAGCTGGGCGATGCCACCGCCGCGTCGCTTGCCGACACGACCGCCTCAGCGCGAGGTTCCACCATCACGTTCACCACCATCGCCGTCCTGGTCGGGATCGTAATCTCGCTTCTCTCGGCTCGCTCGATCTCCAGACGGGTCAGAGCGGTCCGCAGCATCGCCGATCGGTTGGCGGTCGGCGACACCGATGTCGATCTCGAGGTGAAGCGGTCGGGCGACGAGATCGGGGAGATGATCGACTCGATGCAAGCCACGGTGCACTATCTCCAGGATGCGTCGGCCATGGCCGACCGGATTGCAGACGGAGATCTGAGCGGCAGCTTCTCGCCGCGCAGCGAGGCTGATCGACTCGGCACCGCACTCAACGAGATGGTCGCCAACCTCCGTGAGGTCGTCAGCCGGGCAAAGGTAGTGACGGTGCAGATGCAGGACGGCTCTGAGGTGCTCGCCACTTCCTCCGATGAGTCGGCGCGCGCCGCAGGTGAAGTCGCCCACTCGATCGGCGGAGTTGCCGACAGCGCACACGCCCAGGTTGAGACGACGGGAGACCTGTCGCGGGCCGTGCTTCGTATCACCGAGGATGTCGAGGCGACCGCAGCCTCGGTGGCCGACGTGACCGATGCCGCCGCCTGGGCGACATCCACCGCAGCCGATGGTCGAGAGAAGATCGATCAGGCCAACCGGGCTATGCAGGCGATACAGACCTCGTTCGGCGAGATCGAGGGATCGGTTAGTGACCTCAGCGCGGACTCTGTCCAGGTTGAGGAGATAGTGGACCTGATCCGCGCCATCGCCGATCAGACAAACCTGCTGGCCCTCAACGCGGCAATCGAGGCTGCTCGCGCCGGGGAGTTCGGCCGCGGCTTTGCCGTTGTCGCCGCAGAGGTGAAGAGCCTCGCCGAGGAGTCCGCACAATCGACCGAGCAGATTGCCGGCATCGTCGGCAAGATGCGCGCCTCGGTGCAGGAGACCGTCGGGGCGGTGGGCAGCGGGCGGGAACAGGTCGCCGCAGGGGGCGAGGTCGTAGACTCCGCAGGCGTGGCGTTCTCCGAGATCTCCAGTGCGGTAGACCAGATCGACTCCAAGGTGCAAGGTGTTTCCCAGGCCGCAATCAGGATTCAGGGTGCGGTTGGCACCATCGAAACCTCGGTATGGGACCTGGCGGCCGCTTCCGATGTGAACTCAACAGCCTCGGAGGAAGTCGCCGCGGCATCCGAACAGTCCGCGGCCACTTCCGAGGAGATAGGCGCAACCGCACAGCAGCTCAAGGCAAGCGCCGCCGACCTGGCGAACACGATGTCACGGTTCACCCTTGACGCCGACGCCGCCCGCGGAATTGTCGAGGTGGATTCGCAACGCCGGACGAAGTCTGTGGTCACGGACGCACGGAAGGGCTGGCTGACGAAGCTGTTGCGCCGGGGCTAGAGCCTCATCGCGTAGAGAGATGCGACCCGCTTCGGTGGATTTCTCACATCGGAAGTGCGCTACACTGAGTCGTCCACTCGACGCGGGGTGGAGCAGTCTGGTCAGCTCGTCGGGCTCATAACCCGAAGGTCGTAGGTTCAAATCCTACCCCCGCTACTACAGAGCCCTCAGGTCACACGGCCTGAGGGCTCTAGGTCTTTCTGGTTGCTTGCCGAAGAACCACCACCACCCGTGGCGATGCGGCCGCACCTTCTGTGTGCGAAGCGGCTGCAGCCTCGTTCGTCGGGCGGTGGTGACCCCCGCCGTGGCCTGTCTCCTCGTTGGGTGAGCGCACCAACCCTGTGGCTACCCCCAGCCACAGGGTCCTCCTTATCCCATCGCTGGCCATACGAGCAACTTGCAGTACCCAGGTGCACCTAACGTCCCCTTGCAGCAAGGAGGAGAAGATTGCGTCGCATGCTGATCGCCACCGTCGTGGCAGCAACCGTCGTCGCACCGATCGGTGGTGCATCTGCAAGCGAGGTCATCGAGACGGTCCTGGTGAGCCGGGGAACCGGCGATGGCAGCCCGAGCAACGGCCGCGACACAGACCCGGCGATATCTGCGGACGGCAACACAATCGCCTACAAGTCAGGTTCCACCAACCTCGTCCCCTACGACTACAACGGCGCCGAGGACATCTTCGTGCGCGACCGGATAACCGGGATCACCTCCCTGGTCTCGGTCCACACGGATGGCTCACCCTCCAACGACGACAGCCGTGCGCCGGCCATCTCTGCAGACGGCAACACCATTGCCTACTACTCCCTAGCCACGAATCTCGTAGCAGACGACACCAATGATCGCCTGGATGTCTTCGCATACGATCGCAGTACGGGCGTTACCAGGCGGGTATCCGTTGCCAGCGACGGTAGCGAAGGCAACGACCACAGCACTGCGCCGTCCGTATCGGGAGATGGCAGCATCATCGTCTTCGAGTCCGCGGCCACCAACCTGGTCGCAGGCGACACCAACAACCGGTCCGACATCTTTGCCCACGACCTCGCCACCGGCACCACCACGCGAGTGTCGGTCGCTTCGGGTGGGGCCCAGAGCAACGGCAGCAGCTCCAAGCCGATGATCTCCGCAGATGGCGGGACCGTCGTCTTCGAGTCAAACGCGACCAACCTCGTCGCAGACGACACGAGCACCGTCTCCGATATCTTTGCCCACGACCTCGCCACCGGCACCACCACGCGGGTCTCCGTCGCCAGCGACGGAAGTCAGATCGATCTCCACTCCACGAACCCGGCGGTCTCTGCTGATGGCCGGGTCGTCACGTACCAGTCGGGCGACGTCTTTGTGTACGACCGCAACACCGGCATCAGAACGCGGACGTCGATAGCCACCGATGGCGGCCCCGCTAATGAGGGTGCTTGGAATCCGGTTATCTCCGGGGACGGCTCCACGATTGCATACAGTTCGATGTCCACCAACCTGGTCCCAGGCGACACGAACAACGATTCGGACATCTTCGTCTACAGCCGCATCGATGGCACGACCACGCGCATATCCGTAGGGTTCGATGGAGCCGAGGCCAACGACGATAGTTTGAGTCCCGCGATCTCTTCAGACGGCAAGACGATCGCGTACTCTTCCGACGCCACCAATCTGGTGTCCGGCGCCGTAGGTCCGTACATCGACATCTTCGTCACCGAGATCGGCAACTCCCCTGACGCCTCCGGCTTCACTGCAACGATCGCGGAGGACACGCCGGTAGGTACCGAGTTGGGCACCGTTACGGCCAGCGACCCGGACGACGATCCAGTGTCCTACGAAATCACCGCCGGCAATGACGCCGGCGTGTTTGCGATAGGCAGCAGTGGAACAGTCACCCTGGCCGGCGCTCTCGACTACGAAACCACGAGTCACTACGAGCTCACGGTGACCGTTTCCGATGGTGGGCTGTCCGACACGGCAACCGTGACCATCGACGTCACCGACGTAAACGAACGTCCCAACATCTCTGGTCTCACCACCACGGTCGCAGAGGATGCGCCGCCGGGCACGGTGCTCGGCAGCGTGGCTGCATCCGACCCGGAGGACGATGGCCTCACGTTTGCCATCAGCAACGGCAACGACAACGGGTTGTTCGCAGTCGACGGCGGCGGTGTCGTCACGGTGGAGGGTGCGCTCGACTTCGAGACCACGAGTTCATACGACCTAGATGTCGAGGTCTCCGATGGTGAGTTGGCTGATACTGCGACCGTGACCGTCGCCGTCACCGACGTCAACGAAGCACCAGTGGCTATTGGCTTCGCCACATCCGTCCCGGAGGACACAGCCAGTGGAACCGAGCTAGGGACTGTCACCGCATCTGACCCCGACGACGACCCTCTGTCGTTCACGATCACCGCAGGCAACGATGCCGGGCTATTCAGCATCAACGGCACCGGTGTGGTCGGACTCGTGGCTGCTATCGACTACCAAACCGCCGCAGAGCATGTGCTGGAGGTGACCGTTTCTGACGGTGAGCTGTCCGCGACCGCAACGGTAACCATCAATGTCACGGCAGACGGGGTCGGTCGGTTCACCGACACCGTCGGCTCGATCTTTGCTGTTGACATCGAGTGGCTGGCGATCTCCGGGATCACCCAGGGGTGCAACCCACCGGTCAATGACGAGTTCTGCCCCGATGACTTCGTGACTCGTGGACAGATGGCCGCCTTCCTCGTCCGTGCCCTGGACCTGCCGGCCACCGGCGACGACTATTTCGGCGATGACGACGGGACGATCTTCGAGGACGCCATCAACCGGCTCGCTGCCTCTGGGATCACCAAGGGCTGCAACCCGCCGACGAACGACACGTTCTGTCCGAACGGGAACGTCACCCGTGGACAGATGGCGGCCTTTCTGGTCCGTGCGCTCGGCTACGACGACGACGGTGGCGGTGATCTGTTCACCGACGATGACGGCTCGATCTTCGAGGATTCCATCGACAGGCTTGCCGCCGCCGGGATCACCCGAGGCTGTGACCCCCCGGCCAACACCGCCTACTGCCCCAACAGCAATGTCACGCGAGGACAGATGGCGGCCTTCCTCCACCGAGCCTTTGGGTAGCTGGCGAATCCTGAAGGTGGTCCTGGGGAGCCGGATCGGCCCGCTGACCTTGACGCTGTAGAAACGGCAAGCCCGCGGCGGTCGGCCTCTGCTTGCCGATCTGCGCCCAGGGTCGAGTTGGTCGGCTACCTTGGAACGAGAAGGGATGTCACATGGCAACCGTAATCACCCAAGCTGATGACCAGTCCAGCATCACCGTACCGAGCGGCACCGTCGTTGAGCTGCATCTGGCAGAGAACCCGACGACCGGCTTCCAGTGGTCCTTCGACGAGATCGCTGACGGTCTCGATGTGGTCGAGGACAGGTTCCATATGGCCGGCACACCTCTCGTGCCGGGAGCCGCCGGCGTGCATGAGTGGAGAATGCGTGCGCGGGGCGCGGGCAACTACACGCTGCGGATGAAGTACTCCCAACCTTGGGAGTCCGAGACGGCCCCGGATCGCCGGTTCAGCGTCGACATCGTTGTGACCTGAACCTGCGGCGATCCGGAGCCGTCGTCGCTCGGACCTACCAGACGTACATCTCGTGAATCATGCCGTCCGTCTCGAGGCGGACATTGACGTTTCGGTTCTCTGCGCGGGCGTGAGCGGCGAGCATGGTCATGCAAGTCACCGCAGTTTCACTCCCGGCGAGCCTTCTCCAACCCAGCGCCGCGATCCTGATCCATGAGTTCTTGTTCGCCGAGTTCGACCAGAGACCAACGATCTTCCGATTCGTCAGCCACGCAGTGATCCCGTCATCCCCGACAGCACTCTCCACCTCCTCAGGAGGTGTCAGCTGCGGGACCCCTGCCGCTTGGCTCGCGCCTTCACCAGGGAGCTCGAAGGAGTCGCTGGGCATTCCCTCGCTGGCAGCTCCGTCCTCCGTGGGCGGCAGAACAATCGGCTTCTGCGTTGTGTTGGGCATTCGTGACTCCTTTCTCAGACGTAGATCTCGTGGATCTCGTTGCCCTGGGTCAGAGCGTTGACGGGCGAGTCCATCGTCTTGGCGCTGACCAGCTGCGTCAGCATCGTTTCGTGCGTTGTCCGTGAGGCGTCGGACACCTTCCGCCAGCCGGTGCCGCTCAGGTACGCCCAGGAGTTTCGGTCGACCGTGTTCGCCCACAGGCCGGCCACGTGCGCATCTCGCAGCCACGTCTTGAGGGTGACGTTGTTGGCACCAAAGGGGCCGAGCCACGTCTCGATCGAACACTGGCCGTATTCGATCATGAAGTAGCCCTTGTTCCCCCAGTTCGGTCCCCAGCTGTTCTTGCATATCCAGGCGTTGAGCGAGTCGTTGTAGCCGATGATCTCGACACAGTGACCACCACGCGACGCTCCGGTCACGTGGCGATAGACCCCGCTCTTGTACTGGAAGAAGTCCTGGTAGACAACAAAGCAGCCTGTGATCGAACCGTTGGTTGCGATCCAGTTCTTCATCGCCGCCGGTGACGTGAGCTTCGTGTAGCCGACCGCCTTGGCGAGATCGGACTGCCAGTCGCTGCTGAGGCCTGTGCAATCCTGGTCCCCGCCTGTGTAGGGGTAGTGCTTCTCGAACGTGACGCCGATGTCTTGCGACTTCTTCAGAGCCGCCTCCGGCCACCAGCCGTTGCTGCAATTGCGTCCCTCGGACCGCCCATGGCAGTAGAAGAGGTGCGCCTCGGAGAGGTCGATCGGCGAGTTGGGCTGGTTCGCCTTCCGCTTGTACGTCGTTTCGAGGACGGCAACCGTGCCGAAGGCGACACAAGAACCACATGCCCCCTGGTTCTTCACCGGAGTCGTGTAGTCCTTCCCGTTCAAGCTGCGGAGATCCACAGCCGCTGGTGCGCCGATGGTGTCCGCACGGGGTACCGCCGCCGTGAGGCCCTGTTCAAACGCAATCGCTGCGGACTCGACTGACATCTCACCTGTCGGTGGCGACAGCCCCAACCTGATAACGCGTTGATCCTCGGTGAGTGCGGTCATCGAGTTCTCGCCACTCTCCCATGGAGCCTCAGTCTCCTGCAGAGCCTGATCGAGAGCCTCGAACGCGAGTGATTTGAGTGCCATGCGCCCCCCTTTCTGGGTCGCGGTTTGGCCTATCGCCCAAATCCTGGCCAAGCGTCGTCGCGCTCGAAGCGCGGATCCGTGACACGACCATCGCGCAAACGTGACTTGGCCGCGTAGAGTTCGGGGAAGTCATGGTGCGTGCCGGGACGGAAGGGAAGGCCATGGGGCAAACCCATGGTGGCTACCGTCGATTCAGTGTCGAGCCGTCCGTACGAGTGTCACTCCTCGGACACTTTGCGGTAGCAGTAGATGGACAGGACTACGAACCAAGCCACTCGTGCCGTCGTCTTGTCGCATTCCTGGCGCTGCGCGGCCCGGTTCCGATCGCTCGCGAGCGTGCTGCCGGCATGCTGTGGCCGGACAGCAACCGGGAACACGCGGCGGCCCGGCTACGTACATGCCTCTACCGCCTTGGTCCCGTCGCGGATCGACTCCTCGTGCGCAGCGATCAAACACTGTGTCTCGCCGGCGACGTGGTTGTCGACCTTCGTGTCGCCATCGACCGTGGTCGCAAACTGGCCGATGCTGGTTTCTCCCCCAGTGAGGCGGAACTCGACAGCCGCCTGTTCGCTTACGAACTGCTCCCCGGGTGGGACGAGGACTGGCTGACTATCGAACGCGAGGCGTTTCAAGAACTCCGGTTTGCAGCGTTGGAGGCGATCGCTGCTCGGCTGACGACGCTCGGACGTTTCGAAGACGCGATCCAGGCATGCTTCGTTGTCATTCGCGTGGAGCCCCTGCGCGAATCGGCACATCGATTGATGGCCCGCGCTCACGCCGGCGATGGCAACCACGCTCTTGCCCTGCGCCGGCTGGATCAGTTCGCAGCTCTCATGGCGAAGGAGTTGGGCGCACAACCGAGCGAGTTGGTCATCGATCTTCGTGATGAGCTCTTGCAGGCCTCGGGCCCGGTCGGTGGCAGCTCTGCACCCGCCTCCTCCGCAGAACCAGGAGCGACCGGAGACAGCCCGGGTTGACCTAGATCAGCTCTCTGCGGCGGGCCACGACCTCGTTGCCGGCATATCCGATCAGCTCGACCTCTGTCTCCTCTCTCGGCAGCCCGGCCAGGTCGTGTGGCCCGGCTGCTGCGGGGTCGATCGTTCCGGCGGCCTTGCCGGCGATCCTCACCTCGATCGCATCAACTCCGTCGGTCTCCGCAGTTACCCGTACCCGACCGCGTCCGCGACGGGCAATCGTCGTTCGGAAGATGCGTCTCGTCTGCTGTTCCAGCAGCTCGATCGCGCTGCGCATCAAGTCGTCGTTGTTGCCACGGACGTCGTCCTCAGTCATGTGGTGCCGGTTCTCTATCTCGATCCCGAGGTCTTCGAGCACCTCACCCTCGGCCTTGCCGACCCGAGTGATCCTCCGCACCGATACGCGCATTTCGGTGTCGCGGGGGAGAGGCTGCAGGACGCCGGTGCCTCCAGTCAGGAAGACGAGGTCGCTGTGTCTCCACACGTTGGCGCCACCGGCTCCGGTGTTGCCGGCAGTGCCCAGCACTTCTCCGATCTCGTGATCCACGAACCCGGCTGCCAGGATGTCGGTCGCGCTGTATGAAAGGGCATCCACGATCAGGACCACCGGTCCGTGATAACGCTGACCTCGGTCCTTCGCCTTGTTCTCGTCGGTTATCGGGAATCCCCGCGAGTAGACAGACCCTGTTGCCACCGCTTGTTCGAGGGAGCCAATCCAATTCTTCAGGTTGAGTCCCGGGACCTCGGTCGACGGGCTGTGCCGGCGACAGAGATCGAGCAGGAGAGGGCTGGTCGTGAATTGGGCGCGTGAAGGACGGATCTCGTTCGGCGTGAGGGTCTGGAGAATCCGTTCGGCCGCGGCGATCGCCCCTCCGCCGTTTCCACGAACATCGATGATCAGGCCGCCGTCGGGTAGGAGCTCGACCAATCGGGCGAACTCGGTGACGAACACATCCACGTTGTCGACTCCGAAGGTGAAGATGCGGATGTACCCGTACTCGCCGTCTGCGATGGGCTTTACCCTCATCACGGTGGGCAGATGGGTTGGTATCTCGCCTTCCTCTTCTTTCACGGCCACCGGCGGATCGACGAACTGGCCACCGGCAGCTGCCTCGGCCTTGGCCGCATCGGGGGCGTAGACATTCTTCCGAGCCTCACCAACCGCTTTCGTTTGGAGATCGAGACCCAAGGCGGCATCGACCGCATCTCCCATGCGACCTCCGGCAATCGGCCCGGCGGCGACAAGGCGCCATTCCATGCGCAGCTGCCGGGTCTCCGACTCGTCGACGCGGTAGGTGATGGTGACCCACTCCTCGTCAGGCGGAACGGTCGCAATCAGAGGCCGCACGGTCATAGCGTCCAGACCGCGAGCGAACCGGGCGGCCGGGTTGCTCCCTGCCTGGCGGTCGGCGTTCAGCTGGATCGCTTTGCGGATCGGGAGGCCATTCCAATAGAGCACCTCTACTCCCGCTCTGAAGGTGGGGTGACGCTCTCCGGGAGCGACCTTCGACACGATGTACCGAGGCACCGGCGTGCCGTCTGCGTCCTTCTCGAAGCACTCTTCCAGGAAGAAGGGGAGAACAGCTGTGTAGGCACGGTACGGCCAGGGCAGTAGGTAATTGGTGTGCAGGTCGCGCATCGAATTGAAGATGCTGATCATCTCGGCGTGGAATTCCACCTCGTTTCCCGGCTTCTGCCCGGTGAGCTTGTACTTGAGCAGCCGTAGCCGCTGGACCGGGTTGACTGCGTGGAGGGATTGCTTGAGCGGCAGATGTACGTACGTCTCATCCAGCATGGCGATCGCCTGGTCCACGATCGCGATCCGTTCCGCAAGAGTGAGCGGGCCGGTCTCGGGGTCCGCTTCCGGCAGGGCAGCCCTGGCTGCGGCCAGCGAAGTGTCCAACGGTGCCTGCGGCTTTGCCTTGTTGTAGGCGGCGAACAGTCCGTTGCAGATCGGTTCAGGCAGATTGGGCTCAGCGGCAAGGGTTGACCAGAAGCGAGAGTCATTGTGCGCAGCGAGCTTGTCGAGTTCGAGAGGCACGAGCAACTCGGAGAGCGGCACGCTGGCTGCGACCGAGGGTGCAAAAACCCCGGTGCGGATGCCCTCGAGTGACAGCCTGGGTCGGTGAACACTGTCCGGGCCGTCGGCATGGTCCAGGTCCAAGAACCATGCTCCTTCGAGGCTGGGCAGCTCGGCGCCGGCCCCCGGGGTCCTCATGATGTGTCCTGCAGAGCCCATCGCCAGCTCCGTGACGGTTCCCTGTTCCAGGTTGAGAGCCAGTTCCGGCAGGTCTGCAAAGGCAGCGCGAAGTCGTTGCTCAGCGTCGGCCAGGGAGAGACCGGCCACGGACTGCTCGATGTTGTCCTGGGCGAGGTTGAAGCAACGCGGTGACGATGCGAGGTCGTTGCGGATCTCGAGATTGTCGATCCCGCGCATGAGTCGGGTCTGGCCGTAGCGACGTACGCCGTTGATGACGACAAGCAAGACGCTCGACTCGCGAGCGGCGAGCAGTCGGTCGTAAGCGTTGCCCGACTTGCCGGCGATCACCATGAAGTCGGCGCGCTTCTTCGGTTCGATGGTCCCGACTTCGGCCCCCCAACCGACCATATCGGCAGGATTGCAGGTGACCATTTGCGCCAGTTCGTAGCTGGAGACGGGAATGCCCTTGTCGTTACAGTGCAGCCGCGCCGTCTTCAGCTCCATCAGCAGGTTCTTGGAGCCGGAAGGCGACCAATCCGACCCGAGCGAGATGCGCAGACCCTCCCGCCGCGCTCTGGCGATATCGGTAGTGTCGCCGTAGAGCAACAGGTTGCTGAGCGGCGACCACACGATTGAGCCCTGGCGCACGCGCAACGTAGCGAAGTTGCGGTTGCGGAGACCGGTGCAGTGGATGCCGACCAAGGCCTCGTTGATAGCCCAAGTGTCATCGTCGATCTTGAGGGCGCGGAAGTGATCGTTCGCCGTGTCGTCGATACCCTCCGCCAAGTGGAGGATCAGCTTCCTGTCTTTCTCCGCCTTCTTCTCGAGGCGAGCCAGGAACTTGGCCGCAGACTCCGCCTCGACGTCACCAACCTTGGTGGCGGCCTCGGGCAGCTTGTTGTCGTTGGTCTCCTCGGCATTGCGCACCAGACCGCGGTAGTACTTGCGAATACCGGCATTGGAGAAGAGTGCGATTCCCTGGGATGTGGTTGTGCCGGCGATGAGCGCTTTTGCCTCGACGTAACGGACCACCGCCTGCACCAGACCGTCGGTGCGGCCGAGCACGTTCATCGGCCCGCTGATGAGCTTGCGATAGTCGGGATGCCGGCCCCACTGGTCACGATTCTTGTACGGCTTCGGCACCTTCCACAGCGGGAGCACGTTGTAGGGAAGGTGATTGTGCAGCTCGATGAGCCCGGGGAAGATCGTGCCGCCGGTGTTGATGGGGTCGATGTCCTCGTAGCCGGCCGGAGGCGGTGCAGACGCCTCCTGTACGGCGTCGATGAGGCCCCCGTTGATGTAGATGCGTCCGTCGTCTATGACGTCGTTTTCGCCCGTCATCGGGACGATGCGTCCGTCGAGAACCCATTTGGGTCCGGTAAGTGGATCGAAGATGGGATCAGCCATGATCACTCCGGTGCTGAGGTGATTGCATCCTGTTCTTGTGCCGAGAGCGGTGGTGGATCGAGATCGAACACCCAGTCCGGCACCAGCAGCTTGAAGTAGTCGGGTGACGGCGACGCGCCACGGTCGGCTTTGCGGACCCGGTCGCCCGACGACCCTTTCCAGCAGGTTGTGCCGTAGGGCAGGTCGTAGCGCGGTATCTGTCTCCGTTTCCCGTCCCAGTCGAATGACGGGTTCGCCAGATCCTTGCCGTAGCTCATCGTGTCGAGCGTCTGTATGGTGGCGCGCCAGTCGGCGGCCGCTCCCGATTGGCCCCATGCCTTCATCTCGACAACCGGCAGGCCTGTGGGATTGACATGCGCCACCAGGCGGCGCGCCATCGGACCCATCGCCAGCAGGACCTTGCGGCGGCGGTTGGCCGTAGCCGCGGTGCGCACGATCTCGCGATAGACCTTGCGGACCTGGGGGTCATCGACGAGCGAATTGCGCTCCGACGTCGAGATGTCCAAGGTATCGATCGGCAGCACGCGGACGATGAGATAGCTGTGGTCGACACCGATGGCCTCGAGGAAGCCGTGGAACCGCTGCCCCGCTTCCCCGGTGAGTGCCCGGAACGTCAGCAGGTCGTCGTGGGATCGCTGGTCGGCGAGGACGATCACGGTGGCGTCCTCCGGTCTGCCCCGGTAGATCGGGCCGGAGCCGAACGAGGGGTGAGCGTCAGCTCCCAACGCCGCCCAATCGGGCCAGTGATGGCCGGCGCGACCCCCGGCGAGCAGCCTCGCGATTGATCTGCTCGGCCCGCGATCGTATGCGCGGTAATCGGTCACTGGAGGCTCGTAGGGCGGATCCTCGGCCGGCATCTCATAGCCGGCACTGCTCCCGGCAGCGTTGTCCGAGTAGCTGAGCTGGTGTCCACGATTGCCGTACTTCCCCGACTTGGAGAAGATCTGGATCCCGCGCTGACTGTCCTTCCGGTTTGAGGTGGTGCTTCCGTGGCCCAGCCTCCAGGCAACACCCAAAGGGAGGTCGCGGAACGGGATGGGAACCTTGCCGTATTCGTATGCGGACGCCGGATGACGGGTCGCCCCGGGATCCTCGGGCAGCCACGTCGAGTCGCTGTCGGCCCAGTGGTCGACCAGTCCCGCCGCTCGCGCAAAGTCGGCTTTGATGGCAGCGATGTTTCCGGAAGCGGCGCCCCCCGGGTGCACGACCCCGATGATCTTGGTCTTGGCCCCGAGCACGGTTGCGTCGCAGTCCTCGATGTCATGGGAGTCACCGGGGCAGTTACCGCCTCGAGAGCGGACCCACGTTGCCACGCTTTCCTTAGCTGCGGTCCCCACCGCGATGATTAGGTGCACGTCGTTACGAGCAAGGACGTAGTTGAAGATGTCGTGGCGCTGCTGCTGGATCGGCGAGTCGGGATCCTGAGCCAACCATCGGATCTTGGTGCCGCTGTACTGATTGAAGATCGAATAGACGAATGTGTTGAGAAAGAGATAGGACTCTGCGATACCGATGTGTTGCAGAAAATGCTGCATGCGAGATCCGCTGCTGCCGGTGAACGACCGGTGGGACAGCGCCTCGTCCTGGCCGCCTTCCTGGCCGACAACCAATACCTTGACCTGATTGTCACCTAGCCGCCCTCGGTAGTACATAGGTCCGAAGTGCCAGCGGAACTTCTCCGACCCCATCACTGCCTTTCCCAACCCGCGGTAGTTCGGGGTCTCACTGAAGAGTCGGGGCCACTTCCTGTTTCGCGGCGGGCCGGGGTCGTAGTCCCAAGGATTGCCGCGTCCTGCGAGGTAGTCGTCGGCCATGGATGTCCCCTCCGTTTCCAACGCCGTTGTTGCGCGGTGCCACTCACCGACACTACCGGCGGCATCCGTTATCTGGGATGGTGGCGGTCGTTGTGCGCAGACTCCAGGGATGCAACCGGTTCTGGCTTTCTGCCGGTTCTGCGCTTGATTCGGCTCGCTTGCTTCCGACAGGAAGATGTGCAGCCACGATACGAAAGGGCGGTCACGGCACCATGGTGCGCAACAGGAATCGGACCGTAGCGAAACTCAGATCGAGTACCCGGCGCCCGAAAGAGTCGCAGGCCACCAGCCGCCTTGCTGCGATGTCCGCACGTATCGACGAGCGGCGCAGCGGCTCGCTGGCGCGCAAGCCGGTGTTCGACAAGTCGCTGAACGTCGTTGCCTACGAGATTGTCCTCGGCAGCGGATCGATCGACGAGATCTCGATCGAGGAGTCGGCCGATGGCAACAGGCGATTGATGGTCAATGGGGTTGTCGACCTCGACATCGAATCCCTCAGCGCCGACAAGCCGGTGCACTTGCCCGTGTCCTCCGCGTTGCTTCAGGCCGGGCTACCAGCCGAGTTGGTCCCGGACCGAGCCGAGCTGGTTCTCGGGTCGGATGTGGAACCAACCCCAGGGGTGACGGCTGCCGTAGAGGACTTGCGTCGCAACGGCTACCGGATCATCCTCGACGATCTCGCCGCCAACCCACAGCTCACCGGCTTGGTGCGTCTCGCCGATGCGGCGCGGGTCGACGTCGGGCAGACCCAAGATGCCCCCTCCAAGCAGATGGCCCTCCTCAAGGCCGCGGATGTGACAATGATCGCGGAACGGGTCGAGACCTACGACGAGTTGAGACAGGCAACCAAGGAGGGATTCACCTACTTCCAGGGGTCGTTCCTCGGTCGCCCGGACGGTTTCAAGAAGTCGAGAGGCCCCGCCAGCCAGCTGGCGTCTCTAGAGCTGATCACTCTGCTGCAGGACCCTGAGGCCGAGATCTCGGACATCGCCAACGTCGTACGTCGCGACGTCAACCTCAGCTACAAGATTCTCAAGGTGGTCAACTCGGCGCAATACTCGTTGCCACGCCCGCTCGGCTCGATCGAGGAGGCGGTGATGCTGGTCGGTACCAAGCAGATCGTGTCGTGGGTGGGGATGATGACGTTGGCGGCCGTCGCCGACAAGCCTCCCGAGCTGACCCGCACCGCGATGGTACGGGCGCGCGCGTGTGAGTTTCTCGGTGCGCGTCTCGGCAGGCAGGACACACAACGGTTCTATCTGGTCGGGCTCTTCTCGGTCATCGAGGCCCTGCTCGATGTTCCGGCGGAGCAGGCGCTGGGCAGCCTGCCGCTCTCGCCGGATATCGTCGACGCCATAACGTCCGGCGGCGGCATCATGGGCGAGGTTCTGGGCGGGGTGGTCGCCCATGAGAACGGCGACTGGACGCTGGCCCACATCATCGGCTTGCAGGATGAAGTCATCAGCGAGGCGTTCCTCGAAGCCGTGACTCAGACCGACGCAATGTGGGCCAAGATCGAGGCCCGCTAGGCACTTCGCCGGGTCCCCACCCGCTGCGGGCTCAGTAGCTGATTGGACAGTTTCACGAGACCATTCGCTCTCAACAGCGGGCCTTCGTCAGCGCCTATTCTGAAGGCCCATGTCGACGTCCGAAGTCAACTCCGAGGAACGGTTCGAGCAGCTGCGAATCGAGGGTCAGCCACTGCTGACCACCGAAGCCCGCTGGTTTGCGCCGGGGCCTCCGCCCCAAGGCTTCATCGATTGGTTTGCGCAGGGTGGGCGGGCTGCGGTCGTCGAACTGCGCTGTGACTCCTACCGCCAGATCGTGGACCCAGGAGTTGGCCTGAAGAGGCGTGACAACGGGCCGCTGGAGCTGAAACGGCGGAGTTCGGTCACTCCGCCACAACGCTTCTCTCTCGGGCTCTCCGGTCGCGTCGAAGAGTGGTGCAAGACGGGTCTGGAGGAGCCGCCGAGGCGAACGGACTGGCAGTGGAGCGTTGTCGACAAGGTGGTCCTCACCAGGACGTTCCTGCTTGATGATGATGATGTTGCCGTCGAGGGGAGCAGGCGCGAGCTGAGCGCCCCGGCGTGCGACATCGAGCTGGCTACGGTGACGGTTGGCGATCTCGTGGCGTGGTCGTTTGCGCTCGAGGCTTGGGGGGACGAGCCGGTCAGGAAACAGCTGTTGCACCGGGCGCTCCATGCGCTGATGGGTGACCTGGATCCGATTCCGCCCGGGTTCGTGTCTGCGCTGAACCTCAACATGGGCTATCCCGAATGGCTTGCCTCGGTTGCCTGGAACGATCAAATCATCTCCCGCTGACCCGAGTCGTGTCCGCCCGGATGGTTACGCTGGGACCGTCGGCAACCGAGGACTGCGATGGCGCGGGCATACCAACTGAGCGAGCCCGGGGCGGTTGAGCAACGCCCGTTGCGGGCGGTCGATCGGCTCGACTTCGATCCTGCTGCGGGCGAGATAGCAATCGACGTCTCTGCGTGTGCGATCTGCCGCACCGACCTCCAAATCATCGAGGGGGATCTCGAGCCGCGACAGCTCCCGATCGTGCCCGGTCACCAGGTCGTTGGCCGGGTCCGTGCCGCCGGTCCTGGGGTCACTCGCTGGCAACCGGGCTCTCGGGTCGGTGTTGCCTGGCTGGCCGGAGCCTGCGGGGTATGCGATCTGTGCAGGGCGGGCCACGAGAATCTCTGCGCCGATGCGGAGTTCACGGGATGGGATCGTGACGGCGGCTTTGCCGAGACCATCACTGCTCGAGCCGACTTTGTCTTCTCGATCCCGGCTGCATTCACGGACGCGGAGGCCGCGCCGTTGCTGTGCGGCGGCATCATCGGCTACCGGGCGCTGAAGGTTGCCGGCATCGCTCCCGGCAACCGGATCGGCCTCTACGGGTTCGGTGCTTCGGCGCTGCTTGCGTTCCAGGTTGCCCAGCACTGGGGTTGTGATGTGTATGTGGCGACCCGCTCGCGCCCCGAGCAGCAACGAGCCATCGAGATGGGTGCCGCATGGGCGGGTTCTTACAACGAGCAGCCTCCCGCCCCGCTCGATGCTGCAGTGACGTTTGCCCCCGCCGGCTACGTGGTCGTTGAGGCGCTGAAGGCGATCAAGCCCGGAGGCACCGTTGCTATCAACGCCATTCACCTGGACAGCGTCCCCGAGTTCCCGTACGAGCTGCTCTGGATGGAGCGCGGTGTCCGCAGTGTTGCCAACTTCACCCGCCAAGATGCCGAGGAGTTCCTGACACTCGCTGCGGAGATACCGATCGAGACGATGATCGACACCTACCCGCTGCGCGACGTCAACATTGCGCTCGGGCGAGTCAAGAGTGGAGACGTCGCCGGGGCGGCGGTGTTGCAGGTCTAGACGTCGGTCACCCTCGCCAGCACCGCGGCGCTGATCTTGTCTCGCTCTCTGTCGAGGGTTGCGTTGTGCAGCGACGCCTCGAGCCAAACCAGCCTCGACTCGTCGCCGAGCAGCCGGTGCAGGACCTTGGCCGAACGCGGGTCGACGGTTTCGTCGACCCGCGACTGGATCACCAGCGAGGGAATGTCGAGCCTCCTGGCGGCGAAGAGAGCGCGTCGCATCAGCGACAGCAGCCCGCCGGTGGTGCTCGTGTAGAAGCCGGGGTAGGGGAGCCAATACTGGACCATCTCGTCGTCGATGTCGGGAAGGCCCTCGTCGGGCCACTCGACCTTCTTGATATACCAGCGCGCCACCGGTGTGGCGTAGAGCTTCTTGTCGCGGACGATCACCGGGCTGTTGATCGTTGTGACGCTGGCGGCGCCGGTTTCCTTTGCCAGAACGAGGGAGATGAGGCCGCCCATCGACAGTCCGGCAAGATGGACCCGGTCGTGGTCTGCAACCGCAGCTATCGACTCGCGGGCGGAGGCGAGCCAGTCCCGCGCACGGGTTGTGGCCATATCCTCCATCGAGGTGCCGTGACCGGCCAGTCGTGGGGCAATGACCGTGAAGCCGGCCGCATTCAATTCGTGCCCGAGCGGTCGGAAGTGGGCAGGCACACCGGTGTAGCCGTGGATCAGGACGACGGCCTCGCCGTTGGTGCCGTCCAGCCGGAACGCGGCCGCCAGCGGATCCATCAAGTCAGCCATTGGTCCGCTCCAGGATCGCCTTTTCGTTGTATCGGGCAAACACCACCGCCGCCGCCAGGCACAGTGCAAAACCAATGATGCCGGAGAGACGGACACCCAGGTCGTCGCCCACGTCGCGGCCGAGCGTTGTCAGCATGGCGAACGACACCACCCCGAATGTCTGCCCAAACTTCTGCATGAGAGTACGGGAAGCGAAGAACATGCCCTCGCGCTGCTGCCCGGTGCGGAGTGCATCCTCCTCTGCGATGTCGGCGAGCACCGCGTTGGGAAGCACGCCGAGAAACGCCAGCGGAATCGCCAGCAGCAGGATCAGCAGATAGGCCTGGGCGACAGGAGCGAACGACAGGTTGCCGAGCACGGGAACTCCGAGGAAGACGAGGGCCATCCAGACAAAGGCACCGACCATGAGCGGCTTCTTCCCGAGCCGATGGGCCAGCCAGTTGACCAGCGGATAGAAGAGAAAGGACACGATGACCATGACCGCCAGGAGGGTCGCCACCAGCTCCTCTTCTTCCTCGAGCAAGACGGTCACGTAGAACAGCAGCCCGGTCTGCACGATGGTCAGGCCGGTGAAGTAGGCAAAGTCGGAGACGATGAACTTGCGGAACTCCGAGTTGGAGAACGTGGCGCGTATGGCAGGGCCGAGCGGGACGCTGCTCGGCTTGCTGTCGGTGTACCGCTTCTCGTCGAGCACCAGCACCGGGACGTACATGCACACAAGCGCGATTGCGGCCAGCGCCGCCACCGCCACCTGGAAAGACCGCAACGGAGAGAGATCCAGCGCTCCCTCGATGGCACCGGCGATCGCCGGAGTCAGCCCGGCGAGGATTATCCCCAACGCAAACGTGATCGATATCCAGGTGCTGAGATTCAGCCGCTCCCGAGCGGTGTGTCCCATCTCGGGCAGCAGGGCGAAGTAGGGGGTCACGTACACGGTGAGGAAGATGTAGAAGAGTGCCTGGAACACTGCGACCCATGCGATGTTCCAACCCGACTCCGTCGTGCTGGGCGGAACGAACATCAGCACCAGGAACACTGCCGCCGGGAGTGCACCCGTCCTCATGAACGGGACTCGTCGGCCTCTGGGATTGCGAGATCGATCGCTCATACCCGCTATCCAAGGATCGGTGACCGCATCGAGGAGCCTTCCCGAGGCTGCGATCAGCGTGATCGCATTGAGAAACCCGAAGAAGGTGGCTCCGGTGATCAGTTGGGGCAGCTCCGCCGAATCGGGGGGCAGGTAGAAGTAAACGAGGGCAACGCCGACGATGTTCACCAGCGTGGACCAGCCAAGTTGACCGACGGCGTAGGCGAGCTGTTTCGAAAGGGGGAGGGTCTCCGCTGGCATTCCGGACGAGTGTAGGGGGATGTCCGGCTCGCCCGGCCTCGCCTCGATCACTCATCCGCTCGGTTGCTTCCTCTCGAAAAAGCAGAGAAAGGAGAACCATGACTACGCCCAGCGCCCAAATCGAAACTATCCGCTCCCTGTCCAGCTTCCATCGCACGAAGCTGGTGTTTCTCGCCGCCGCTTTCGTGTCTTTCTTGCTATCAGTCTCCCTCTGGTTCCTGGTAGACCGCGAGATCGGTCTCTTTGTCGGACTCTGGGTTCCTGCGATTCACTCGCTCGGAACCCTCGTGTTGACCGGGGAGGAGTCATGAGCGAACTCGCCATCTTCGCCATCGGCTCTGTCATCTTCACGTTCACGACCTGGGCGACGTTCTCGTTCGGCCTGCGCCGGATGGGTGAAATCCAGGCTCGGGAACTGGCGAGGTCGAAAGTCACTGTCATCCCCAGAGAGGGTGGTCTGACCGAACTTCACGTCACCAAGCGGGACGACAACGCCGAAGAGCGGAAGCAGGCGTGAGCAAGGGCGTGCCGCTGGCCGACGCCCGCGTGCTGGTGCTCGGCGGCTCCGGTGTTCTCGGTGGCGAAATCGCCGCCGCCCTACACGAGCGCGGGGCTCGGCTGGTTCTCGCCGGCCGCGACGCCACCCGGCTCCAAGAACGGGCAACCTCCATCTCGCCTGATACCCAGTCGGTTCTCTTTGATCTATTCGAACCGACGCACGCAGACCACGTGGTCACCACTGCGTCTCGGATGCTGGGTGGCCTCGACGGTGTAGTCAACGCCGCCGGTGTCGTTGCCTTCGGCGGCTTCGACGAGCTGAGCGACTCGGCATTCGACGAGTTGTTCGCCGCCGACCTCCTCGGTCCGCTCCGGGTGGTTCGGGCGGCTCTCGACCATCTCGAGTCAGGCTTCGTTGTCAACATCACAGGCGTCGTAGCGGAGCAACCGGTTGCCGGGATGGCCGCATACTCAGCCGCCAAAGCGGGACTCAGCTTTGCCACTCGCGCCCTCGGCAAGGAGGTGCGACGTCGTGGTATCCATGTTCTCGACGCACGGCCTCCCCACACGGAGACTGGTCTTGCCCAGCGCCCCATTTTTGGGGAGGCGCCGCGCATGGCTCCAGGTCTCGAGCCT
>JASJBC010000168.1 GCA_030066715.1 Acidimicrobiia bacterium
CGTGAAGCGTGAAGCGTGAGGCGTGAGGCGTGAGGCGTGAGGCGTGAGGCGGCGATCAGCCTCGCTGATCACTCATCGATCCAACGGTCTGCGTTCTCGACGAGGTACATGCTGACCTCGTGGACACGGTCGAGCACCTCGCAAAGGCTGTCCTGACGGAACATGACGTCGGCCAAGGACCGTTCCACGACGCCCACGACGGACAGGCGTTCCTCATCGGCATCGGCCAGCGCGGCCATGGACCGCACCGACCGCACCTCGATCGGGAGGTCGATACCACCGATGCCTGCGAGTTCAGCCGACAGGACGATCAGATCGGGGGCCTTCTTCATCTCGGGCATCGCCCAGTTGAAGAAGAACGTCACCACGTACTCGCCGTCGGGATCCTCGGGGATGTCGGAGTTCTCGTTCAGCAGGTCCTCGAACCTCAGCAGCAGCCGTGGATCGATGTCGATCGAGATGTGCAGGTCGAGCGGTCCCGAGCATGCCTCCGCGGGGTGCACGTCGATCTCCCATGCCTGCCTCAGCGTGTAGGTCTCGACGAAGTGCCTCTCGTCGTGGACATGGAAGCCGTGCTCGATGGCGTGGTCCTTGAGGTACGTGACGGTCGAGGCGATGTCGACGGGCATCAGGCGGCATCCGTCGCATGGATCTCGACGCCACCCATGATCACATCCGCATGGACGACGAGGAGCGGTGCGTTACCCCAACCCGCGTCGGGGGCCGTCAGGTTGCCGACCCCGCCCATCACGGAGCGACCAGCGACCTCGACACGCCATGACGAAGGGACGATCACGTCGACGCCTCCCATCACGACCCTGAGGTCGAGGAGGGCGCTCCTTTCGATCGTCGCACCGGTGAGATCGAGCTCGACCCCTGCAGCAAACGCTGTCACTTCAGCGGTGGTGAGCGAGGCGGCCTCGCTGCGGAACTGCCTCCCCTCCATCGTTGCCACGATCGAGAAGGAGTCATCATCCTCATCCCCGAATGCCGGGATTCGTCGTTTGACCACGAAGGCGGCGAACGCCGTGAGGCCCGCGAGGGTGAGCCAACCGATGATGATGCGCTTGAGGAGCGTCACCCCGTCAACCTACCAGCGGGGGATGACGTAGGGGTCCGGGCTTCAGACGATCGACGTGGTCTCGTGCTCTGCGCCGAGGCCCCTCCATTGGACGACCGCAACCGCACCGGCGACGAGGAAGATGCCGAGCCACTGGATCGCCCCGAGCTGCTGGTCGAGGAAGACCGCCGCCAGGAAGGCCGCAATGGGTGGTTCGAGCGTGGCGATGATGCCGACGATGCCCGACGAGGTCATGGCCAGAGCGAAGAAGTCGAGGATGAAGGGGATCGCGGTGCCCACGATCCCGACCACGATCAGGCCGAGCCACACCGTGCCGGCGTCCTCGAACGGGAACGTCCACCACGGCAGGACGATCGCCCAGAACACCGAAGCGAAGACGAAACCCCATGACGCAACGGTCGCGGGGCGGTAGCGCTCGCCCAGGTACTCGCCGTACACGAGATACGAGGCGAACAGGAACGCCGACACCAGGCCCGAGGCGACACCGATCAGGTCGGAAGAGTCCATCGTCCATGCCTCGGTCACGAGCCCGATGCCGAGGACGGCCACAACCGATGCCACCCACGCAACGACGGCGATCGGTTCCTTGCGCACAGCGGCGAGCCAGATGAGCACGAGCACCGGTGCAAGGAACTGCACGGTCGCACCCGGCCCCACGCCCAACCGGTCGATGGCCCAGTAGAAGGTGACGTTCACGGTTGCCAGGTTGAGGCCCAGCAGCACGAGTCGCCAGATCCCTGGCCCGGGCCTGAGTGCCTTGCGCCACCATGCATAGAGCAGCAGAAGGACGGCCGCGATGATCGACCGCGCCTGGGCCACATACGTCGGCTCGACGGTATCGAACACACCACCCGCAACCACACCGGATATGCCGAAGAAGGTCGCCGCCAGGAAGGCGAGGATCGCTCCGGTCGTCGGGTGTCGTTCGGGCATCGGCTGATGCTACGGGTGCCTGCACGCGCACCCACCCCCGGCAACTACCGTCGGGATCGATTGCAACCGATCCACGGACACCGAGGTTCGTATTGGCATGAGAACGGGAACGGTCGACGAAGCGATCATCGAGGCGATGCGCCGGGACCTGGACCGAGGGTTCACCGAGCTGGTTCGGACGCATCAGCCTGGCATCTACTCGGGCGCGTATCGGCTCACTCGGAGCCGCACCGAGGCCGAGGACGTCGCTCAGGACACGATGCTCCGCGCCTACCGCTCATTGCGTGGATTCGACGATCAACGGCTGTGCGAACTGCGGATCCGGCCCTGGTTGTGGACCATCGCCCTCAACCTGGTGCGGTCACGGGCCGGGAAGCCCCGTGAGGACATCGAGGCTGCGGAGTGGATGCACCCACCGACCGTGGACGACGAACCGATGGACGACGATGCTTGGAACGAACGACTCTCGCGGTTGAACGGGCCTCAGCGCACGGCGGTCGTCCTCCGGCACGTCCTCGACCTACCGATCGCCGAGATCGCCGAGATCACCGGGAGACCCGAAGGAACCGTGAAGGCGGACATCTCACGGGGACTCGAATCCCTTCGCAGGACGATGACACGGGAGGCAATGCTGTGACGGACCTCGAACGACTGCTCAGGGACCTCGATACGGCCCCGAACGCGGACCTCGAACGCCGAACGCTCATCACCGCCGGCGCCGCCGACCAGGTCGTGCGCGCGGACTCCCCAATCGGGGACGTCTGGATCGCCTGGAGCCCGCGCGGCATCACCGGACTGATCCCACGGTTCGCCGCCGACACGATCGAGGCGTTCCTCGAGGCTCACCGGCGCACCGCCTATGGGGCCGACGCGCTTCCGAGCGACCTCGCCGATGCCATCGATCGCGGCCTTTCCGAGGGCGAGACGGTCGGCCTCCCGATCGACTACTCAGGCATCGCCCCCTTCCAGGTCTCGGTGCTGAGGACATGCGCCTCGATCCCGCCTGGTGTGGTCCGCCCCTACGGGTGGATCGCCGACGAGATCCACAACCCCGGCTCGGTGCGAGCGGTGGGTACCGCCCTCGGTAGGAACCCGATCCCGCTGCTCGTCCCATGCCACCGGGTGGTCCGCAGCGACGGCTCCGTCGGCAACTACGCCTTCGGCCCCGACATCAAGCATCAACTCCTCGTTCGTGAGGGAGCGATCCTGGCCTAGGGCCCGACTTCGTCGGGCGTATCCGGCACCTCGTACCTGGTACCTGGATAGCCGAGGAGGCCGAGAGCCTCGTCCACGAGCACTTCGACGTCCTTGGATCCGTCCTGGATGAGGACTGGCAGGCCATGGGTTCCGGCTTCGGCGCGGACCAGGTCGTTGCGCCAGAGGGATCGGGCCATGAAGTTCGCCATCATGCGTTCCGGGTCGGCCGAACCCTCGACGAAGGGCGGAGCGAGCTCCTGCTCGCGCCGTTCCAGCTCAGTCGGCTCGACCCAGAGCCAGATCGAACCCACCTGATCGCCGAGCGTGGCCACCACCTTGGGTGAGAACAGCCACCAATCGAGCACAACGGGCCCTTTGAGGGTGAGGTGCGAGCGGATGATCCGTTCGATCGCGGGCCACATCTCCTCGGAGAGCGCCTCCGCATCGGAGACCAGCCTCTCGACCGAGGAGTCGGTGAAGTAGGTCGTATGCCCGCCCGATTCCATCACATGCAACGAAGGGTGTGACTCCGGCGTCGAGAACCAGCGGGCGGCGATGCTGAGGTCATCAACCGTGGTCGACCCATACCCCAGCCTCGCTCCGAGGGCACGCCCAAGGGTTGTCTTCCCCGCCCCCGGCGGTCCACCGATCAGTATCACATCCGGCACAGCCACCCCACGAACCTAGCTCGAAAGCCAGCATCCAGGTACCAGGTACCAGGTACCAGGTACCCGGTACGAGAACGAAAGCCGGCGCAAGGGGCGCCGGGTTATCGTTCTCCCCATGAACCTCATCGAGACGATCCGCGAGTCGGTGATCGGCGGGCATCACGAGGTGCCCGGGCCGTTCGGGCCCCGACGGGTGACCTATGCCGACTACACCGCATCGGGCCGTTCGCTGTCCTTCATCGAGGACTACCTCCGCGACGTGGTGCTGCCCCTCTATGCAAACACCCACACCGAGTCTTCGGGGACGGGCCTCCAGACGTCCCGCTTCCGAGAGGACGCACGTGAGATCATTCGGAGCAGCGTCGGGGCATCCGATGACCACGCGGTGCTGTTCGTCGGCTCTGGCTGCACGGGGGCCATCGACCGGATCATCAGGGTGCTCGGCCTCACGATCCCCACCGACCTCGACGACGAATACGGATTCACCGACCAGATCCCGGAGGGCCAGCGGCCCGTGGTGTTCATCGGGCCGTTCGAGCACCACTCCAACGAACTCCCCTGGCGAGAGTCGATCGCCGACGTGGTCAAGATCGGGGAGGACACCGACGGCCACATCGACCAGGCCCAACTCAGGGCCGAGCTCGAGCGATACCAGGATCGACCTCTGAAGATCGGGTCCTTCTCCGCTGCTTCGAACGTCACCGGCATCATCTCGGACACCTACGGCATCGCCGAGCTCCTCCACGAGTACGGGGCACTCTCGTTCTGGGACTTCGCCGCCGCGGCTCCCTATGTCGGCATCGAGATGGATGTCCCAGGGCGCCCGAATGCCCACAAGGACGCCATCTTCCTCTCGACCCACAAGCTCATCGGCGGTCCGGGAACGCCCGGCGTCCTCGTGGCCCGCAAGGAGCTCTTCACCAACAGGGTGCCTGGTGTCCCCGGCGGCGGCACCGTGGCGTTCGTCCAACCCGATCACCACGAGTACCTCACCGACATCGAGCACCGCGAAGAGGGAGGCACCCCGGCGATCGTCGAATCCATCCGCGCGGGGCTCGTGTTCCAGCTCAAGGAAACGGTCGGAGCAGACTGCATTCGGGATCTCGAGGAGCGCTTCATCGAGCGTGCCATCGGATCGTGGTCACAGAATCCCAACATCGAGATCCTCGGCAATCCGGAGGCGGACAGGCTGAGCATCGTGTCGTTCGTGGTTCGCCACGGTGGGCGCTACCTGCACCACAACTTCATCGTGTCGCTCCTCAACGATCTCTTCGGCATCCAATCCAGGGGTGGCTGCTCGTGCGCCGGCCCCTACGGCCACGCGTTGTTGGGCATCGACATCGAGCATTCCGACGAGATCGCCCACGAGGTGGTCCTCGGGTGCGAGGGCATCAAACCCGGGTGGGTGCGGGTCAACTTCAACTACTTCATCTCCGACGCAGTCTTCGACTTCATCGTCGAGGCGGTCCACCTCGTAGCCACCCACGGCTGGAAGCTGCTCCCGTGGTACGAGCTCAACCTCGAAACCGCCACCTGGGAACACGTCGACGGCCGGGGCGCGACGCCCTACTCGCTGCACGACGTGTCCTACCACGAGGGATCCATGGCCTACGACGCTCCCCCGCACACCGCCTCCGACGAGGACCTCGCCGGCTACCTCGAAGAGGCGAGGACGCTCTTCGATTCCGTCGATCCGGCTGCCGGGCCTGCCCAGTCACCGCTCCACGCCACGGCATCGTTCGAGGACCTGCGGTGGTTCCTGCTGCCCGACGAGGTGCGAGCCGGTGACTGAGGTTCCGGGCTGGTTCACGAGGGCCACCGAGGCACCATTCGAGCGTTCGACCGTGGACGTCGAAGGTGCCGCCATCAACGTCATGTCGTGGGGCACGGTCGGCAAGCCCGGCCTGGTGTTCGTCCACGGCGGCGCCGCCCACGCCAATTGGTGGTCATTCGTCGCCCCGATGTTCGCACGCGACTGGCATGCCGTCGCCTTCGACCTGTCCGGACACGGTGAGTCCGGCCGACGCGCCCAGTACTCACAGCACATGTGGGCGAAGGAGGTCATGACGGTGTCCGAAGCGGCAGCCTTCCCTGGGCCACCGGTCGTCGTCGGGCACAGCCTCGGAGGAATGGTCACGATCCAAACCGCAGCCACCTATGGCGACCAGCTCCGTGGAGCCGTCATCGTGGACACCCCCGTGCGCCGACCCTCCCCCGAGCAGGAGGAAGGTCGGAGCGGGCGCTCCTTCCGCTCCCCCGGCGTCTACGCCACCAGGGAGGAGGCGGAGTCACACTTCCGCCTGATCCCACCCCAGCCCTGTGAGAACGACTACATCATCGATTGGATCGCCTATCACTCCATCCATGAGACGCCGGCGGGCTGGACGTGGAAGTTCGATCCCGAGCTGTTCAAGGGGACCCTCGTTCCGCTTCGGGACCAGCTCGCCTCCGTGCAGTGCCGAGTCGCCCTCTTCACCGGCGACCGTTCCGCGATCGTCGACCCCGACACCGCTGAGTACATGTACGAGCTGATGGGCAGGGTTGCGCCGGTGATCTCCATCCCCGAGGCGTACCACCACCTGACGCTGGACCAGCCCCTCGCGTTCGTCGCCGCGCTGCGGACGCTGCTCGCCGACTGGGAGCACTCCGTCGGTTTCAAGCGCGAGCGAGCAACCACCGTAGAATGACTCCCTGAATGGCCAGACTCGACCAACTCTCACTCGACCAGGCCTACCAGGCCGCATACCTCTGGCTCGATCACGCCGGCGATCCGCCGATCGAGATCAGCGAGCCCGCCCATGGATCGGTGGAGCTCATCACGGACCGCGCCTTCGTGCGGGTCCGATCCAGCACCACCCCTGTCGAGCAGTCGAGCGTGCTCGCCCTGCTCCGTGCTGCCGAGTCAGGGAAACGCCTCATCATCTTCTCGCCATCAGGCTTCTCTCCTGGCGCACTCTCGATCGCGGAGACACAGGGCATCGCCCTCTTCACCCTCGATTCGACCGGTCGCGCCATCGCCGAGACCACGCATGCGCGGTCGATTGCTCCGAACACGGAACCGGACCCACCGTTCACTCCTGCCCCCACGTCACTGGAGGACGACTTCTGGAACGTCGCCCCCCAGCCACGTCCCGTCGACGATGACGACGACGAGGCCGATGAGGCGGACGAGGGCATCCAGGCGGCCACCACGGATTGGTTCGATTGCTCGAAATGCGGGACCACGCACCACCGCAACGCGAAGTTCTGCAGGGAGTGCGGCGCCAGCCTCACGAACGCCCTCACCGAGGACCACGAGGAGCCGAGCGACGCCGGTGGCGGCCGCATCACCGGCACGATGCTGCGCTGCCGAACCTGCGGCAGCCACGACATCGA
>JASJBC010000169.1 GCA_030066715.1 Acidimicrobiia bacterium
GGCCGATGTGCTGCTGCTGCACGACCGGTCGATTTACGTGCACTGCGACGACTCCGTGGTCCGTATCGCCGGCGGCCAGGAGTTGCCGGTGCGACGCAGCCGTGGCTACGCACCCTTCCCGGTCCGCCTCCCCGATGCCGTTCCCCCCACGCTTGCCGTTGGCGGCGAATTGAAGGCCACGTTCTGCCTCGCCGACGGCACCAATGCGTTCATGAGCCAGCACATCGGGGATATGGAGAACCTCGAAACCCTCGATGCCTTCACCGCCGCCGTCGAGCACATGAGCGGGCTGTTCCGCATCGAGCCGGAACGCGTCGTTGCCGATATGCACCCCCGCTACCTGTCGACGAAGTGGGCCCAGGAGCACTATCCCGACCGGCTCACGCTCATCCAGCATCACCACGCGCACATCGCATCGGTCATGGCGGAGAACCGGCACACCGAGCCCGTCGTCGGGTTCAGCTTCGACGGTACCGGCTACGGAAGCGACGGCACCATCTGGGGTGGCGAGATCCTGGTCGGCGACTTCGACTCGCTGCACCGCACCGGGCACCTCGCCGCCACCCAGCTCGTCGGGGGAGATGCGGCCGTCAAGCGGCCCTACCGGATGGCGCTTTCCCACCTCTGGTCGGCGGGGATCGGCTGGGATACCCGCATCCCGTCGGTGAGCCACAGCAGCGACGAGGAGCGGCGCATCATCCGCCAGCAGCTCGAGACCGGGCTCAACTCCATCGAGACGACGAGCATGGGCCGGCTGTTCGACGCCGTGGCCTCGATAGCCGGGGTGTGTCAGGAGATCACGTACGAGGGGCAGGCAGCCATCGAGTTCGAGGCACTGGGAACGCCCGACGCCGAAGGCCGGTACCGATTCGATCTGATCACGCACGACGGAGCGCTGATCATCGATCCCGGCGCCGTCGTTGCCGCCGTAGCCGGCGATGTGGCCGCCGGGGTGCCTGCAGAGATCATCAGCACGAGGTTCCATCGTGCGCTTGCTGCGGTGGTGGTTGCGGCCGCCGAGGACATGCGGCGACGGTACGATATTGCAACGGCTGCGTTGAGCGGAGGCGTCTTCCAGAACGTCACCCTGCTCGAGGCAGCGCAACGGGGTTTGGAAGAGGTCGGCTTCAAGGTCCTGACCCATCGCTTGGTCCCACCCAACGATGGCGGGCTCGCCCTCGGTCAGATCGCCCTGGCAGGACGGAGGTAGCAACATGTGTCTCGGCATTCCCGGCAAGGTCGTCGAGGTCTACGAACTGGACGGCGCCCGGATGGGCAAAGTCGACTTCGACGGCATCGTCAAGGAGATCTGCCTGTCCTTTGTCCCCGAGGCGGAGGTCGGCGACTACACCATCGTCCATGTCGGGTTCGGCATCACCAAGGTCGACGAGGCGTCGGCCCACGAGACGCTCGCCCTGATGAAGGAGATGGGCGTGCTCGAGGCGGAGCTCGATGCGACCGTTGCGCTTGCTGAGGAGGAGGCGATCGCCACGGGCGAGGACCCCGCGTGAAGTACCTCGACGAGTACCGCGACCCCGAACTGGCGCGCAAGCTGTTCGAGGAGATCGACAAGATCACCACACAACCGTGGGTCTTGATGGAGGTCTGTGGTGGGCAGACCCACTCCATCATCCGCAACGGCATCGACAAGCTGCTCAACGATCAGATCGAACTGGTGCACGGGCCGGGCTGCCCGGTGTGTGTCACCCCGCTCGACACCATCGACAAGGCCCTTGCCATTGCGGCGCGCGATGATGTCATCTTCTGCTCGTTTGGGGACATGCTGCGCGTGCCGGGCAGCACGCAGGATCTCTTCCAGGTCAAGGGCGATGGCGGAGACGTACGCATTGTCTACTCGCCGCTCGACGCGGTGAGGATCGCCAAGGACAACCCCGACAAGGAGGTTGTCTTCTTTGGCATCGGCTTCGAGACGACGGCCCCCGCCAATGCCATGTCGGTCTACCAGGCGAAGCAGCTGGGGCTCACCAACTTCTCGATGCTGGTCTCGCACGTCCTCGTCCCCCCGGCGATCCGGGCTGTGCTCAACTCGCCCGTCAACCGGGTGCAGGGCTTCCTCGCCGCCGGCCACGTTTGCTCGGTGATGGGGTTCAGCGAGTACGTGCCGATCGTCGAGGAGTATCAGGTGCCGATCGTGGTCACCGGGTTCGAGCCGCTCGACGTTCTGGAGGGCATCCGCAAGACCATCGCCCAACTCGAGGCCGGCACCGCCGCCGCCGAGAACGCCTACCCGCGAGCGGTCAACTTCGACGGCAACAAGGCTGCACAGAAGCTCATCGCAGACGTGTTCAAGACCACAGACCGCAATTGGCGTGGGATCGGCATGATTCCGGGCAGCGGTTGGGAATTGTCGGATCGCTACGCCGAGTGGGATGCCGCAGAGCGCTTCGACGTCGGCGACATCGACACCCAGGAGCCTGAGGTCTGCCGTTCCGGCGAAGTCTTGCAGGGCATCATCAAGCCGAATGAGTGTGAGGCCTTCGGCAAGGAGTGCACACCGCGCAAGCCCCTCGGAGCGACGATGGTGTCGAGCGAAGGGGCGTGCGCCGCCTATTACACCTACGGTCGCTTCATCGAGATCGAGGGGGTGAAGACGTGAGCGACGACGGCGCCACCATCGACGGCTGGGTATGCCCGATGCCGCTGCGCGATCAGCCGAACATCGTCATGGGCCATGGTGGCGGCGGCAAGCTCTCGGCGGAGCTGATCGAGCACCTGTTCCTTCCCGCGTTCAGCAACGAGCACCTCGACGGCCTCGGCGACGCGGCAGTGATGGATCTCCCGCCCGGGCGGATCGCCATGTCCACCGACAGCTTCGTCGTGCGGCCTCGGATCTTCCCCGGCGGCAATATTGGTGAGCTCGCCATCAACGGCACCGTCAACGATGTCGCCATGGCCGGCGCCGAGCCGAAGTACGTCAGCGTCGCCATGATCCTCGAGGAGGGGATGCCGATCGACGAGCTGGCGTGGCTGGTGCAAGCGATGGCCAAGGCCGCGGAGACGGCCGGCGTCCAGCTGGTGACCGGCGACACCAAAGTCGTCGACAAGGGTCACGGTGACGGCGTCTACATCAACACGACCGGTGTCGGCGTGATTCGGGACGGAATCGACATCCATCCGCGCAACGTGCAGCCCGGGAATGTGGTGCTGGTCAACGGCACTATCGGCGATCACGGCATGGCGATCATGAGTGTGCGGGAGGGGCTCGAATTCGAGTCGACCATTCGGTCCGACACCGCAGCTCTGAACCATCTGATCGCCGCGCTGCTCGATGCAGAGATCGACGTCCGTGCGCTGCGCGATCCGACCCGTGGCGGCTTGGCGGCGACCCTGAATGAGTTTGCGGCTGCCGGTGAGGTCGGCGTCGTGGTCGACGAGATGAAGCTCCCGGTCGACCGGGCGGTTGCCTCGGCGTGCGAGATCCTCGGCATGGACCCGTTCTACGTCGCCAACGAGGGCAAAGTCGTCGTTGTGGTCCCGCCCGACCAAGCCGAGCGGGCGCTGGAGATCATGCGCGCCGACGAGCTGGGCGCCAAGGCCACGCAGATCGCCGAGATCGTCGTCGGCCACCCCGGCATCGTCGTCGCCAAGACCGCCATCGGCGCCACCAGAGTCGTCGACACCCAGGTCGGCGAGCAACTCCCACGCATCTGCTGACCCGTTCTTGCGGACACCACTTCCGTATGTGGAACTGAGATCCGCAAGAAGCCCTGGGGCGGCCGCGCTCCTGGTTCTTGCGGACGCCACTTCCGTATTTGGAAGTCAGGTCCGCAAGAACGGGAGGGGTCAGGTGGTCCAACCCGCCAGCGGCGCAAAAGTCGCGGTCGACTGGATCGTGGCTTGGGGCTGATGGAGGCCGAGGAGGTCGACCAGGTCGTCGACTGCGGCCGCAACGTCGGTGGCAGCGGAGTCGTGATGGCCCTCGATGGTGACCAGAACATCGGTCGTGGTCGGGCCCGTTGCGCTTTCGGCGCTCTGCCGCCAGCACCACCGTCGTGCAGAAACGAGGCCGGCCTCGTCGACAAAGACGACCTCGCCCGGCTCGGGGTGGATCGAGTCGCTCGAGCCGAGGTCACGGAATCGCTCCTCGCCGGTGGCAAACACCACTTCGGTGGTTCCGCCGACTCCGGCCAGGTCGATGAAGGCAATGGGCAGGGCATGTCGAATCGAGACGAGATTGCCGATATCGACAAGAGTGCTGATGCTGGGGATGTCACCCTTCTTAGTCAGCCGACGGAGTAGCGACTCGATCGCGCTGCGGTACTGCGTTGGCTTCACCCCAAAGCCGCTGAACGTGCGCCGCCAGGCAGCCACCGACGGGAGCTCGGCGAGCGGAGTGTCGCCGATGCGAGCCACGACCGCCGCTTGCTCGGCGGAGTAGGCAGCGGTGAGGTCGGTATCGGCCGGGCCGTTGCGCAGTCCAGTGGCATGGATGATCCCGGCTCGGATGGTGGGGAAACGTTCGAGGATCTCTGGGCTGTAGTCAAACAACATGAGCGGCAGCATATCCGCCAGAGCCCGCGAGAAGGCGTTGATTAAGTCTTTGCGGCGTTCCGCCGATGACATTGGGTACTCATCCGTCCTGCCCTGTCGTCCGGAAGGGGGTGGCAGCCATGGATGAAGCCATCGACCTGCGCGACGACGATCGCAACGTGCCCGCTCACCGGGCTGCCGACGCCCGTTCCCGCTTCCTCGTAAACACGAGCCAGGAGATTCGCACCAAGGTCGACGACATCGTCACCCGGACTGCCGGCATCCTCGATTCGACGCTGTCCCTCGAGCAACGGGGCGCTCTGGTTGCGGTCCAGCAATCGGCCGACTCGCTGCTGACGCTCGTCAACGACCTCTACGACGTCTCCCGTCTCGAAGAGGGTGACTTCGTCCTCGAGAACACACCTTTCCTGCTGCGCCGCACCGTCGACCACCTGATCAAGCTGCTCTCGCCGATGGCGGCGCAGAAGGGGATCGACCTCACCCACGAGTTCCAGGCAGGGCTGCCCGACTGGCTGATGGGCGACCCCGGTCGCTTCCGGCAGATGGTCGCCAACCTCGTCGAGAATGCAGTCAAGTTCACAAACGTGGGGGCGGTGAGGGTTCGAGTCACCGGCGAGGCGAACGCGGCCGGCGGCCTCGATCTCCACATAACGGTCGCCGACACCGGCATCGGGATCCCCGATGACGCCCAGCAGCGTATCTTCGAGTGGTTCACCCAGGGCAATGCCGCAACGTCACGCAACTTCGGCGGCATCGGTCTCGGGCTCCCCATCGCAGCCAAGCTCGCTTCGAAGATGGGTGGTCGCATTTGGCTGGAGAGCCAGACCGGCATCGGCAGCACCTTCCACTGCACGGCCAGTCTGCAACTCGGCGATGCGCCGGATGAGACACAGAGCATCATCGACGCCTTCCGCTCCGCCTCCGAGGAGGTGCCGGTTCTCGTCATCTCCGATCTCGAAGACGAGCGTCGCCGTCTCGTGACCACGCTCGGTGAGAACAAGATGTCACCCATTGCGGTGGCGCATCTCGAGCCAGCGTTCAGCGCGATGAAACGTGCGGCGGAGCGCGGCAGCCCGATCAAGGCCGTGGTTCTTGCGATGGGCGACGATCCGTTCCATATCTACGAGAGGTTCCGGTCCGCTTTCGTCGAGCGCATGCCCGTCGTCGTCACCGTACCCTCGGGACGGCGCGGTGACGCCTCGCTGTGCCGGGAGCTCGGAGTAGCCGGATATCTCGCCGGTCCCTACGAGCCGAGCGACGTCGGCGACATGGTCAAGGCCGTGATCGAACTGGCCAAGCGAGGCGAGACCACCCTCGTGACCAGCCACTGGCTGCGAGAGGGCCGGAGCAGCCTCAAGGTGCTCCTCGCCGACGACAGCCCGACGAATCTGCGGCTGACGACTCGCATGCTGGAGAACCGGGATCACTCAGTGACCGCAGTGGAGAACGGACGGCTCGCCGTCGAGGCGACCCGCATCGACAACTTCGACGTCGTGCTGATGGACCTGCAAATGCCCGTGATGGACGGCATTCAGGCAACGGCGGCAATCCGCGCCGAAGAGAGCGCCCGGGGCCGTCGCATCCCGATCGTTGCCATCACCGCTTACGACGACCGGCAGCGTTGCATTGAAGCCGGGATGGATGGCTACCTCGCCAAGCCGTACCGGCCACAGGAGCTGTTCGACACAGTCGAGCGGGTCGCTTCCAGCAACGGCGGCTAGGCAGGATCCAAGCTCTCGAAGGCCGGCCAGCGGATACCGCTGATGGCTACGAGTTGCTCGTACAACGGCTGAGAGATCTCCAACTCGCCGGCGATGCGGTCGCGGGCACCTTCCCGCATGCCCAGCGCCTCCGGTCCGGCGGTCAGCGACACCACGAGGCCGAACAGCCTGCGCAATCGTGCTGCGGCTGCGAAGAACTCCAGATCGGGGGCAGCGAGGCTGTCTTCGTATTGAGCTTGGGCGGGCACTTGAGAGTCCGCACCCCCGTAGAGCTCGTGAAGCATCAACGTCCACGCAAGATCGAATCGGCGATCGGTGACCTCGACGCCGGTCCAGTCGATCACCGTCATCCCTCCCTCGTCGCCCCGAAGGACGTTGGCGGCGTGGAAGTCGTTGTGCACGACGGCAGGCGGCAGTGTGGCGATGTTGCCGATGTGATGGTCGAGCCAGTCGAGCAGCCCACCGTCGTCGATCCCGATCAGCTCGGTGACGGCCCTCCAATTGCGCAACGTTCGCCTGGCGAAACGATGCGGGTCGTTCCCCGCGATGTCGGCTCCGAACGGCTTGGGGTCGATGCGATGAAGGGCGACGAGTAGCTCGACGAGCTCAGACTCCAAACGTGCCCGCACCGCCGGCTGCGCCGCGTTGAGGTGTTCGTAGAGCTGCTCCCCCTCTACTCGATCCATGATGATGAAGGGCAGGCCGAGCGGTCCGGGCGACGGCTCTTGATGGTGGACCAGCGGCACCGGATAACCGGTTGCGTGGAGCATCCGCATCGCGTTGCCCTCGGTGACGGCTTTCTCCTCGCCGCCCAGTCCTGTGTACATGCGGAGGACGAGGTCGAGGGATCGGTCGGGAAGCTCGGCGCCGAACCCGATGATCTCGCTCTCCCACCCGCGCCCAACGGGGTACGTCTCCGGGATCTCGACGTCGGGCCAAAGGTGCTCTCGCAGGTAGCGCTCGATTGCCGCCGCTTCGATTTTGGGCTCCGGGATCGCTTGGCGGACAGTATT
>JASJBC010000170.1 GCA_030066715.1 Acidimicrobiia bacterium
ATTGCAATTGAAGTGTCTGAGCGGGGAAGCCGTGTTGTCCGGCGCAACATTGAAGGTATAGGCCAATCCGCACGGACGGCCCAGGGGTCTTTGACGCTCCTCCAAAGGTCCCTGGGCTTTCTTTCCGCCGGGGTGATTGTGCGTGGCCTGGGGCAATTGGCCGATAGCTTCACCAATATTCAAAACCGATTGCGAACGGTTACGGAAGGCCAAGCGCAATTAAACGCGGTTACCCGTGAATTGTTTGAGATATCGAACCGGACAAGATCAAGCTTTGAAGGCACGGCGGAAGTGTATGCCAGGACCGCGTTAGCCGTGCGTGAATTGGGTATTTCACAGAAGCAAACGTTGGAATTTGCCGAAAGCCTTAATCAAGCGGTCATTTTGTCTGGTGCAAGCGCCCAGGAAGCCCAAAATGCGCTTATTCAGTTAAGCCAGGGGTTGGCATCCGGTGCCTTGCGTGGTGATGAATTACGGTCCGTCTTGGAGCAATTACCGGTTGTTGCGGACGTGATTGCCAAGGAACTTGGCGTTACCCGTGGTGAATTGCGGGAACTTGGCAAAGACGGAAAGATTACCGCCGATATTATCCTTGAAGCGTTTCAAAGCGCCCAGGAAGAACTTGCCACGGGCTTTGGTAAGACGGTGCCAACAATCGGCCAATCCTTCACCGTGTTGCGCAATCAGATTGTCCGCACCGTTGGCGCGTTGGATGATGCAACCGGCGTGTCAAGGGCGTTTTCCCGTGGTCTTCTTTTTGTGGCGCAAAACATTGAAACCGTTACGCGTGCGGTTGCGGCCTTGGCCTTGGCTATCGGCGTTCAGTTGGCGCGGCGTGCCATACCGGCGGCGGTTTCCGGTTTCAGGGCTTTAGCGGCGGCGATTGCGCTTAATCCGTTTGGCGCGTTGGCCGTTGCGATTACTGCGGCAACCACGGCACTAATCGCTTTTTCGGATAAGATATTTGTTGCCGAAAACGATTTAACAACCTTGGCCGATCTTGGCAAAGCGGTCTTTGAAACGATTGCCACAAATGCAAGGATTGTTGTTGACTTTATCGGGGATACGCTTGCGCCCGCCATTAGTAGCATTGGCGGATTTTTTAGCGATATCATACCGGAAGTTGATTTGACTTTTAGGGGCATTGTCACCATTGGGGCCAGGGCGGCGGATGCTATTCTAAACGCGTGGATAAGTTTGACGCTTGCCATTGTGGCCGCGTTTCAAAATATCGGTCCGGCGCTTGGTGATATTTTCTTTAGAGCAATCAACGGCCTTGTTGGCATTGCGGAAGCCGGGGCCAACAAGATCATTGACGCATTAAACGCACCGTTTGAAGCGCTTGACCTTGAACCGATTGCACGTATTCAGATTGAACGCTTTGCAAACACTTTTGAAGGTGGACTTGACCGCCTTGGTGAACGGGCTTTTGAAGGCTTGGTTGCCGGTCAAGAATTTACAGTTTTTGAAGACTTTGTTAATGATGCCTTTGACCGTGCGGACCAAATTGCAATTGAACGCGTTCAGAATCAACAGAAGATTATTGCAGAAGAACAAGCCGCCTTTGCCGCCTTAGAAACGCCGGGGGAACGTGTTGCAAGGCCAAGGGAAGATGAAGCCGGTAAAAAGATTAAAGAAGCACGGGAAGAATTGACCGGCCTTGCCGCCGTTGTTGAAGGCGGTGTTAATAATGCTTTCAATACCGCAACGGATGCAATCATTAACTTTGCGCAAACCGGTGAACTTGAAGTTAGACAGTTGGTGACAAACATCTTGGCTGAATTGGCAAAGCTTGCCTTTCAGCAAGGCATAAGTCAGTTGGCCGGTGGGCTTTCTGGTTCCTTTGGTGGCGCGGGGGCCAATACCGTTGGCGGCGCGGGAAATATCGGAAGTGTTTTAGGTTCGATCTTTGCGCAAGGGTTTCAAACCGGCGGAAGCTTTACCGTTGGCGGGTCCGGCGGGGCCGATAGTCAACCGGTTGCTTTCAGGGCGTCCCCCGGTGAACGTGTGACCGTGGAAACCCCCGCGCAACAACAGGCGGCGGACTCCGCAAACGCTCCCCCTGGGCAAATGGACCCCCTGAACGTCAAAATTGTTAACGTTACAAGCCCCGATGAAGTATTAAGTATCATGTCTTCAGCCGCCGGGGAGCGTGTTATAAACAATTGGTTAGATAGAAATACAAATGAAATAACGCAACGTTTGCAAAGGTAATATTATGGCTTTTGAAATAGGTGTTGCTTACGGTTATCTTGATTTAATGGACGCTATGAAACAGTTTGCCGCCGGTTGGCCCAAGGAAGGGTCTATTACGTTTACCGGTACGGGAAACGCTGATCTAAAATATGTACGCGCCAAGGGTGCCGTTGCAACAACCCCGCTTGAAACATGGACGGTTGTCTGCACAACTGCCGGGGGCATTGGTGTTGCGCAATTTTCCGTAACGGGGAGTATTTCAGGGCCGCAAGCTGCGGCCACGGCGGGAACACTTTATGACAATGGCATTATCCGTTTTCTTATAACCGGACCTGCAAGTTATGCGGCGGTTTTGTCCGATCAATGGCAATTCACTTTTGCCCAGGGAACGCTTGACGCTTCCAATGAAAAATGGACTATTGAAAGGGACGTGACCGCTACACTTCTTAACCCAACTGATAACCAAGAGTTGATCTTGCGTGGTCCCGGTGCGCCAAGCGGGACGGATGAAATATTTGTTGGTATTAAAAATTACTTTGATGTTGGGGCCGATGTTTATAATTGGCAATTGCAGGGCTTTACTGCTTATAGTGCCGGAAGTAATTTTCATGAACAGCCGGGAGCGATACCGAAATCGGGTTTTGCTGGTACACTTCCAACTTCTGAAGCTAATTGCCCCATGACAACATATGTGCGTGACCCTAATGAAATCAAATATTGGTTTGTTGTTAATGGGCGGCGAATTATAGTATCGTCCGCTTTTGAAGCCCATTTTAACACGGCCTACCTTGGTTGGCTTCTTCCCTATTATACTCCCGCGCAATGGAACTATCCACTTTTTATTGGCGGCAATGTTGGCACGGAAGGAAATCTTGGTGATAGCATAAGATATTCGGATTTGCTTCAGAAAAATCAACAATTTTGGAATTGGATGCTTATCAGCTTTAACGTTCCTGATGAAGATGACCTTTACGCGGCGGGAAGACTTTTAGGACCGGGTGGCACATGGCTTGGTTTTTGTCATGGAAACGGAAACAGAACAACCACCAATCCTATTGCAAACGCTTATTTTTTTGATGAAGGCGCGAACAGGGCCGGATTTTGGCCCTATATGAAAAAAGGAATGCTTTTTATCCTTGATAACATTGATGGAAGTTTTGCAACGTTTCCCATAATCGCAATGGGAAAAAGTTTAGCAACCGATTTACCGGCCCAATGGTATGGGGTGCTTGATGGCATAAACGCTATTAGTGGATTTAATCAAGCACAAGAAAACACTTTTGTTGATGGTGGGGACACATGGGTTGTTATTAGAAGCACAAATGATTCAGAATTTGAAGACTACGCCGCTTTAAGATTAGCATAAGGGGAAGAAAATGAACTTTCAAACCGGAACGGCAACAAGTTTTGACAACTTGTTAGATATCCTTGCCATATTTTTAACCAGCAATGGTTACACACAAAACGCCAAAACAGCCGTTGGGGAGAATACAGGCCAAAAGGCACATTTTCAAAAAGCCGGTTTGCATGGCACCCTTTATGTTAACTTAAAATCTTTTATTAAAGATACGGCAAACAATATTTGGAATACCACAACGGGCGTTTTTAACGTTACGGAATGGAATTTGATTGATGGTTTGGCAATGAACTTGTCAAAGTCTTATTCCGCCGGTGAAAGCCGTTGGAACTTCATGCCAGGAGTTCCTACAAGTGGTAACGGAACAAGCAACCCTTTTCATGCTTATTATATTGGGGGAGAGGGGAGCATTCCCAATTATTGGTTTTTTCAAAAGTCTAATCCGGAAATTGTTGTTGTTGTGGTTGAATTTATCCTTGGCTTTTATACCATGTTTTATTGGGCGGAAGTTGATAAAAACGGGGCCGGTTCATATGTTGGTGGTCAATGTTTCGGTGGATCAACGCACCATTACGCGCCTGTTTCTTATCATGGCCAAGGTTCAAGTGGTTTGTATAGTTGGCCGGACCCGGAAAATATATACCGTTTAGTTTTTAACCCTTTTATGTGGTATGATCGTTTTTATTTAATACAGAACACAAATAACTTTATGAATCCTTGTTTATTTTTATTAGATGAGCCGGGGCCAATTCATGGGGGAATAAATGGCTGGTTGGGTCCGTGTGATAACACGGGAACAACAAACACCACATACACAGGAACAGGAAAATTACCGGGACTTGCGCTTTCCGGTGGCGGTTTGGTTAGCTCTGAATATACTTCTTATCCACAATTTGGCTTTAGCGCTCAAGGTTCCCCGGCAAGACGTTCCGCCAATAGTGCTAATCTTGTTAGTGGTTTTATGCCCATTTATATGTTTTGGCAAGGTGCTTTAAGCGGTGGGCAAGGAAACCACGAGAGCCGATTTTTAGGCACGTTAAGTGATGAATTTTTTACGGTTAACATGCGTGATTTTGCGCCAAAGCAAACAATTTCTTTCGGACCGGACAATTACATTGTATTTCCATTCAATCAAAAACCTGAACCTTTTACATATGATGAGGTTTTTAACCCAAGTTTTACAAGTAAACGTGCTAAAATGCGTGGAATGGGAATGGCTATAAGGACCAACTAAAGTGGCAATAATCCAAGCCCAAGCGGCACCGGTCCCCATTGTTGAACCTTGGGGCATAATTAACCATCACTATTTTCTTCAAGGAAACGAAGGGCCAGACGGCTTTGACGTTTCCGGTTTTCTTCTACCTGGGCAAACTGCAAATTATGTAAATGTTCCATCCCCAAATAATACAGTGTTGTCAATACAGGCTGGTAAGGCTGTTGTTGATTTCACTGATATCTTTTACAACCGTGTTGCGGTTATACCTTCATTTTTAGATGTTGGCAACGTTTCAAGTGCGCAAAGTTTTCAAGTTGAAGTGTGGAATGGATTCTTTGAAAATAGAACATTAACCGCTATCAATGAAATTGACGCGGAAGGTATTGTTATTTCTGGCGGCGTTCCGGTTGGCGGAACCTTCCCCCAATTAAAGTCTTTTCTTTATGATATAACCGTTGAAGCCGATGGCCCGCCGATCATTAATGCTTTTATTCAATGGGTGTTGTCTGCTGATAGTGGTGAACTTAACATAATCGGTAACCGCCTTAACGTGTTTGGCTTTGAACCGGATAGCCAGTTGACAGAAACTTTAGGTTGGAAGACTGATATAATTCAAAGCTTTTCCGGTGAACAACGCATTAGGGTTAGGGATGCGGCAAGACAGTCTTTTGAATTTACAACCCAGGCGGATAACGGTATACAGACCCGCATAAATAATTTGCTTTACGGATGGCAAGATAAAGTATTTGCGCTTCCCTATTGGGTGGATGCGGTTAAGCATCCAACGGCAATAAATGCTTTGGATATGACTATTTTCTTTGATACCACTTTTTTAGATTTCAGGGCGGGCGGTCTTGCCCTTATTTGGGAAAACGATTATACCAATGAAGCGGTTGAAATTGACACGGTTGAAGCGGACCGTTTAAATCTTTTACGGGAAGTGGTCAATGATTATCCAAACGGGGCGTTAGTTATCCCCATTGTACGCGCAACTGTTCAAGGTGGTTTACGGCGGCAAATCGGGCGGGGTGATGATACCAGAAGCGTTATTACTTTTAGGGGATTTGATAACGTTGAAAATGACGACCAAGCCCCGGTAACGTGGACGGAATTTGAAGGAATAGAAGTTATAGACGCCGCCAATATTCAATTTGGTTCGATTGATTCAAATATCATTTTACCGGAAAGGGTTGTTGACAATATTAGTGGTGTTTTTGATTACTTTCCCGAAAGGGACTTTACCGCCGAAACAGCCAACCAAGGCTATATTGTGCGCACCAAGGAAGATAGGTTTAATTTAAGAAATTTCTTCTATAGGCGGCGGGGAAGGTTAAAACCTTTTTGGTATGATACCAATCGACCCGATTATGAAGTTATTGAAACAATTGCGGCGTCTTCAATCAACATTGTTGTTTTTGTGGCCAATCAAAAATTTCTTGACATTGCGGAAAATAACTTTGCGCTTCATTTAGTTTTAAAAGACGGAACAGATTTTTACCGCAACCTTGTTGGTTTATCTTCTGAAGATTTGGGTAATAACACGGAAACCCTTGAAATTGACGTTGCTTTTGGTCAAGAAATTCTTCCGGAAGAAGTTGACCGATTAAGTTTGCTTATTCTTTCACGATTTAGCATTGATGATATACCATTTGAGCATTTTGTAGGTGAAGGGGTTATTACAAGGGTTTCCGTGCCATTGGTTTCAATTAAAAATCCACAGGTTTCTTAAATGACATATACAGGACAGGAACAAAGCGTTGATAGTGGCCATCCGCAAGAATTTTACCAATTTCAAATTGGTCCGGAATTTTTATTTTATACAAGCGCCGATAAAGATATTTTATTTCAAAGTGTAACTTATAGGTCCGTTTTTATCAAACGCGGGCCGATAAGCCAAAGCCGGGAAGAAGCAAGGGACCGGCTAAAGATTGAAGTTGACAAAGATAACGGTGTTGCGGAACTGTTCAGGCAACAGCCGCCGTTTTATGAAGTTCAGGTTACCATTTTTCGTTTCCATAAAGATGATCCGGACGCACCGGACGTGCGTTTTATCTTTAGGGGAAAGGTTTTGGACGTTGGTTGGCCGGATGGAATTAGTAAGGCCGTTATCAATTGTGAAAGTCTTCTTGGTAACCTTAAATCGGAAGGGATGCGGGAGCGTTATCAAATAACGTGCAATCATACAATTTACACACCCAAGTGTGGATTATCATTTGACGTGTTAAAAGATGATTATGCGGTAAGCGCCATTTCTTCCGATGGTCGAACGATCACACTTACAGGGGTGGGGGCGCAAGGTCCGGACTATTATACAGGCGGCGTTTTAAGATTTGGTTCCGATATTTGGGTTATGGTAACGGCCACTTCTGGTGATGACGTTACACTTTTTAGGATCATCCCCAATTTACCGCTTGGTGCAACTGTTAGCCTTGGCCGTGCGTGCCGTAACATTAGGGAAAATTGCA
>JASJBC010000028.1 GCA_030066715.1 Acidimicrobiia bacterium
GCGATCGATCCGAAGATCGAGTTCGACGACACGAGCGGATCGGTGTTCGAGACCAACATCCTCAAGCTGGCGACCGCAGGGATCACTCGGGGCTGCAACGCGGAGGGAACACTGTTCTGTCCGAACGACTTTGTGACCCGCGGCCAGATGGCAGCGTTCCTGGTGCGGGCCTTTGGCCTGAGCGATGACGGCGGCGGTGATCTGTTCACCGATGACGACGGGTCGATCTTCGAGTCGAACATCGACAAGCTGGCGACCGCAGGGATCACCCGGGGCTGCAACCCCCCGGTCAACGACCTCTTCTGTCCCAACGATGTGGTGACTCGTGGGCAGATGGCGGCGTTCCTGCATCGAGCCGATGGGCTATCCGGCTGATCAGGTTCTGCTCAAAACTGGCCATCACTGACTTGCTCGGAGTAACGGCCTGAACACGCAACGTAGCGGGCCTATAAGCTGCCAGCGGTGGGTCAGGCGAGTGGGCCAAACACTCAGTATTCTTGGTTCTGCCGGTAGGAAATGATTAGTAATCGAGAGAGGGATCAATCATGACTCTTGTTGGCGTCAACGTACGCCGAACTCTCATGTTGCTCTTGTCCGTGGTGCTTTTGTTTGGAGCAACCACGGTGATTGCATCTCAGAGCGCGGATGCCGCCTATCCGGGTGGCAACGAATGGATAGTGTTCGTCGACAGTGATGCGCCCGCCCACATCTGGGCGATCCGCGCCGACGGCTCTGATCTGACCCAGCTGACGAGCACGCTCAACTTCGATGCCGACCCGGCCTTCTCGGCAGATGGCACTCAAGTCGCCTTTGCCCGTGACGTCGCCGGCTCATCCGCCATCTACGTCGCAGATTTCCTCGGGGGAGACACGGCCACTCCTTCGCTGGGCACTCCCACGCAGGTGTCCGCAGGGACAATCGATGGTTCGCCCACGTGGTCGCCTGACGGCACCAAGGTGGCCTACCAGCGCCGGATCGTCTCCACGATGTCCAGTGGGACGGCGACCCTTCCTGCGGACGCCACCGGGGTCGTGTTGACCGACACCGGCGCCAACTTCGTCGGCGACGGTGTTGCCGTTGGTGACACGGTCCGCAACACCACGGACGGTTCTTCGGCCTTGGTGACCGGGCGGACCGGCACGACGGTGACGATGGCCGCTGGTCTTGCCGGTGGGGCGGACAACGAGTGGGCCGAGAACGACGCCTACACGATCGAGCGGTCGAACCGCCAGATCTTCTGGTCGCCTACCAACGGAACCAATCTGCCCGGGACCCTCTTGAGCCCGGTCGGATCGCAACTGCTCTACACCGATCAGGAACCTGTCTGGTCGCCGGACGGGACCAAGATCGCCTTCACGTCGACCCAGGCTGCTTCCAACTCCGACATCTACACGATGTCGGCCACGGACGGATCTTCCCGGACCAACCTGACGGTCGACGGTGGGTTCGACTTTGACTTCGACAACGTCGCCAGCCATCCGGCATGGTCGCCAGACGGCAGCCGGATTGCGTTCCAGATCGGCGAGGAGATGGGCCAATCGACGGCCGACAATCTCAACATCTGGACGATCTCGAGCAGCGGTGGCTCGTCTATCAACGTCACCACCGACGGCGACAACGAACTGGAGCCCGCATGGTCGCCGGACGGTTCGCTGATCGCGTTCCGCAAGGCCGACACCGGCGCTAGCAAGATCTTTGCCATCGCCTCCGACGGCTCGGGCGCTGCGACCCGGGTGGGCAGCGAGGCAACTCCTGCTGCCAACAACAAGCCCGATTGGCAGCCGGTTCTCGCCGGAGTCGATGATGCAGCCGCAGTTGATGAGGACGGTTCGGTGAACGTCGACGTTCTCGCCAACGACCTGGTTCTCGTCTCCGATGTCGGGGCCGCGACTACCTCGGCAACGCTCGTGACGGAGCCGACGAAGGGCACCGCAGTTCGCCAGGGTGATGGATCGTTCACGTACACGCACACCGGCCCGGAGATCGGTCTCTCGTCGACCACGGATACCTTTGAGTACACCGTGACGCAGGGCTCGTTCACCTCCACTGCCGAGGTGACCGTCACGATCAACCCTGTCGACAACGATCCGACGGCCGATACCGACGAGTACGCAGTCGACCACGCCAGCACGCTGAATGTCGGTGCCGCCGAAGGCGTCCTCAATGGTGATGAGGATCCCGAGGGTCTCGGGCTGAGCGCCGTTCTGGTCGATGACGCGACCAAGGGCACGCTGGCGCTGGCTGCCAACGGCTCCTTCACCTACACCCACGATGGTGTCTCCACTGATGCGACGACGGATACCTTCACTTACCAGGCGGAGGATCCGGGTGGCAACAAGTCGCCGGTGACAACCGTCACGATCAACATTGGTGCTGAGAACCCGGATCCGCCGTCGATCACAGTCCAAGGCCCGACCTTCGGTGCAGTCGGTATCGAGGCGACCTTCTCGGCGACGGTTGTCGACGGTTCCGGCCCGCGGGTCTATGACTGGTCGATCATGCGCAGCGGAGCCGAGGTTGCCTCTGGCAGCAGCGCAACGATCGACTTCACGCCGACTCTGACCGGTCTGCATACGGTTGAGCTCTCGCTCAGCGACAGCGCCGGTGTGGACACGGATACCCTCGAGTTCACGGTGATGACCGACATAACCGGCAACACGTTTGCCGCCAACATCGTGTGGCTCGCCAACGAAGGCATCACCAAGGGCTGTAACCCGCCGGTGAACGACGAGTACTGTCCCAATGATCGGGTGACCCGTGGTCAGATGGCCGCCTTCCTGGTGCGCTTCCTCGATCTCACCGACGACGGTGGCGGCGACCTGTTCACCGACGATGACGGCTCGATCTTCGAGAGCAACATCGACAAGCTGGCCACCGCCGGCATCACCCTCGGCTGCAACCCGCCGACGAACGACAACTTCTGCCCGAATGACTTTGTCACTCGTGGTCAGATGGCCGCCTTCCTCGTCAGGGCTTTGAACCTGACGGACGACGGTGGCGGCGACCTGTTCACCGACGATGATGGCTCGATCTTCGAGAGCAACATCGACAAGCTGGCTACCGCCGGCATCACGAGGGGTTGTAACCCGCCGACGAACGACCTGTTCTGCCCGGATGACTTTGTCACTCGTGGTCAGATGGCGGCGTTCCTGAACCGGGCCGACGACCTGAAGTAGAACGATTGTTGGCGGGTCCCGGGGTACCGGGGCCCGCCAACTCGGAAGCGGGAGCAAAGGGGGATCACATGAGATTGCTCGTGACCGGCGGCGCCGGATTCATCGGGTCGCACCTGTCACGACGCCTGGTTGAGCAAGGGCACTCGGTTCGGGTTGTCGACAACCTGTCTACCGGGTTCCGCCACAACCTCGACGCAATCTCCGCCGATGTCGAGTTCGTCGAGGGGGATCTCCGCGATGCTGATGCCATGCTCGATGTGTGTCGCGGCATGGATGCGGTGTTTCACCTCGCCGCCATGGGCAGCGTGCCTAGATCGATCAAGGATCCCCGCACGACCTATGAGATAAACGTCACGGGCACTCTGAACGTGCTCGAGGGCGTCCGTCACAACGATGTCGGCACCATCGTGTACGCATCCTCTTCGAGCATCTACGGCGACTCGCACGCCGAGTTCAAGGACGAGACTCAGCCGTTCAACCCCATCTCTCCGTACGGGGCGTCCAAGGCCTCTGCGGAGCTCAACGTCCTCGCGTTCGGCCGCGCCTACGGATTCAATGCGCTGGCCCTTCGCTACTTCAACGTGTTTGGTCCCCAGCAGAACCCCGAGGGGACCTATGCGGCCGTGATCCCGGTGTTTATAACACATGCACTGCGCGGGGAGCCGTGGACGATCAACGGTGACGGCCGGCATTCGCGCGACTTCACCTATGTCGCCAACGTCGTCGACGCCAACCTCAAAGCATTGGCCAAGGCCCCGAGCGTTGATCCGGTGGCGATGAACGTAGCTTGTGGCGGTTCGATCAGCCTCCTCGAGCTGAGCGACGCCGTGCGCGAGTACGCCGACGCTGCCGGTGTCGAGCCGGTGCACGGCCCGGAGCGGGCCGGCGACATCGTCCGGTCCCGGGCTGCGATCGATCTAGCCGCTGCCACCCTCGACTACGAGGTGGTTGTGGATTGGCGCGAAGGACTTCGCGAAACCGTTGCCTGGTACCGAGACGGCTCGGCCTAGCGAGCCGCTCGGGCGCGACGCGCCTCCGGCGACAGCCGTTGGTCCCATACCCGCCGCAGCACGTGCAGCGGCCCCGTAACACCGGCAATCAGCAAATGCACGGCCGTCTGCAACTTGCGGCCCTCGCCGTACGCAAGACCTGCCTGCCGATAGTGGTATTGCGAGAAGTCGTCCCTCCTGATGTTGAGGCGTCGCCACCAGGGGAGCGCTTGCTCCTGGGCGACGTACTCAGCGCGTGTCGGCAGCGGCTCACCGGCCAAGCGAGCCGCACGTCGCGCTTCGAGAAAGCGATGCGTTCTTCGTCCCTCACGGAAGCGCAGCATCACGTTGCTGGTCGAGTACACCCGATACAGCAGTAGTGGTTCCGGCAACGCGACGATTGGCCCGTGTTCCGCCATGCGGTCGCAGAACTCGATGTCGGCGGCAGCTCGCAAGGTTGCGTCGTAACCGCCGACCTCGTCGAATCTGCGCTTCTCGTACATCGCCGTGCCGCCGAACACCATCGTGGGCTCGCCGCGGCGGCGGAGGTCTTCGAACTGCTCTATCGATGTGGGACCGGTCTGCGACAGGCTCAGGATCTCGTCGTCCTCATTGACGTGCGACACGTATGAGCCCACAACCGCAATCTCGGGCTGGTTTCGCAGGACGGCGATCTGGCGCTCCATCCGATGCGGGACAGAGATGTCGTCGGCGTCCATGCCGGCGATGACAGGGGCCACCGCCATCGCAACGGCTTTGTTGATCGTCGCTGCCGCTCCCGAGTTCTCGTCGTTGCGAAACACCTTGATTCGGTCGTCCCGGGAGGCGTAGTCCTGGATGATCTGCCATGTCGTATCTGTCGATCGGTCCTCACCGATGATCAGCTCGAGGTCGCCGAAGCTCTGATTCAGGATGCTCTCTATGGCCCGCCCGATGTAGTCCTCTGCGTTGTAGGCAGGCATCACGACGCTGAGGGCAGGGGTCGTATTCGTCATGATGCGCCCACTTCGAGCCGGTCAACCGATGTTGTTGAAGCTGCCGCTCTTGCGTAGTGGCGTTGCAGCCACCAGCTGCCACCGAGCACTCGAATCGAGCCTTCGACGATGTAGCCGATGGGCCGCGCAAACGCCCCGGTCGTTCCTGCGGTAGCGGCTGCAAGTGGCAGCGCCGGAGTGGCGATGATCGAGATGATGGCCAGGGACCGCGCCTGCCCCGCACCAAGGAGCTCCCGTCCGATTATCAGGAACACGGCTGCGAGCAAGTTGGCGACGACCGTGGCGACAACGAGACCGGACATCGTGTAGGCGGCGGGGACGAGCCAGGCCATCGGGTTGAGCGCCCAATCAAACCCGGCAAGCGCGATGTAGCCGGCTCCGGCCAGAAGCATCAGCCCGACGAAGGAGCGACGGTTGTGGGCCCCCGCCACCGCGTCTCCTGCGGTCCCGGCGCGGACGGCACGGGGTCCGAGTATCGCCATCAGCCCTACCGCAAGCACCGTGATCGGTTGTGCGACCTGACGTGCCGCTTCGGCGTAGCCGTAGGCCTCGGGACCGGCCAGCTGTGTGAGGATGTTTGCCGCAATGAACGCGAATGCCGCTGGAGTGGCGGCTCTGATGACCAGCCACTTGCCCGACGCGGCGAGCCCGGCAAAGGTCATCCCGGCGGGATCGGTCGACTCGGGGCGGTGGGCGCCAGCGATGAAGAGACCCGTGGTCAGCGAGAGTACGTTGGCCGCCGCAAGGGAGCCGAACGGCACCCACGCCCGGTTCACGTCGAGCGTGACCAGAAGAGCGATCCCAACTGACACGCCAACGAGTTGGACGGCCGACACGGCGACGGCGCTCCACGAGCGATCGGCAATGTGGAGCAGTTGGCGGACATGGTCTTGGAGCGGCGACACGACGATTGTCACGGCCGTGGTCACCGTCAGCGCTGTGATGACGGTTGGGTCGGTCAGATCGCTGGTCAGGGCAGCGGCAGCAAGCGCGGCGAGCATGCCGAAGGCGCCCGGGATCAGTCCCAGCGCCACGCTGCGGCGGGTCACCCGGAGCCGCTGCTCCTCCGGGAGGTCGACGGCAACGACCTGGGCCGGAACGAGGATGAGTTCCGTGACGATGACCGAGCCGAGGAAGAAGGCAGTGAAGAAAACGCCGTAGATGCCGCGGTCGATGTCGCTGAGCAGGCGAACGCCGGTCAGGCCCGCCGCAAAGGTGGCGAGCGAAGCGACACCGGCGTCGATGACACCGGCTGCAAGCTGTCGCTTCGGCGGTCGTCTCATCACCGCTCCTCGCGCTGGCTCTAGTACCGGGCGGCGACGGTGTCGGCGAGGTGCAAGGACCACGCCACGGTCGTCAGGAACGGGTTTGCGTACCCTCCGACCGGGAACACCGCCGAGTCGGCCACGTAGAGATCCTGGACAGTGTGCGCCTGGCCGTGCTGATCGACCACCCCCTTGGTCGGGTCGGTCGACATCCGGGCCGTGCCGAGGTGATGGTGCCCTCCGCGCAGACCCAGGCCCCAGTCGTCGGAGTCCTCGGTGAACGCCGGCTCGGGGACCAGCTTGCCCAACCCGGAGCTGTCCAGCTGGGCGCCGATGATCTCCTGCGCCTTCATGATCGACTGCTTGTCGATGCGGCTCAGCCGCCAGTCGAGGTTGAGTCGCGGCATGCCGAGCGCATCGGTCCGCTTCGGGTCGAGGGTGAGTCTGCTGTCACGGTTGGGCGACTGCTCGCTCTGGGTATACAGCGCCAGCTGCGTCGGCTTCTGCAGTGCCTCGTGGTAGATCACCTGCATGATCTCGGGGGTGCCCTTGATCAACCGCTTGGTGAGGTTCCCGGAATCCTCCGGAAGAGCCTTGTCCCGGATCTGTTTCACCATGCGCTTCGGCGAGCGCAGATTGCCGACTGCGAGCTTGAAGGCTTGGTACGCGTCGGAGTCCTCGCGACTCACCGGGCTGACGGTGCGGAGATGCGTGGAGAAGTTCAGCAGGTGCTCGGTCTCCTGCCGGGACCTGCTGATGGTGTATGCGACCTTCATGGCGCCGGCAGGGCGTTGCATGGCCAGCCGGGCGCGGACGCCGCCGAAGCCTTTGTCGATGGACGCCAGCTCGGGACGGTTCTTGGTGCCTTGCGGATACAGCTCGATCCGGCCCGTCACGAGGTGCGGGTGCTCCATGAAGTACCGACCGACGACGTCGTTCTCGTTGGCGAGTCCAGCAGGGTTGGCGGTGTTGGAGGCAAGGAGCAGGCGCGCAGTCTCGAGCGCTCCGGCGGCCAGCACGACGGCGCGGGCCTTCACCGAGAACTCGTTGCCGTCGAGGCTGGCAACGCGAATGCCGGTAGCTCTGCTCCCGTCCTCATTGGCAAGCACCTCGACCGCGGTTGCGCCGATGATGGTCTTGATCTTTGCGGCGGCTTCGAGCTGATCCCGGTAGACCATGCCGAACTTCGTGGGAGGGCTCCCTTGCCAGAGCGCGATCTCGACATCGCCGCCGATGAACGGATCCAGGTAGAGGGGAGGAAGCCCCATGCCCGGCGTGGGAACCCACTGCTCGCTCTCCAGCTGACAGAGACGGGCGGCTGCCCGGAAGTGGGGCTGCATCTCCTCGTAGGAGATGGGCCAGCCGCTGTCGGCGACCCAGGGCCTGCCGTCGAAGTCGAGCTCATCCATCGGACGGCACCATCCGGCCCACTTGTGGCTCGAGCCGCCGAGCACACGATGCCGGGTCGTCGTCAGGTCGTAGTAGTCCAGGCCGACGTTGTCGCCGTCGTTCAGTTCCTGGGCGGGAGCTTCGGCTTCGAGCCCCCCGCTCTCCAACAGGACGACCTCGAGATTGGTGGTCTCGGTCAGTCGGAGAGCGAGCGAGATCCCGGCCGGGCCACCTCCGACAACACAGATGTCTGTTTCGAGTTCTGTCCCCCTGGGAATCGCAGAGGGTCTCTGGATCGCCATGTCACTCCCTTGTTGTCAATGAGTCCTATCGGATGCTTCGAATCGGCCGTTCAGCGGTTTTGCGCCGCACGGACTGCGGCGGCGAGCTCAGCAACCGCGCCGTTTCGGTCGAGCAGCGGCGTGTCCGCCGCCGGCGCGGCAGCAAAGTGGGCAGTGATCGCCGCGGCAAACCCGTCGGCAACGGTTCCCACCGGCCCGGGGTTGATGAGGGCCACCCGGTCCGGGTCGGTCGCCGAGCGTGCGATCGATCCTGCTCCACCGTGGTCGAGCACGACCAGCCGCCGGGCCGCATACATCGCTTCTGCCAGCGCCAGCCCGCCTTCTTCGCGGAGCCCGGTGAAGAGAACGGTGGTTGCGCCTCGCATCAGCTTGACCGCCTCCTCGCGCGGCACGAGGCCCGTGAACGTGACACGATCGGCGATGCCCAGATCGTGCGCGGCCTGCTCGACAGGCTTTCGCTGTGGCCCGTCTCCGACCATCTTGAGCTGGATGTCGTCGCGGGTGCGCGCCAGCGCCTCCAGGGCGAGCTGCGGCCCCTTTCGTGACTCCATCGGCGATACCCACAATGCATACCGTCCATCATCCTCGGGTGGGAACGCGGGTATCACGCTGAACAGCGCATGATTGAGGATGCGTGACCTGCCCCGGGCCAGCTGCGGGAGCATCGCCCGTGTTTCCTCGTTCTGCAGCACTCGCTCGCTGGCGTTGATGGCCGTTCGTCGCGAGGCCGGAAGCGCCGCCATCAACCGTACGGAACCGTAGTCCAGGTACTCCTGAGCCAGCCCTGCCTTTCCCAGCAGCTTGCGGAGCGGCTTTGGCGTTGTCACCGCCCCACCTACCGGTCCCCACACGCTGGGAAGCCCGAGCTGCACCGCAGGTGTCGGTAGCCAGAACGCAGAGAAGGTGGCGTGGACGACCACGTCAAAGGCTCTCTCTGCAATCAATCGCTTCGCCACCCGCTTCGCTTTCGACAGCCAGGTCAGATAGTGGAGGAACTCGGGGATGCGGTGCCATCGCACCAGCGGGCCGAGGATTCGGTCGGGCACTTCCACGAACTCGGTGTTGCCATCGGCGTTGCTCTGTTCCCATTCCCGGATCTCGTCGATGTGACGACTGCCGGTGAGCACTGTGACGTCGGCAAACTCGCGGAGAGCGGTGACGACGCCCCAACCTGCGCCGTGCTCCGATCCCATCTTTGGCGAGCATGCGTAGGCGACGACGAGAAGCGAAGGCCGCGACTCGCTATCCATCGGATCTGGTGCTTCCCGCACCCTGCCCGGTCTCCAGCCACCCCTCCCACGTGAGGAAGGAGTTGTCCCATGCGAACGCCTCGTCGTGGCCCGCACCGATGTAGGTGTTGCTCTCGAACACGATGTCACGGTCCGTGAACACCGAGGAATCACCGATGTCCTGGACGACGCCGGTCTCCCCGAACCACATCGTGATGGTGTTGTTGTACACGTGCAGGTTCTGCAAGCGGGACGGGCCGTTGTCTCCGGTGCGGTCTTGCTGGATGCCGGTGATGCCGTCGGCGTTGTTGGTGACGGTGTTGTTGTAGACCTCGACATCGGTGGAGGCGGCAATCAGGATGCCCGCCCCCCAGAGCCACTCGCCCTTGATGAAGCCGTTGTCGTAGACCTCGTTGTTGCGGATCACCGCGTCGAATGAAATCTCGTGGAAGATGCCGGGACCCGAGTTGCTGTAGACGAGGTTGCCGTCGTAGGTCGTGTCGTAGCAGTCGATGTCCGTCCACAGCCCGGGGCCGAGGTTGTGGTGGACGGTGAGGTCACGAAGGACAAGCCCTTCGGTCCTGGTGAACTTGGCTCCACCGGCCTCCCATCCCCAATTGAAGCCCCGGAGGTTGTTGAAGGCGATCTCGCTCGATTCGACCACGATCCCAACACCTTCGCCCCCGGTGATCCCGTGTTGGCCGTTGTGGTGCGAGTAGACGTTGCGGATGATCGTCCCGTCCCCGGCCCGGATTCCTGAGGCGTGGTTGAGGCGGACCTCGACATTCTCGATGAGCCAATCCTGTCCCCGCGATCCCTCGCCCGGCAGCTGCGCCTGGATGGCTCCGCCCTGCGCCAGCGACGCATACTTCTCGACGATCAGGTTGCGGATGGTGACGTTGTCGGCGTCGCTGCGGAAAGCATGTTCGGTGAGGCTGACCTCGACCTTGCGATCCGTCGGATCGTCTGCCACGACGATCCGACGTCCGTCCGACCACCACGTACCGGGTTCCAGCTCGGATCGCTCGTCGACGCGCCACAACATCGCATCGTCGATGTAGAGGTCGTTGCGCAACGAGCAAGCCTCGTAGCCGTCGACACATTCGCCGTGCGCCGTCATGTTCAGTTCGACGCCGGCAACGTCCCAGCCGTCCTCGGTTTGCTCCCAGCCGTCGAGTACTACGGAACCGTTGAGTACGGCGCCATCGAAGCCTTCGAATGTCATTCCGTCCTTCGGCTCTGCCTGGTCCGTGCGGTGAATGCCGGGCAGGATGATGAATCTCGTGTCCCGTGGCGAGCCTGCTACGAGGGCCGCCAGGTCATCTTCGGGTGTCACGAGGACGATTCCCTCGTCGAACTCGTCTGTCACGCTGGACGTCGTGGGGGGAACCGGCAATGTCGTCGGGGGAAGGTCCGGGGGCGCCAGGGTGGACGGCGGGACCGAGGTGGTGGGGATGGTCGTAGTCACCGAGGTCGGGGGAGCAACGCTCGTCGATGTGGACGTCGACGTGGGTGCTGGTGTCGTGGTCGGCGTCGTCTCGTCAGCGGGAGTGCCGGTGTCGGTCGAGCAGGCCGCAAACAGGGCCGCCGAGGCCACGAGCAAGGCCATCACCCTCGGTAGATGTTTGCCTTGTGCCCACATGATTTCCCCGCTGGCCGGTGCACCACTGGACCCGAATCCCGGGTCGTATACAGAAGGCGGTCGTCGATGACGCCGCCGGCGGATACGGTAGCAGCGGGTTGGGTATAGCCCGGTCGGGCATACCCAAACGAGGTCACCACAATCGGCTTGTTCCTGTCCGGACCGAACACGTGCCGAAGCCAATATCGGGTCTGCGGTGACTCTAGGTAGTCGAGTGACCGTACACAGTGACTAGTTACTCGACATGTGGTCGAAATAGCCCGTTACCCGACCAGCTGTCGGACCTAGGATTGCGTTGGGCTAGAAACAACGCCGAACTGTTGTGCAAGCGTGATTAGGGGGCATCGGGGATGCTGCAGGGTAGGATTGACGGCGCTTCCGTTGAGGAAGCGGCAGTCGAAAAGGGTGTCGAGGCTGTTCAGCCTCATCTGCGAGTTGTGCCGGATCTGGCGACCCGCAGTCCGTATCAGAAGCTCGTCAAGCCGGTCTTCGATCGGATGGGTGGTGTGGTGCTCAGTTTGGCAACACTGCCCATTCTCTTGGTCGTCGTGCCTCTCATCTGGTGGAAGCTGGGCCGACCGGCCATCTTCAAGCAGAAGCGTGTTGGCATCGACGGTCGAGAGTTCACCGTCTACAAGTTGCGCACGATGAAGCCGGATCGGCGCACGAACACGATCCCGTTCGATGGAGTCGATCGCCGGGTCAATCACAAGTCACCCGACGACCCACGCCATGTCCCGCTCGGGCGTTTCCTCCGCAAGTGGAGTCTCGACGAGATCCCCCAGTTCTGGAATGTTGCCCTCGGGCACATGAGCCTGGTGGGGCCCCGTCCTGAGCTGCCGCACATCGTCGCCAAGTATGAGCATTGGCAGCATCGCCGGCATGAGGTCAAGCCGGGCGTCACCGGTCTCTGGCAGGTGTCGGAGCGTGGCGATGTGCCGATGCATGAAGCGACCGACGTCGACATCGAGTACGTCGAATCGGTGAGCCTGAAGGCCGATCTCCGGATCATGCTGCTGACGGTTCCGGCGGCGCTCGGATCCAACAAGGGCCACTAGCTCCAGCCCATCCTCGGGTATCGGGAAGCGATGGTCGTGCGCGCACCCATTACGCTCTCGGCATACAGTTGCACCGTGCAGCAGGAGGACTCGTGACCTTTCCAGACAAGGCTCCCGTGGTGGGGATCCCCATCTCGGTAACGTCGTACGACGACGTCATCGAGAAGCTGACGAATCGCCCGTCCGACGGCGCCACCGTTGTGGCCGTGTGCAACGTTCATTCCGTGATGTCGGCGCGCCGGGATCCGGAGCTTCGTGAGGCCATTGCGGCGGCGGAGATCGCCACCCCCGACGGCGTACCCATTGTGTGGGGGCTGCGGGCAACCGTTCGTTCCGAGCAAGAGCGTGTGTACGGGCCCGAGCTCATGCGCAAGGCGTTTGTCGACAACGTGGGGTGGAAGCACTATCTGTACGGCAGCACGCCCGAGACGCTCGCGCAGCTCCAGGCCAAGCTGGCGGAGATCGCACCGCAAGCAGAGATCGTCGGGGCTTTCTCGCCGCCGTTTCGCGACATGACGCCGGACGAGAGCGACGAGGCAATGGAGGCCATCCGCGCCAGCGGTGCGGACGTCGTGTGGGTGGGCCTCGGCATGCCCAAGCAGGAGCTGTGGATGCACCGAATCCGCCCGGAGTTGCCCGGGATCGCCTTGCTGGGTGTGGGCGCCGCCTTCGACTTCCTTGCCGGAACCAAGAAGCAGGCGCCGGCGTGGATGCAAAAGGCCGGCCTGGAGTGGCTATTCCGCCTCATCCAGGAGCCGCGGCGTCTGTGGCGTCGCTACATCTGGAACAACCCCGCCTATGCGGTGCTGCTCTCGATGCAGGTCGTCCGCCACAAGCTCAGCCGCAAATGACGAGAGCCCGCCGATGGCGGGCTCCCAAAGCTGACCCCCCTACCCCCGCCCTTCGGGCGGCGGTACCTTCCCCCCGCAAGGCGGGGGGACTGAGGTGTTTCCTACCCCCGCCCTTCGGGCGGCGGTACCTTCCCCCCGCAAGGCGGGGGACTGAGGGTGTTTCCTACCCCCGCAGTGCGGGGGCCTGATCTACCTAGTCAGAGTTTCGGCGGAGCCGACACTCCAACCTGAACTGTCCGCTAGGCGGACGGTTCAATCGTCATGGCCGTAGCTGTTCCACTCCGACCAGGACCTCTCCCGGCTGAACCAGTACCACCCGACGTTGCCCGAGTAGCTGTTGTTCTCGAAGCGGAGGTTCGAGTAGTAGATGGTGTCGCCGCCGTAGTCGGTGGCCGCACCGGTCTTGCCGCTGTCGATGACTGTGTTGTCATGGACGTAGTTGTTGCGGAGGGTCCATTCGCCGTGGGCGCCCCAGCCTCGGTTCTGCCGGGTCATGGCGATGCCGTTGTAGTTGTCCTCGAGCGTGTTGCCGTAGACCTCGACGTTCTGTGACGAGGCAATCATGATGCCGCCGCCCCACATCCACGCTGCGTGATCGAAGCCGTTGCGGCGGATGACGTTGTTCCTGATCACAGCGTCGTAGCTGATCTCATGGAAGATGCCGTTGGCCGTGTTGTCCTCGATCAGGTTGTTCTCGTAGAGGATGTTGATGTTGTCGTGGTCGGTCCACAGACCGGGGCCGTGGTTGTGATGTGACCAGTTGCCGCGCAGGATCAGCCCGTCGTTGGACCACATCTTGCCGCCACCGGCCTCGGTGCCCCAGTCCCAGTAGTCGCGATAGTTGTTGTAGGCGATCTCGTTGTTCTCGATGAGCCCGCCATTGGTGTACCGCACGCTGAGCCCGCTGCGATCGTTGTGGTGGATGTAGTTGTCGCGAACCACCGGGTCACCGTTCTCCAGCCAGATGCCGGCTGTGCGGTTGTGGTGGATCTCGCAGTTCTCGACGAGCCAGTCGCCGCCCATGCCGCTGATGGCGCCCCGCCAATCACCGGGCTCGTAGTCGCGGATCTCGATGCCGATGATCTGGACACCCTTGGCGTAGGAGTAGAACGCTTCGTTGGCCCAATCGCCACCATCCATGACCGCATCGCTCGCACCCAGGAAGACCTGGTAGTCGCGCGGCGAGACTTCCTGTCCGTGGTGCTCGCCGTGGATCATGAACACAGTGCCCGCCGGATGATTGTTGGCGATGTTGTTGATGTTGTCGCCCGGGTAGATGTGAACGTCGACATCGCCGACATCGACCCGCGGCGGGGGATTGATCGCACTCAGACCGCTCGCCCGGGCGATGAACGTTGCCATTTGGTCACGACGGACCGGGTCGTCCGGGCAGAACCTGTTGTTGATGGGCGGGTTGCATCCCTTGGTGACGCCGGATTCGCGCAGCTTTTCGATGTGGTCCTCAAACGGGGAGCCGTTGTCATCGATGAAGGGATTGCCGGCGGTGGAACCACCGAGTCCGTAGCCCTTGACCAGGAACACAGCCATTTGTCCGCGAGTCACCGTCGAATTCGGGCAATACGCACGCGTGCCGCAGCCGGAGGTGATACCCGCAGCTGCGATCTTGTTGATCGATGCTTCGAAGGGCGATCCGTCGTCGTCGTCGAACCAGTCCTTCCCGCCGTCGTTGGTCAGGCCGAGAGCCCGCACCAGGAACGCGGCCATCTCGCCGCGCGTAACCGCACGGTCGGGGCAATAGCGGTCGTTGACCGGCGGGTTACACCCCGAGGTGATGCCGGCGTTGGCAATCGCCTCGATGTAACCCTCGTGAACGTTTCCGTCGTCGTCTGTGAAGCTCCCGCCGGGTGGCAAGGCTGAAGCTGATACTGCTGGTACGAGCACTGCGACCGCCACCAGGAACGTAAGGCAGGCTCGCGCGTAAGATTTCATGATTCGACGAACTTAATCGGACCGAGGCCGTATGCGCTTTAAGGAAACGATAAAGTTTTTACACCATTTCGGTGTGCATTGAAAATCGCACCCAAATAGTGGTCGAAATCACTCAGTTTTGCCGGATTCTGGGGGCCGCTACCAGACCTCGTCGCGCGGTGGCGCCGGGACCGAGCCCCGTCCCATCCCCTCGTATAGGAGCCCGGCCTCGCGCACCCTCGAGGCGTCGAACGCATTGCGCCCGTCGACCACCAGGTTGCCGCGCATCCGCCCGGCCACGTCGATGAAGTCGAGATCACGCAGCTCGTCCCACTCGGTGAGGAGGACGACCGCATCGGCTTGCTCGACGAGCGTGTACGGGTCGGTGGCCGTCTGTAGGTTCGGTAGCTCCGGGATCTGCTTGACCAGCGGATCGTATGCCCGCACGATCGCACCCCGCTCGGTGAGCGCTTGGGCGATGGTGATCGCCGGCGCATCCCGCGTGTCATCGGTGTTTGGCTTGAAGGCCAGCCCGAGCAGTGCGATCCGGCTGCCCCGCAGCGGGCGCAGATGCTGCTGCAGCTTGCGCACGAGGCGGTGCCGTTGATGCTGGTTCACCCGCTGAGCTGCCTCCAGGATCAGCGGTTCCTGACCGTGCGCTCTCGCCGTTGCGGCTAGAGCCTCCACGTCCTTGCCGAAACAGGATCCGCCCCAGCCGACGCCGGCATTCAGGAACTTGGCCGATATCCGGGAGTCCAAACCGATGGCGTGGGCGACCTCGTTGACATCCGCATCTACCCACTCGCAGATCTCGGCGATCTCGTTGATGAAGCTGATCTTCGTCGCCAAGAACGCATTGGCCGCGTACTTGATCGTCTCGGCGGTGGAGCGATCGGTCGTGACCAGCGTCGGCTTGGCGTCGATCGTCCCGCCGGGGAAGCTCTGGTCGAGAATCGGGCGATACGAAGCCGCAACCTTGTTGACGGCGTCGAGATCGTCGCCACCAAGGACGATCCGCTCCGGGTACAGGAAGTCGTTCACCGCTGAGCCCTCGCGGAGGAACTCGGGGTTGCTGACCACCGAGAAGACATCGAGGTCGACGTCGTCCGGAAGCACGCTCTCGATAGTCGAAGTGAGCCAGTTGCCACTTCCCACCGGGACCGTGCTCTTGGTGACGATCACGTGCGGTGAGTGCATCGCCTTGCCGATCGACTTGGCGGCAGCCGTGACGCTCGTGACATCCGGATGGCCGTTCTCCCCGGGGGGAGTGTCAACGCAGAGGAACACAACCTCCGACTTGGCCATTGCCTCTTCGAAGTCATCCGTGAAGCTGAGCCGGCCCGACTCGATACCGGCACGGAGACGTGCGTCAAGACCGGGCTCATAGAAATAAGAGGATCCGCTCTGCAGCTTGGCGAGCTTCTCCTGGTTGATCTCTACACCGACTACATCGTGACCTACTGCGGCCATGCAGGCGGCGACCACCGTTCCGACATATCCGCTGCCTATGACGGAGATGCCATTTACCCCTTGAACAGCCACCTTCTACCCCCAATTTCTCTTTGTTCCTGGCCGTGGGTGATGGGGTCACCACACAACGGTGAGTATACGATTGCTGACCGTCTGTAGGCGGGAGCGAAGATCATCAAGACTCACCCTGGGCTAAGTAACTAGCCCTACGTTACCCATCACGGTCAGTTGATAGGATCGGCAGTGTGATCGGCCGGGTTGAGCGATGGTCTGCGGCCGTGATTTGACCCGGTTTCGACTACCTCCGTGGCGTGCAAAATGGCGTGAGCGCTAGGGTGCTGGCCGATCCCCACACGTGCGTCGCCACGGGTGCGACCGAGAGGATTGTTGGGTCAGATGGACAGAATCGCCGTATACGAGACGAATGAGCAGTTCGAGCCGACTGTCGCCGGTGCGGCGTGGCAGTATCGCTGGCTCGTTCTCCTCTTGGCGATCGGTTTTGCCGGGCTGGGTTGGCTGTACGGGTCGAGCAACGAGGCCTACACCGCAACGGCCTCGATCGGCGTCGAGGATCCCCGCATCTCCAACCTGTTCACCGTTGGCTACGACGCCACTCCCGAGCGGTATGTGCGCAGCCAGGCCGAGATCGTCGCCTCCCGAGTCGTGGCGGCGCGGGCCGCCGAAATCGCGGCACAGGCCGATCCTCCGGTGACGGCGGACGTCGACTACATAATGGAGGAGGGGCTTGCGGTGGACGCCTCCACCGATTCCGACCTCATCTCGATCACCTACTCCGCAACCACCGCCTACGAGGCGATCACCATGGCCAACGCCATCGCCACCGCCTACCAGGAGGTCGGCAGGGAAGCGGCCGCAGCGGAGTTCGAGGCGGCGGTGCTCGAGCTGGATTCGTCGATTACCGCGTTGACGTCGCAGTTGCTCGACGTGGAGCAGAGCCTGCGCGACCTCCAGTCGAGCGATGCCAGCCGCCTGGCACTCGAAGCACAGCTGGACACGGCCCTGTCGCGTCTGCTGCTGTTCGAGCCCAGCTCGTCGTCGGCATCCTTGGAGGACTTGGCGGATACGGCCGCTCGGCTCAACGAGATTCGACTCGAGATCGAGACACTCCAGGCTGCCCTTGCCCGCGAGGACACGGATCTGGACACACAATCCTTGATCGACCAACGCGACGATCTGCGCCAGCGCCTGACCGATCTACAGCTGGTTCGCGACCAGCGGGAGGTAGACGCACAGCTCTCTACCAGCGGGGTCGTCTTCTCGGACCCGGCCGCCACTGCGGAGCCCTCCAGCATCGGTGTGATGGTGCTGGCCGGCTTCATGCTCGGCGGCATCATCGGCTCCGCCATCGCCTTCCCGCTTTCGCGCGGCAAGCGGCGGTTCGGCTCCCGTTCCGAGCCGGAACGTGCCTTGGGCAGCCCGCTCATCTCCGACGTGCCCAACTTCCTCGACGAGCGTCTCTCTACAAACCTTCCCGTCGTCGAAGCTCCGGGCAGTGTGTCCGCCGAGGCTTTCCGGTTCGTCTCGACCGCCATCGCGGTCCAGCGCGACCGAGCCGGCGCCGGGATGCCGGCCTTCCGCACCGTTGTCGTCACCTCGGCGCTCATTGCAACCGGGAAGACCACCGCGGTGGCCAATACGGCGTTTGCCGCGGCACTCGGTGGCAACCGGGTGCTGGTCGTTGACGCCGACTTCACCAGCCAGGAGCTGACTCGCATCCTCATCGGGTCCGTGGCGCCGCGTCACGGTCTCGCCGATTTGATCGAAGGCGAGACGTCTCTCGAGGAGGCGACGGTGAGCGTCAACATGGAGGGTGCCGGCTCTGTGGACCTGCTCTCGTCGGGCACCCCGGACCTCGCCGCCGCCGATCTGCTCTCGCTGCCTGCCGTGGCGGATGTGTTCCGCGAGTGGGGCGAGCGGTACGACTTGATCCTCGTCGATGCCCCGCCCATCCTCAGCGTGGCCTATTCGACCAGCCTGATCCGGTTGGCAGACCGCGTGATCGTCGTGACGTCCCACGGGCACGACTACTCCAGCACGCAGGACCTCCGCTACCAGTTGGACATGATCGGCACACCGCAACTCGGTTACATCTACAACTTCGCCCCACTGCGGGCCGAGATGACCCTCGTTGCCGGCTCGATGGCGGATTGGAATCAGACGCCCGCCGCCGGCCCCGAGTCGGAGACCTCGCCGGCCGAGAAGTAGCGCGCTCCCCAGGGCTTCTAGCCTAAGGGGACGCAATCGACTTCTGAATGAGTGAGGATCTGGTGAAACGTACGCTGATCAAGCACGTGCTGGTCTCCGACGCCATTGGTGAGCCCGTCAAGGTGGCCGGATGGGTGAGGACACGGCGAGACTCGAAGGGCGGCTTCTCGTTTGTCGAGATCAACGACGGCTCGAGTTTCTCCGGCATCCAGGTCATCGTGCCCGGCGAGTTGGAGAACTACGAGTCGGAGGTCCTCCACGTCACCATCGGCAGTGCCATCGCCGTTGAGGGTGAACTGGTCGAGTCACCGGGCAAGGGGCAGAGAGTCGAGATTCACGCGACCCGGGTCACCATCTACGGTCTCGCCGACCCCGACGACTACCCGCTGCAAAAGAAGCGGATCTCTTTCGAGAAGCTGCGAGACATCGCCCATCTCCGGCCCCGCACCAACACCTTTGGAGCCGTTGCCCGCGTGCGCAACGCGCTTGCCTACGCCACACACAAGTTCTATCAGGATCGTGACTTCCTCTACCTGCACGCTCCGATGATCACGGGTTCGGATGCCGAGGGTGCCGGAGAGATGTTCCGGGTCACGACTCTTGAGCCCGGCGCCGCGCCGCAGGCCGGCGGGTCCGTCGACTACAGCCAGGACTTCTTTGGCAAGCCGACATTCCTGACGGTGAGCGGTCAACTGTCGGCGGAGACCTACGCAAGTGCTCTCGACCGTGTCTACACGTTCGGTCCCACGTTCCGTGCCGAGAACTCCAACACCCGTCGTCACCTGGCGGAGTTCTGGATGATCGAGCCCGAAGTCGCCTTCGCCGATCTGTCGGACAACGCCGACCTCGCCGAGGACTACATCAGATACATGTTCCAGTACGTGATCGAGAAGTGTCCCGATGACCTGGCTTTCTTCGACAAGTGGGTCGAGGAGGGGCTTCTCGACCGGTTGCACACTCTCGCCACGAGCGAGTTCCGGCGCATCACGTACACCGAGGCGATCGCAGCTCTGGAGAAGGCTGAGGGGGAGTTCGAGTTCCCGGTGCGCTGGGGATCTGATCTCCAGTCGGAGCATGAGCGCTATCTCACCGAGGTCGTGTTCGATCAGCCGGTCATCGTGGTGGACTACCCGAAGGACATCAAGGCGTTCTACATGCGTCGCAACGACGACGGCAAGACCGTGGCGGCCATGGACGTTCTGCTCCCGGGTGTGGGCGAGATCGTCGGTGGTTCCCAACGTGAGGAGCGCCACGACGTTCTGCTGGAGTCGATCCGCGAAAAGGGCCTGCCCGAGGAGGAGTACTGGTGGTACCTGGACCTTCGCCGTTTCGGCACGGTGCCCCACGCCGGTTTTGGCCTGGGCTTCGGCCGCATGGTCCAGTTCACCACCGGTATGCAGAACATCCGCGACGCAATCCCGTTTCCCCGCACCCCCAACAGCGCCGAGTTCTAGCCCCTGGGCCGTTCTTGCGTAACGAGCGGCACATACGTGCCGCCGTTTACGCAAGAACGGCAAAAAAGGCCTACGTCTGTGACTCCCACCACTTGATGGTGTGGGTGAGGCCGGTTTCGAAGTCGGTTTCGGCCTCGAAATCGAACAGGGTCTTTGCCTTGCTCGTGTCGAGCTTGCGGCGAGGCTGGCCGTCGGGCTTGGTTGTGTCCCACACGACGTTGCCCTCGTAGCCCGTGAGTTTGGCGATCAGCTCCACGAGGTCGCGAATGGTGATCTCGTTGCTGGTGCCGATGTTGACCGGCTGGTCGCCGTTGTACTTCTCGGTGGCGAGGACGATGGCGCGTGCCGCATCCTCGACGTAGAGGAACTCGCGGGAGGCTGATCCGGTGCCCCATGCGGTGACGTCCGGGGCGCCCTCGTCCCTGGCCGTGACGAACTTGCGGATCAGCGCCGGGATGACATGGGAGCTCTCTAGGTCGAAGTTGTCCCGCGGGCCGTACAGGTTGACCGGCAGCAGATAGATGCCGTTGAGGTTGTACTGCTGGCGATAGGACTGGAGCATGACCAAGAGCGCCTTCTTGGCGATGCCGTACGGGGCGTTGGTCTCCTCGGGGTAGCCATTCCAGAGGTCCTCCTCCCGGAACGGGACGGGAGCGAACTTGGGATAGGCGCACACGGTGCCGATCTGGACGAACTTGCCCAGCTTGTTCTTGCGGGCTTCCTCGATGAGGTGCAGGCCCATCGCCATGTTGGCGTAGAAGTAGCGCCCGGGGTTCTCTCGGTTGGCCCCGATGCCGCCGACCTGAGCCGCAAGGTGGATCACGGTGTCCGGCTTGGCGTCCAGGTACATCTGCTTGACGGCTTCCGGCTCGGTCAGGTCGTAGTCCTCGATGCGGGGGATGAACAGCTCACCAGCCCCTGCCTGCTCCAGCTTCTCGCAAAGGAAGGAACCAAGGAACCCGGCTCCGCCGGTGACAACGACCGTTTTGTCGACAATTGCGTTCACGAGTTGCTCCCGTTCCACTCAATGCTCTTGAGACCTGCGTCGACCAGGGCCCGCTCCTGCTTCGCCAGCTCGAGGTCCGACTCGACCATCATCTCGACCAGCTCGTCAAAGCTCACCTTCGGCTCCCAGCCGAGCACCTTGCGCGCCTTGGTCGCATCGCCCTCGAGCAGATCCACCTCGGCGGGGCGCATGTAGCGAGGATCGAACGCCACGTACTCCTCCCAGTCCAGCTCGAGCAGATCGAAGGTCTTCCGGGCGAACTCACGGACGGAGTGCCGTTCCCCGGTGGCGATGACATAGTCCTCGGGCTCGTCCTGTTGGAGGATCATCCACATTGCTTCTGTGTAGTCACCGGCGAAGCCCCAGTCGCGCTCGGCGTCGAGGTTGCCGAGGTAGAGCTTCTTCTGCAACCCGAGCTTGATGCGGGTGGCGGCGCGTGTGATCTTCCTGGTCACGAACGTCTCGCCGCGGCGTGGCGACTCGTGGTTGAACAGGATGCCACTACACGCGTACATGTCGTAGGCCTCGCGGTAGTTGACGGCTTGCCAGAAGCTGTACACCTTCCCGACCGCGTACGGCGAACGGGGATGGAACGGAGTGGACTCTGACTGCGGCGTTTCTACGACCTTGCCGTACATCTCGGACGAGGACGCCTGATAGAAGCGGATCTCCGGGTTCGTCATCCCAATCGCTTCGAGCATGCGCAGGGTGCCGAGGGCCACCACATCGGCCGTGTAGAGAGGGTTCTGGAAGGACACCGCGACGTGGCTCTGCGCACCGAGGTTGTACACCTCGTGCGGATCGACATCCTTCATCAGTCTGCTGAGGCCGTTGCCGTCGGCGAGGTCGCCGTAATGGAGGAACAGCTTGGCGGACTCGAG
>JASJBC010000166.1 GCA_030066715.1 Acidimicrobiia bacterium
GGCCGAGATGTTGAAGATGTTGGCGTACTCCGCCAGGAAGAACAGGGCGAAACGGAATCCCGAGTACTCGGTGTGATAGCCGCCGACGATCTCGTTCTCTGCTTCGACGAGATCAAACGGCGCACGGTTGGTCTCCGCAACACCCGAGATGAAGAAGATGACGAACGAAGGCAGCAGGATCACGTGCCAGGCCGGGAGGAACGATAGGAAGCTGCCTTCGGCGAAGTAGCTGCCCGTCTGTGACTCGATGATTCCGACAAAGGAAGCCGATCCCGCCCACATGACCACCGGAACGAGCGCCAGCCCCATGGCAGCCTCGTACGAGATCATCTGGGCCGAGGCGCGCACCGAGCCGAGCAGCGGGTACTTCGAGCCCGAAGACCAACCGGCGAGCACGACTGCGTAGACGGCGATGGATGACATCGCCAGCACATAGAGAAGAGCAATGTTGAGGTCGGTGCCGGCGAGGTTGATCTCACGGTCGCCGAGTGTGAACGGGCGACCAATGGGGATGACCATGAAGATCAGGATCGACGGCACGAGCGCTGCGATCGGGGCAACCACATAGAGCCCGTATTCGACCTTCCGGGGCACGACCGGTTCCTTGACCAACAACTTCACCCCATCGGCGATCGTCTGCAAGATGCCCCACGGGCCGGCGCGCATCGGACCCAGCCGGTTCTGCATGTCGGCAACGACCTTGCGCTCGAACCACACGAGGATGATCACCGTCCCCAGCAAAAGGGCGAACACCGCAACCGCCTTGATGGCCCCCTCGATAAGCAGCTCCCAGCCGCTCATGCGTCACCTCCGGGCGAAACCGTGACCGCAACCGCGGCCCCGAGCGAGCGTGTGCTTTCCAGGTTCGCAGGAACGTAGACGGTCCCGTCGCCCAACGAGTTGTCGACGGCAACCGGCAACTCGACTCTGCCGGAGGCACCTTCGACAACAGCCGGCGATCCGGGAGCAAGGCCGAGCGCATCGAGCGCAGCGGCGTTCAGGAAGACGGCACCTTCCGGCCGCAGTGCTGCGAGCGATGGGCTCATTCGTACTCGCACCCCGTCGTCGTAGAGGACTCTGCCGAGATGCAGGCCATACCGCGCATCGACGGAGGCAAGCTGACCATCCACGGGGATGTACTCGAGGTGCTGTACGCCTTCTGCGAGGGGCAGCAGCAAGCCCTCACGCCCGTCCCCCCAGTCGAGCGCATCCCAGGTGACTCCGTGATAGGCCGGGGCGACGCCGGTGATTTCCTTGGCAATTGCCGCCGCCGCAGTCGCCCCCAGGTTGCCGTCCATCCGCCGGGCGAGGTCGTCGAGCACCGACCATGTCGCACGAGTCTGTCCGGGGCTTGGCACGAGCCGGTTGACCTTTTGGACTCGGCCTTCGATGTTGGTGACTGTGCCCTCTACCTCGGCGAAGCCCGCAACGGGAAACACCACGTCTGCGGCGGCCACGGAGTCGGTGATGAATTGATCCATTGCCACGACGAACTCGGCACCGTCGAGGCCCGCTGCGGCGAGTTCCGGCTCGGCATGGTCACGGACGGGATCGGTTCCGAGCATGATGAGAGCTCGCAGCTCGCCGTCACGCAGACCTTCGAGAATGCTCGTCGCGTTCCGGCCGAGACCTTCGGGCAGCGGCCCCCACTCGGACTCGAGAACATCATGAGCCGCGCTCTCGGACACCCTTCCGGGAAGCAGCGTCGGGGCCAGACCCATGTCGAGGGCGCCGACGACATTCCCGCGTCGGGCCAACGGCATGATCTTGCCTTCAGAAAAATCGCGAACGAAGGCGGCCACCGCCTCGGCGAGACGAGGATCTTCGCCGAGCCCGGTTCGCCCGACGATGCCAACCACCGGTCCGGCAGCAAGTGCCTCCCGGATCTCCGTGTAGTCGGCATCGTCCCCTGTCAGCTCGCGCAGCACCTCTGGGCCCGTACCCGGGCGATAGCGGACCTTGTGGGTTGCCACATCGTCCAAACCGGTGGCGCGGGGGTGCACGACGATGAGGTTGGCACCGAGCTCGGCCGCAGCCCGACGCACGCGTAGATAGAGGACCGGGTACTCCTCCTTGAGATCGGCGGCCCAGAGCAAGATGGTCTTTGCCGTCTCCAGGTCCGGGATGGCGGCCCGCGGGGTCACCCCAACCAGGAATTGCGGGTCCAAACCGTCATCGAGTTGCGCATCGATATGTGGCGTCACCACGATGGTGCGCAGGAACTTGCCGAACGTGTATGCCTCTTCGTTTGTGCTGTTGGCTCCGCCGAGACCGGCAACCTGAGCGCCCGGGAACGAAGTCAGCCTCTCGGCGACGAGGTCCAGTGCCTCGCCCCAGGTCGCCTCGCGGAACTGTCCTTCTTCCTTGATGAGAGGCGTGGTGATGCGGTCGGCGCTGTGAATCGACTCGAAGACGAACCGGTCCTTGTCCGACAACCAGCCGTGGTTGGTGGCGTCGTTGTCGATGCCGTCGATCCTCACGACCTCGTTCTGGCTCGACTGCACAGATACTTTGGACCCGATCGAGTCGACCATCGACACGCTCTCCACGGCCTCGAGGTCCCAAGGGCGCGCCTTGAACCGGTAAGGCTTGGCCGTCAGCGCACCGACGGGACAGATCTGGACGGTGTTGCCGGAGAAGTAGGAGGAGAAAGGTTCGCCGGGGAAGGTGATCACCTGGACGGCGTTGCCTCGGTCCTTGAACTCGATGAGCGGATCACCCGAGATCTCGTCCGAGAACCGGGTACAGCGCGCGCACAGGATGCACCGCTCCCGGTCGAGCAGCACGAGTTCGGAAATCGGGATCGGCTTCTCGAAGTGGCGCTTCTCTTCGACAAACCGGCTCTCCCCCGGCCCGTACGCAACCGTGTGATCCTGGAGGGGGCACTCCCCACCCTTGTCGCACACAGGACAATCGAGGGGATGGTTGATGAGCAGATACTCGAGGACGCCTTCCTGTGCCTTCTTGACGACGGCCGACTGCGTATCGACCTCCATGCCCTCATTGATCGTGGTCGTACAAGACGGGACGAGCATCCGGCCGCGCGGACCGACCACCTCGACGAGACACATGCGGCACATGCCCACCGGCTTCATGCGAGGGTGCCAGCAGAAGCGGGGTATGAAGTTGCCGTTGTCCTCGGCGACCTTGATCAACACCTCGCCGGCCTTGCCTTGCATCGCGACGCCGTCGACGGTGATGGTGACCAGATCAGCCATCGGCGGCCTCCAACGCAACGGGGATCCCGCTGACGACTCGCGCCTCTACCTCGTCACGGAAGTACTTCATGATCGAGACGACCGGTGCCGTCGCCGACGGCCCGAGCGGGCAGATCGTGGTCATTGCAGGCGGCCAGGTGAGCCCGGGGCTGATCCCGTCGGAGACGTCGATGAGCAGATCGATGTCGGCCATCCTGCCCTGCCCGTTGAGAAGCCGGTTGAAGATCCGCTCCAGCCACGTCGTTCCCTCACGACACGGTGTGCATTGGCCACATGACTCGTGGGAGTAGAACCTGACGATGCGGTGAGCGGCGGCGACGACGTCGGTCGTCTCGTCCATCACGATGACTGCTCCCGAGCCCATCATCGAACCCAGGTCGTTGACGTCGTCGATGGTCGCCGGCGTGTCCAGGTGCTCGGCGGGCACGAACCACGGCGCTGAGGACCCACCGGGGATCCACGCCTTGAGCTCGCGTCCCCCGGGGATACCGCCACCGATGTCGTAGATGAGATCGCGCCACGTCATCCCCATCACAATCTCGTAGTTGCCCGGCTTGTTGATGTGACCCGACAGCGAGATCAGCCGTGTGCCTGCTGAGGTGTCGGGGCCGATGGAGGCGTAGGCGATACCTCCGTTGCTGACGATCCAGGGCACGTTCGAGATCGTCTCCACGTTGTTGACGATCGTCGGTTTCGAGTAGAGGCCCTCGACCGCGGGGAAGGGCGGCTTGATGCGTGGCTCGCCACGGCGCCCCTCCAAGCTGTTGAGCAAAGCAGATTCCTCACCACAGATGTATGCCCCGCCGCCGAGATGCACGGTCACATCGAGGTCGAACCCGCTGCCCAGGATGTCCTTGCCCAGGTAGCCCTTGGCGTAGGCCTCGTCGACGGCGTGCTGCACGCGGCGGGCCGGCTTCGGATACTCACCACGGATGTAGATGAAGGCATGGTTCACGCCAAGCGCATATGAGGAGAGAACAACTCCCTCGACAAGCTGATGCGGATCGCGTTCGAGGAGCTGCCGATCCTTGAAGGTGCCGGGCTCAGACTCGTCCGCGTTGATTACGAGGTACGCAGGCCGCGCCGGGGCCAGGAAGCCCCACTTCACGCCCGCCGGGAAGTTGGCCCCGCCCCGGCCGCGGATGTTCGACGCCTTGACCTCGGCGGTGACAGCCTCGGGCCCGATCTCAAAACCCTTGCGCAGGGCTGAGTAACCACCCGTCGCCTCGTAGCGTTCGATCGTGTGGCTATCGGTGCGATGGGCCTCCATCCGCTCAGTGAGGATCTTCATTTGACACCTCTCGCCGAGCCGTAGGGGGCGAACGCCGGTACGGGGAGAACGGCGCCCTCGGGCTCGCGAACGGCCCAGTCGAACGACTTGGCCCCGCCGAAGAGCTGCTGCATTTCCTCGGTGCCGACCACGTCGGGACCGCCGTCGCGAAGCCACTTGACCAACTCGCGCGCCTTCTCCGCGGTCACGCCTTCCACCATCTCGTAGTTGACCAGCACCACGGGTGCCCCGCCGCAAGCGCCGTTGCACTCCACGTGCTCAACGGTGAACGTGCCGTCGTGGCCCGTCTCACCGTCGGGGACCCCCGTCTCGTCTTCAATGGCTGCAAGCACGTCGTCCGCGCCAAGGAGGAAACAAGAGATGGAGGTGCACACCGAAACGAGGTACTTCCCAAGCTCCTCCCGCTTGTACATCGAGTAGAAACTCGCAACAGACTGCACCTGCGCTCCGGTCAAGCCGGTGAGGACGGCAACAGACTTCATGCCCTCCGCAGTCACGTACCCGTTCTCAATCATCGAGACGTACAGAAGTGGCATGACCGCCGACCGCTTATCCGGATACTTGCCCAGGAGTTCCCGAACGAGCTGCTGTGAGCTCTCGCTCCAGTCGGAAATCGCGTCCATCTCGGCTTCGCTGAGAGTCGCCGGCTTCATCGGTCTACGTCCCCGAGGACGGGATCACAGGACGCGATCGTGGCGACGATGTCGGCCACGAGCGAGTCGGTCATCATGGTGGGTAGCGCCTGGACGTGGTTGAAGGAAGGCGTTCGCGCATGCATACGCCACGGCTTCTCCCTGCCGTCGGAGACTATGTACATGCCGAGCTCGCCGCGCGGGGACTCGATGGCTGTGTAGGTCTCGCCGGCCGGGACCTTGTACCCGCTGGTGAACAGCTTGAAGTGGTGGATCAGCGCTTCCATGGACTCGTCGATGCGTTTGCGAGGCGGCGGCGTGACCTTGCGATCGAGGGTGCGGTAGTCGCCACTCGGCATCGTCTCCATGACCTGCTTGACGATGCGCAGCGACTGCTTGATCTCCTCCATGCGCACGAGGTACCGATCCCACACGTCACCGTGCTTACCGACCGGTATGTCGAAGTCGTACTTCTCGATGCCGCTGTAGGGGAAGGCCTTCCTGATGTCCCACTTGATCCCGGAAGCTCTTGCGATGGGACCGCTGACTCCGAGCGCCTTGCATTCCTCGGGGGTGATGACGCCGACGCCCATCGTGCGATCACGGAAGATCGGGTTGCCGTTGAACAGTTCCTCGTACTCCGAGACACCCTGAGGCACCTTCACCAGGATCTGCTCGATGTCGTCCTCCCATCCGTCGGGCAGGTCGGCGGCGACACCGCCCGGCCGGATGAAGTTGTGGTTCATCCGCAGCCCGGTGACCTTCTCGAAGAATTGGAGGATGTACTCACGGTCGCGCAACCCGAAGATCAGCATCGAGACGGCGCCGAGATCGGTGCCCTGCGTCGCCGCCCACACCAGGTGCGATGAGACCCGATTCAGCTCGGTGAGCAACACCCTGATGGCCTGGCCGCGCTCTGGGATCTCGACTCCGAGGAGCGACTCGACCGCAAGCGAGAAGGCCAGCTCCATGTGCATCGGCGACAGATAGTCCATGCGGGTCACGTTGGTGGAGCCCTGCATATAGGTCAGCGTCTCTGCCGTCTTCTCCATACCGGTGTGGAGATAACCGATGATCGGCTTCACCCGCCGGATCGTCTCTCCGTCGAGCTCGAGGTGAAGACGCAGGACACCGTGAGTCGATGGATGCTGGGGCCCCATGTTGAGGATCTGCAGCTCGTCGTCATCGGCAGGGTCGTCGTAGACAAAGTCGTCCTCGACGACCGTCCCCCGGGTCAGTTCGATCGACGCCTCGTCCTCGGCGGCGAGAATCTCCTGGGCGCCCTCATCTGTGTAGCTGCGCATCCACGCCGGCTCTTCACTGCCGGCTACCCACACGTCGTGCATCTCCCGGCGCTCGTCTGCTGTCGACGATGTGGCCGTGCCCTGCTCTGGTGGCGGTTCGGTGGTGGGAGCTTCGAGGTCTCCGGTGACTACGTTTGGTGTGTCGCTCATTGTGCTTTCGGTGACTCCTTGAAGCGGACCGGCACGGAGCCGACTGAGTAGTCCTTGCGCAGCGGATGTCCGTCCCACTCGTCGGGCAGGACGATTCGAGTGAGGTCGGGATGCCCGGAGAACACGATGCCGTACAGGTCATAGGCCTCACGCTCGTAGAAGTTGGCGCCGGGGAAGACGCCGGTGATCGACGGGATCTGGGGGTCACCGGCAGGCACACCGACACGGATCCGCAGACGCCGGACATGCTCGTGAGAGAGGAGCCCGAGGACGACCTCGAAACGTGGATCACGACGCAGGTAATCGACGCCACACAGATCGGCGAAGACATCGAAGCCATCGGCTTTGGCCGCAGCGACGAAGTCGAGGTACTGGTCGCGATGCACGTGGGCCACGTCCTGCTGTGAGTCGAGCACCGTCTCGAACTCAACATCAGGAAATGCGTGCTGGAGATGGGCAAAGACACTCACCGGACGATCTCCCCCGCCATGACCTTGTCCTGGAGCATGAGGATGCCGTGCATGAGCGACTGCGGCCCCGGTGGGCAGCCCGGGACGTACACGTCGACCGGGATGATCTGGTCGACGCCCTTGGTGACC
>JASJBC010000167.1 GCA_030066715.1 Acidimicrobiia bacterium
ACGCTGCGCAACACGTCGGGGTCGTAGCCGCAGGGATCGAAGCCGACCGGGCGATCCCCGATCACACCGATCCTGGTGTCGGCAAGCACGCTCGCAACCCGGGCTGCGACCTCCCGAGCCGGACCCGCCACGTCCCGGGCCGGACGCCGCCGACTCGCTGCCTGGGCGATCCTGCCCGACAGCAGGCCCTCGATGTCGGCGACCGCGCCATCGTCGTCTGCGGTCCTGTGCACGTAGTCAAAGTCGCTGCCGGCCTTGATCAAGGCATAGGCGGCCAGGTTGAGCCCACAGAAGGAGTTCAGCCGAAGACGACCACCTACCCGCGCCTCGGGGAACGACCAGATGATGATCGGTGCATCGAAGCGAGCACCGATCGCTTCGGTCATCGACGAGTCGGTGAAGGAGACCTGGAGCAGCAGCAGGGCGTCCAACTCGACCCCGTCGAATTGCTGCAGCGCTACCTCGGTTGCGTCGGCGTCGAAGAGGAGCTCGGCATCGCCGATCAGCTCGGCGTCGAGCGCAGACAGCGTCCTCATTGCGGCCCCGGCCACCTCCTCGGCATAGGGAACGTCGAAGGTGGGGCGGGCCAGCGCCAGAACACCGATCCGGTTGCGGGGGACGGCCATCGGTCTACTCGTAGGGTGTCTGGTCCCAGAAGGACTGGAACTTGCCGAGGCCCACGTCGGTGTACGGGTGGACGAAGGTGTCCTTGAACACCGGGATACCGGCGGTGACGATGTCGGCGCCGACAACGGCTGAGTTCGTGATCTGGCGAGCGTTGCGAGCCGCCGCGACGATGATCTCGGTGTCGTACCCGTATACGTTGCGGATGGCGGCTACCTCGTCGATGAAGTGAGTGATCTCCTCACCGTTCGCCTCTTTCCAGCCGACGAAGGGCGAGACGAAGGCCGCACCCATCCGCATCGCCTGCAGCGCCTGGGCTGCAGAGAAGACCAGGGTCAGGTTCGACTTGATGCCTTCGTTGGCGAGTTCGTAGACCGACTTGAAGCCGGGTTCCGTAGCCGGGAGCTTGATCACGAAGTTCGGTGACATTGCAGCGAGCTTCTTGCCCTCTTCGACCATTTCGCGCCAGTCGTCGAGATGCGGGTTGACCTCAACCGAGATCGGCTTGTCGGTGCCGTCGAAGATGGTGGCGATCTCGTTGATCACCTTCAGGAACGGCTTGCCCGATACCTGCACGTGGCGCGGGTTCGTGGTGACCCCGTCGATGTCCCACATCTCGAGGGCGTACTCGATCTCGTCCGTCTTGGCACTGTCGAGGAAGAACTTCATTTATCTCTCCTAGCTGGTGAGGGTCTGTAATACGTTGGCGACGGTGACGTCGCTCACTCTGGAATTGGACTCTGCGGTGAGGCCGGCGATGTGAGGGGTGAGGATCACATTGTCGAGGCCGACGAAGATCTCGGCACCCGCGGCGGTCAATGGCTCCTCCTCGAAGACGTCGAGCGCAGCTCCACCGAGGTGGCCGGAGCGGATGCTGGTGGCCAAGGCGGCGTCGTCGACGATCCCGCCGCGGGCAGTGTTGACGACAACCGCACCCTCCGCCAGCAACGACAGGCTGTCGGCGTCGAGGATGTGCCGCGTCCCGTCGGTCAACGGCACGTGGACACTCACCGCGTCAGCGCCGGTGAGTAGCTCCTCGATCGTCTCCCGCCGGTCGACACCGGACCATGCCGGGTCGTCGTCGGGCAGGAAAGGATCGAATGCCGCAACGTGCATGCCGAGCGCGGCTGCTCGTTCTGCGACGAGACGAGCAATGCCACCGAGACCGACGAGGGCCAGCAGCTTTCCGGTGCTCTCACGTCCCTGGAGATCGGCGCGCGGCCATGATCCGGCGAGCATCCGGCTGTTGGCTTGATAGGCGCCGCGGAACAACATGAGCAGTGACGCGACGACATACTCGGCTACCGCAAGAGCATTGGCTCCCGTGGCCGGATGGACGGCGACCCCGTGCGCCGCACATGCGTCGAGATCGATGTTGTCGAGCCCGACACCGAGCCTGCCCACTGCGCGCAGTTTGGGGGCGGCGGCGAGCATCTCTTCGTCGACCTGGGTGCGGTTGCGAACGATGATTCCCTCGGCCTCGGCGAGTTCACGCAGCAGCCGCGGCCGATCGTCGACCAGGGTGGGGTCGAAGAGGACTGAATACTTGTCCTGCAAGGGCGCCAGAGCATCTTCGTTCATGAACTCTGACACAACGACATGGGCCATTTGGGGCTTCTCCGGGGTTGACAACAGCATAGTAGTGGAACCGGTTCCGTTTTTCACCATGAGTTTGCACGCCCGGCGGCAACCCTGGGCTCCGGATACCCGACTCGCGTTCCGTCCGACCTCCTCCACCAGCCCTCTGCGATGGTGTCGACACCCGGTTGGACGCGGTTCCAGATCTGCCATCAAATGGGTTGATCTGACTTTGCTCCAGCCGGTCTCGTCGGTATTGTGTGCCCGCGCCGGCGCTCGGCCGGTGCTCAAGGAGGAGGACTCCATGAAGCAATTCAAGTGGTTGCTGCTGGTTGTCGTCTTCGCCATGTTTGCCGCAGCCTGCGGCAACGATGAGGCCGATGACACCACAACCGCAGCACCAACAGAGACCACAGCGGCTACAACGGAAGCACCGGATGACGGTGGAACCGATACCACTGAGGCTCCCGCAACGACCACCACAGAGGCGATGGTCGATCTGTCGGGTACCCGGGTGACTGTGTTCGGTCCGGAGGAGACCGAGGCAGAGGCCGGGGCGCTTCAGGCCGCTCTGGATGTGTTGGCTGCTCGGACTGGTATCGAGATCATCTACACGGGTGCTCGTGATGCCGCCGACCAGATCAACGCTCAGGTAGCCGGTGGCAACCCGCCGGATATCTTCGTCTTCCCGCAGCCCGGCAAGCTCGCAGACTTCGCCCGTCAGGGCGCTTTGCTGCCGCTCCCGGCTGATGTCGAAGCCGAAATGGCAGCGAACCACATCGAGGCATGGACCTCGTTCGGCAATGTCGACGGTACCCAGTTTGGTATCCCGCAGAAGGCCGACCTGAAGTCCCTCGTGTGGTATCAGCCCGCAGCTTTCGCAGCTGGTGGCTACGAGATCCCGACCACCTGGGATGACCTGAAGGCACTCACCAACCAGATGATCGCCGACGGCAACACCCCGTGGTGTGTTGGTATCGAGTCCGGTCCGGCAACCGGTTGGACATTCACCGACTGGGTCGAGGACCTCATGCTCCGCTTCCACGGCGCCGATGTCTATGACCAGTGGGTCGCCAATGAGGTTCCGTTCTCCGACGAGCGCGTCATCCAGGTGTTCAACGAGGTCGTCGACCTCTGGAATACCGACGGTGCTGTGTTTGCAGCCGGCGGTTCGATCGCTTCGACCGGTTTCGGCGACAACGGTGAACCGCTAGTCGATGGCCGATGCCTCATGCATCGCCAGGCGTCGTTCTTCTCGGCCTTCTTCCCAGAGGGCACCCCCGCAGCCGATGGCAGCGAGGGCGCAGTCGACGTGTTCTACTTCCCGTCGGTCACAGGTGACCGTCCGGTGCTCGGCGCCGGTACCCTCGTCGGTGCGTTCCGTGACGCCCCCGAGGTCTGGGAAGTCATGAAGTACTTCGCTGGTGCGGAGTATGCCGACGAGCGTCAGAAGGCTCAGGCTGAGTTCCAGGGTGGCGGCGGCGCACTGTCCGGCTATCTGTCGCCGGCCATCAACGCCGATCCGGCCAACTACCAGCCGCTGGAACAGTCGTTCCTGGAGATTCTCTCCTCGGCTGAGGTCGTCCGCTTCGACGGTTCCGACCTGATGCCGACTGCTGTTGGCGCCGGTAGCTTCTGGACTGAGGGCACGAGCTTCGTCAATGGTCAGCTCACCGCCGAAGAGGCGGCTGCAGCCATCGACGCGACCTGGCCCTAGGTCGTAGGGAAAAGCTGAAATGACAAAGCAGGGCGCCGGAATCATTCGATCCGGCGCCCTGCGCCTTTAAGGAAGCCTGGAGCGGGAAACTCGGGCTTCGCGGGGTGGAGGCTGCCGGCGAACGGCAGTCGATAGGAAACCCCGACGACGGATGGGAGGACGATGGATCGAGTCATTTCGACGCTGATCAGCATCGTTGCAGCCGTCGGCGGCAGCGCTGGGTTGTTTATCGGAGCGAACAAGCTCTTCGACCTGGCGCGAAGCCGATGGGACGTCTTCGGCGCTGTTAGCGGTGGACTTCTGGGCTTCTTATTGGGCCTGGTCATGTGGGCCAACAACGTGGTCACGTTTGTTGAAGGCCCGATGGTCGGCTCACCGGAACCCACAGGGTTCACCGCAGTAATCGACTTCCTTGTGGTGCTGTTTGTCAACACGATCATTCCGACGGCAATCGGAGCAATCGGTGGTTGGCTGCTCGCCAAACAAGGAACCAAAGAAGTGGAAGGCGGCCAGTCACGGCGTCTCCTAGTTGCAACCGGATCATTCGGCCTACTCGGCCTGGTGTTCGGCTTCTTCTACGAGTTGCCCTTGGTCCCCGCCTTCGAGCCCGGAACAACCATTCTCTGGACCGCGATCGGCCTGGCGCTTGGCGCTGGCGTTTGGGCACTGAGGCGGGATAAGTCCAACCTTCCGAGCATGCTCGCCATTTTCGGCGGCATCGGCTGGTTGCTGGGCACGATGGTCGCCCCGACCCTCGGTGACTTCAAGCGGGAGTTCCTCGGCCTCGACGGAGACCAGCTATGGACGATCCTCGCCATGACGGTCGGGTTCGCCGCGATTGGAGCCGGGATCGGGCTGAAGGAAGCACCGGACTACGAGGCCCGTGACGGTGTCTCGCGCAAGTCTCGTGTGTACATCTTCCTCGCCCCGGCGCTGCTGTTCATCTTCGCTTCGCTGGTTCTCCCCGCGGCACGGACGGTGTGGCTCTCGTTCCTCGGACCGGATGACACACTTCCGTTCGCAGAACGAGCCGCAGGCGGAGTGGACAAGTTCGTCGGGTTCGACAACTACCAGGCCGTCTTCGACGACCCCAAGAACTTCAACCTCGACAACTGGACCGGCGTGTTCGGCAGCCAGCTGTTCTGGGGTGGCTTGGCTCTCATCGCCCTCGGCATTGTCGTCGGCGTGGTTCTGGGTCGCAGGCGTGGTCTGGGATTCGAAGGCTCGGGCGGTTCATTGACGCCGCTGGTACTTGGTGCCTTCCTGCTGATGAATGCCCTCTTCGCCTCGTTCCGCGGCACCGTGTTCAACAACCTGTGGTGGGTGGTGATGGTCGTGAGCCTCGCTACCACCCTGGGTCTGGCGATCGCAGTGCTTGCCGACAGAGCGAAGATGGAGAACGTCGCCAAGTCATTGATCTTCATGCCGATGGCTATCTCGTTCGTCGGTGCGGGCATCATTTGGCGCTTTGTCTACAACGCTCGCGACACGTCACAGGATCAGACCGGCGTGCTCAACTCGATCTGGGTTGCGCTCGGCCAGCTGAGCAACAGCGGATGGCCCAAGGTGCTGGCGTCTGTCATCCTGGCGGCGATCGTGCTCGGTCTGCTGTACCTCGCCTGGCGGGGCTATAAAGCTGGCGCCTTCGGCGTGACCATCGGGTCGGCAGTTGCGGCGATTCCGTTCCTGTGGATCTTGATCCGCCTCGTCACAGTCGGCATCGGTGGCTTCATCATCGAGGATGGTGAGGTGCTGGAGCAGACGATCCTGGTGCGGGAAACCAGCCCGTTCAACAACGTCTTCTTGATGGTCGTGTTGATCTGGATCCAGACTGGTTTCACGATGGTCATCTTCTCGGCCGCCATCAAGGCGGTTCCTGCAGATCTCATCGAGGCATCCAAGGTGGACGGTGCAACCGAGTCGCAGACGTTCTGGCGGGTCACCATCCCGCAGATCGCACCGACGATCGGCGTGGTGATCACGACACTGATTGTGTTGGTCATGAAAGTCTTCGACATCGTCAAGGTCATGACCAACGGCAACTTTGACACTCAGGTGCTCGCCAATGCCATGTTCACAACGGCCTTCACCAACTTCAACTTTGGTGTGGGCTCGGCGTTGGCAGTTCTGATCTTCCTGTCAGTTCTTCCGGTGATGTACATCAACATCCGCCGTATGCAGAAGGAGGCAGCAGGACGATGAGTGTTGAAGCACGTGCCATGGCCGAGCGTGCCGCAGCCGCCGAAGGCGGTCTCGGTAAGCGCATTTACGGCTTCCTGCGAGCCATCCCGACCTGGGTCCTCTGGGGCCTGGTTGTTCTGTGGACGATCCCGACCTTCGGTCTGTTCGTCAACTCTTTCCGTCCTCGCGACGGGCAGAGGACGAGCGGCTGGTGGACGGTGTTCACCGGAAGCTCTGAAGGCGGCCTGACCCTCGACAACTACGCACGGGTGCTCGAGGCTGGGACAACCGATTCGCTGGCTGATGCTCTGTTGAACTCGCTGGCAATCGCCATCCCGGCAACGATCATCCCGATCGCAATTGCGGCATTCGCCGCCTATGCGTTTGCGTGGATCGACTTCAGGGGCCGCGAGATGCTGTTCATCGCAACGGTGTCGCTGCTGGCGATTCCGCTGCAGGTTGCCCTGATCCCGCTGCTCACCACCTACTCCGGTGGTGCGCACTGGACGATCCCGTTCCTGGAGAAGACGGTGACGTTCTTCCCGGACTTCAGTTTGTCCGGGTCGGTAACGGCGGTTTGGCTGACCCACACCGGGTTCGCCCTGCCGTTCGCCATCTTCCTGCTGCACAACTACATCTCGGGCCTGCCCGCAGATCTGTTTGAGTCGGCCCGCATCGACGGTGCCGATCACTTCACGATCTTCTGGCGGCTCGTGGTTCCGTTGGCAGTTCCGGTGCTGGCGGCATTCGCCATCTTCCAGTTCCTCTGGACCTGGAACGATTACCTGATTGCCCTGACCATGATCGGAGGTAACGGGCCGGCATTCCCGGTGACTGTGAAGATCGCATCTCAGGCGGGTGCGTTCGGTCAAAACGAGCACCTGCTCACCGCAGGTGCGTTCATCTCGACCGTCGTGCCCCTGATCGTGTTCTTCTCACTACAGCGGTTCTTCGTGCGAGGCATCCTCGCCGGTTCCGTCAAGGGTTAGAAAGAAGCGTCTACAAGGAAGCGGGGGCCGCGCGGGGGGGGGGGGGGGGTGTTTTTTTGT
>JASJBC010000171.1 GCA_030066715.1 Acidimicrobiia bacterium
CGTCGGGCTGGGGGAGCTCCTCGGCCGGAATGGGCCACGTCCTGGCGGCGACGGTCGTATCGATGGGTATGGCGCGCCAGATGTCACCGGGAGTGAGAAAGGCTTCGAGTCCGGCGTGTCCGATGAAGAACACGTCGGCATCCCCCTGAGCGGCATCTAGTGCCGTCTGCACGCCGGTCGTTCGCGGCGGCAGTGTCATCTGCAGGTCGGCGGCTCGTTCTGCGAGGTCGGGGCGGCCGATCTCGCGCAGCTTGCGGATGGCACGCGCCCGCCGCCTCTCCGTGTAGTTCGCCCCCTCGGGGAAGATCACGAAGGCGTCGTCTCTCTCCATCCCCCCGGCGAGATGGCGGATCGATTCGATGAGGGCCTCGCCGCCCTTGCGTCCCACCGGGACGAATGCCGTCGGGAGTCGATTCAACATGACATCGACTGCCGGATCCCACTGCAAGAATTCCTTGAGGACGATCCGCGGTCTCCGCTTGTATCCGTTCACCAGATAGTCCATCAGGAGAATGGAGTCCCCGGGCCCGGCGTGACGGCTGAGGATCAGCGCCGGCTTGCGATCGGGTTGGCCGACGGTCTGCGATGGTGGCTCTTCGAGGGCGACCTCGAGCTTGAAGGCACGCCGGGCCGACCCGACCACCAAGCGCAGCATCACGCCAAGCACGACGAAGTGCGCCTGCTGGAACCACGCCGATCGGATTCTCCAGCCGAACCCGGATGCGATCCACAACACGAACAGTGTGACCAAGGCGGCGACTTCCACCGCCAGATAGAGAAACAGAAACCACGCCACTCGGAGTATGCGCCAGTTGCCCGGGACGAAGCGCGACACGATCAGCGCGGCCAGCACCCAGAAAGGAAGTGCAATAACGGCCAGTAAGAAACCGACAACGACCGCCGGGTCGATGAGAAGCCTGCGAAGCCACTTGGGAGGGAGCTTCATTGCCGAAGTGCCTCCTTCAGGTACGCAGAGCTTGCCAGGTACGCCGAGTTGATCAGCTCGCTCGTACCGGTCGTATCACGCCACCTCAGCTGCCGCCTGTCGTCGAACCCGAGAGGATTTCCCGACGGCAGGAGGTGGAGCTCCACGTCGTCGGCAAAGTCCCTCATGGCGCGGCGGAACCGATGCCGGCGGGCGATCTCGAACGAGAGGAGAGCCGCCTCGTGGAGTCGGCCGGGAGGACGGAGCGGTACCTCGACACGACCGACCTGGAGCGCAAAGACGGTAGTGGCACCCAATTCGATTGCCCGGTCAATCGGTATCGAGTTGACGATCCCGCCGTCGTAGAAATGCTCGCCGCCGATCTCGACCGGCGCCAACAGCACCGGAATGGCAGAGCTGGCGAGGAGTGCTTCGACGAGGGGTCCCTCCGTGAACCAATGTTCGGCCGCGTTCTCGATCGACGAAGCGACGCATTGGAACGGAATCTCCAGGTCCTCGATCGTGGCGTCTCTACCGTGCACGCTTTCCAGCATTTCTCGCAGTTCGTCGGAGCTGTGGATCGCGGGCCGCATGAACGCGAGGTTCTTCAGTCGCTGCGCAGCCCCTGACGAGAGCAGCCGGGCACCCGCGATCTGGTTCCACAGATCGGTCAAACGGCGGATCGCTCCGGGGCCCGTATCGGCGGCAACTACCGATCCGTTGAATGCACCGATCGAGGTACCGACGATCAGATCCGGTCGGACACCCGCCTCCTCGAGCGCTTTGAGCATGCCGACCTCAACGGCCCCCCAGCGGCCGCCGCCTCCGAGAACGAATGCTGTCTTCATGGTGAGACGATACCTACCCGGCTCCCTTTCGTCTCTCGGGCTGTAGCCTGCACCGGCGCCGGACACGGCGGTCAACCTGTTCATCAGTTGCGGCGCGTTCGTCCTACGCCACCGTGGCTGTACGAGGTGTTCATGCCCAAGGTCCGCGAGCTGATGATGTCCTTGCCGCGTGACAGCGTTCCTTTTAGGGCCCCCATCCGAGGCCTATGTCGCCATTGGAGGACTTCCGGGTGAGACGTCGGTAGTCACGACGACACTGAGCGACGGCACTCGGCTTTGGCAACGCTCGTTCGCCGGGATGGCCTTCTTCAACAGCGGAACGGACCTCGAGCTCACGCTCGATGTCCTCGATGAAACTGGTCGAGTGATCCTCCAGGTCGAAACATGGGAACCAGACTCCGCGAGGCCTGACGGCTATCTCACGATGCAAAGGGACGAGAGCTAGGGCGGTGTGGCTGGAGGTATCTAGGACCGAGTCCGCCATTGATGACTCGACGAACTCCTGCGGCTCGAGCAAGCCAGGCGCAATCTACGCAACCGCATCGCGTGTCGTCACGGTGTTTCTCCGCGACTGCTCGAGCAGCAGCGAGTCTCCGAACTCATGGTTACGGTAGCGGTGCTGCCGTGCGGCGCTATGGACACGGTCGAGCACGAGATCATCCGCGAATGCACGGAGCAGCTCGAAGTGGCTCTCCCCGGGTTCGTGGATGCCGCTGAGCACCATATCGGTCACCCGCAATGCCGTTTGGGGCCCGATCCGCCCGCTTGCCACCCCATCGCCTGGATCGACCACACCCGACGCGGCAGCCGCAGATTCCAGGGCACGCACGACTGTTGTTCCCACCGCGAGTATCCGTCCGCCGCGTTCTCGAGTTCTGCCGATCGCTCCCGCCGTAGATTCCGGAATCACGAATGGTTCGTCGAACGGCAACCGGGCATCGAGCTCGGGATCGCCGGTCGAGGAGATGCCGGCAGCGTGGGTGAGGGTGGCGACGTCGACGCCTCGCCGTTGCCACGAGACCAGCGTTCGCCAATCGAGTGCGAAGCCGGCGGATGGCGGCTCGAAGGCAAATGGCCTGCCGGCAACCCGGGTCCAGACATCCCACAGCGACAGCGGAGTTGGGACGTGGGCGTATTGGATGGGCCGCCCGTGTTGCGCGAGTCCCGTCAGGATCTCCTCAGCCTGCCCATCGAATCGCAGTTCGATCAAGCGGGGATGGTCGAGCAGAGCTTGCACAGTTCCGACGAGTGGCCCAAGGTGCAGTCGATCACCGGGCGCGAGTTCGGGAGGAAGCGGACGCTCTTCGGTGGGCGTGCTGTATTCACCCGCGCCGAACACGACGGCGTGGAACCGTCGCAGATCGCTTGCGTCGGTGAAGGCTGCGAGTCGGACTTCAAGAGGTTCGTCGCTGGGAAGATGCTTGCCCTCGAGGCTGGCGGGGAAGGTGGCCGCGTCGTTTGCGACGACCAGGTCGCCGGGACGGAGCAGGGTGGCCAGGTCGCGGCGCGAGTGGTGTCGGACAGCTCCAACGGAATCGACCACCAGCAGTCGCGCCGTCGCAGGCCTCGGGCGATCCGCAGCGTTCATTTGCGATCCCCCTGCAGCGCGCCACGTCCTTGCGGGATAGCTGCCGCGATTGCTGCGATGACCTCCAATGCCGACTGGTCGGGGTGCTTGAGGGTCGAGACATCGGCATCAGGAACCGCAAGCGCGTGTAGCGGCGTGTCCATGTCACCTGGGTCGATGGAGAGAAACCGGATGCCGAGGTCGTTCGACTCCTCGTGCCAGATCGATGTCAAGTGACCGAGCGCCGCCTTGCTGGCGCCGTACGCACCCCACTCGGGGTAGGCGTTGACGGCGGCGTCGCTGGAGATGTTCACCACGACAGAACTGCCCTCCTCCCGAGCCGACGCTGCCAGTGCCCCGTACAACGCCTTTGTGAGCCGGAAAGGACCAACGAGGTTCACCGCAAGGGCCTCCTCCAACTCCTCGCACTCAGTGTCGGCGAGTAGGGCCAGGGGAGTGGGCCCGAGTGAGGAAGCGTTGTTGACGAGGACATCGAGGCCACCGAGATTGCCTGTGATCTGAAGGGCGATCGGGTAGGTCGCATCCTTGTCCCCGACGTCACCGACAACACCGATCGCACCGGTGTCTGCCGCGACACGCTCAACCGCATCGGCCGAGCGAGCCACGAACACCACCTGAGCGCCTCTACGGGACAGTCCTTGCACTAGAGCGAGTCCCAATCCCGACGTACCGCCGGTCACTGCCACTCGCAGTCCTTCAATCGCATGGCTGCTTTCCACATTCAGGTCCTTTCCTGTTCCGCAGCCCTCAAAATACAAGTTCAAGTCAACTTGAAGTCAAGAGGCTTTTTGCGCCACGACATCGGATTCGGATGGGGAGTTACCGATCCCGACAGGACGCCTTCAACCCCTCCGCACATCTGGCTGCGCAGAGGGAGCGAGCTCATACTCGAGTACGGAGAGGATGCCTTCGATCATCTGCGCCGACTGATGTGAGTAGGAAAGGTCGAAGATGTGCTGGGCCCCCGGGAACTCCATATAGACCACACGGTGCTTTGACGCCGCCTCGAGCTTCTCCACGAAGGCGCGCGCTTCCGCAACGGGGGACAGCGTGTCCAGATCGCCGTGGGGGATGACAAACGGCGGTACGTCCTCATGGATGCGGTCGATGGGGGACGCGTCGTAGAATTTCTCCGGCTCATCGTCCAGGTAGGCCTTGACCACTAACGGCTCGACTAGGTGGGGGAGAAACTGCTTGCTCTGCTTCCCGAGTCGGTTGGTCAGGTCGTAGATCCCGTAGATCGGCGCCGCAACCTGCACCGACGTATCCGCGTCCTCGAAGCCGGGTTGATACTTGGGCTGATTGGCCGTCAGGCCTGCCATTGCAGCAAGGTGGCCGCCTGCTGATCCGCCGGAGACCACTAGGAACGAAGCGTCACCACCGTACTCCCCTGCCTTGTCCCGAACCCATGACAATCCCGCCTTGATGTCGACCAGCTGGTCTGGCCAGCCTGCCCCCGGGCTGAGCCGGTAGCTCAACGAGAAGCAAAGCCACCCGTTGCGGGCGAGGTGATGAACGATCGGCAGCCCCTGCTCTTTTCGGCTGCCCATTACCCATGCTCCACCGTGGATGTAGACGAACACCGGCCGATCGGTGGCGGTCGCACGGTCGTGGAACACATCCAGCTTGAGTGTGCGTCCGGCCACGCGCCGGAAGGGAACGTCCTTGATTCTCACCACGGACCGCCCGCGGAACGGGAACGCCACGAGGATCCGCCATTTCGACACCTTCGCCGCAGTCCTGGGCACCCCTGCCTCAGTTAGTGCCTCGTCAACGACCTGCTTTGCGCCTCGCGTCCGGTGGATCGCAAACAACATGCCGGCCCAGGAAACCCCCAGGATCGCAAACGCCACCACACCGATGCCGTACTTGAGTGCGCCGGCCGCAATCAGCAGGCCAGCGAGGAAGACTTGTGCGAGTAGGAACCGGCCCAACAGCCCTAGCACGAACCACGACCACAGCATGCTGGGCAGCAGCAGGACGACGTTGCGGAATGGTCGAACGGCGTTAACGGTCGCGGTGGCGGAGAAGAGCGCGAGGATCAGAAGCAGAACTGCTGGTGCTGCCTCGACGGCAGACATGCTCGGAACCTCCGCTGACGACCCTGAGAAGGTTACCGCCGGCTTGGCGCGGGCCGATCCCTCCGAGCGAACCTTTGACGCGATCGGAGCACGAGGCAATCGGGATCATCGGGGAGAGGGCGAGCTACTCAGCATGGGAGGTCGCACGGTCCGGGTTTCGGGCGAGGCCGTCGACTCCGCGACCTCGGAGAGTGAGCAGGGGGCTCGTTTCGAGCCCCCTGCCGGACAATCCCCGCGTCCAGCCCACGGCTGTGGGCTCGCATCTTCATGTCCACATCGACCGGTTCAGCACTCTGTGCCAAAACCGACAGTGCGGACATGTAGGTTTGTGGGAAGAGGTTGAATGTGGACAAGTCGCCGTCTGCGAATCCGCGCTTCAGCGAGGTCTACGCACTTCACGTCGATTCGATACGCCGCTATTGCTATCGGCGTCTTGCTCGGGCGGACGTCGAGGACGCAACTGCTGAGGTCTTTCTCGTCGTCTGGCGACGCGTGGACCAGCTCCCGGCGGGGGACGAAGCGTTGCTCTGGATCTACGGGATCGCCCGCAACGTGGTGCGCAACCAGAACCGATCTCGACTGCGTCTTGACCGGTTGCGAGGCAAGCTTGCGCAGCGCGGTTCCCCGTACGGCGAGGACGTCGCCGTGCAGGTGATCCGGAGGTCCGAGGACCAGGAGGTGCTCGATGCGCTGGCGGCGCTGCGACCTCGCGATCAGGAGGTTCTCAGGTTGGCGGCGTGGGAGGGACTCAAGCCGGCTGCGATCGCCTCCGTCCTCGGCATCGAACCACATGCTGCCTCGATGCGCCTGCAAAGGGCGCGTCATCGTCTTGCCGGTTTGCTGGACATCCGTGGCGACGAACCCGAAGTAGTGGCAATCCCCAGTCCTGTCAGTGAAGGAGGTGAGCGGTGACTGAGGTCGATCTGGTGATGCAGCGCCTTGCCGACGCAGACCCGGCTCCGGCAGACGATGTCGTGCCGGGAGCGCAGGCGAACTCCGCTCTCTTCGACACGATCTGTGAGAGGAGTGGAGGAATGAGCAATACAGCAGAGGCACCATGGTGGAGGCGGGGTCCCGTGGTGGCCCTTGCCGTCTTCCTGTTGATCGTCGGTTCCGCGGCCGTCATCCTTGCGGCGGGGGCCGACAGCACCGAGGATGTCGCAGGTGGCGACGGCGAAGCCACCGTCCCGTCGGTGTCGGCGACTGCTGCGCCGGCGACGACGACGGTGCCCGAGCTGCAGCCCCGCGACCACGCCCTGGCGCTGTTGGCTGCGAGATACGGCGCGGATGCGGATCCGATGGTTTGGAGCGGGTTTCTGGTGGACGACTCGCCGGCATTCGAGCCGATCGAGTGGGACTGGCTCGACGACTTCGACGGTGACGGCGTTGTCGCGTTTGCCGACTGGATGCAGTTCCAGATCGCGCTCAATGGGGCGACCGGCACCAACGCCGAGTATGAGTGCGAGACGGTGTCGGAGGACACTGCACGATGCGCGGTCACACACACCGACCATTTCTACGAGCGTGGCGGTGCGACTCCGCCCGCCACCGAGATGCTGATGACCTTCAGCGCCGGGAAACTATCCGGAGAAGAGGTAGTCGAGCCCGCAGACGCGGCGCAGCACGAGCATCTCGATGGGCAGGCCGAGGACGGCCGCTACCTTGCCTTGTCCCACTAC
>JASJBC010000172.1 GCA_030066715.1 Acidimicrobiia bacterium
ACTGCTCGAAGAGGTGCGAGCCCTCTCCCCGCGCCAGCGCGACTGTGTGCTGCTTCGGTATTACCTCGAGTTGTCCGAGTCGGAGATAGCCGCCACCCTCGATATCTCGAGGAACTCGGTGAAGACGCATTGCCGACGCGGGATGGAGACGCTACGCAGCCGACTCGGGGTGACGACATGAGCTTGGAACAGCGACTGATCGACACCCTCCATTCGGCCGACGGCTACGACCCGAGCCCGGACCTGTTCGCCAAGGTGCAGCGCTCGATCGAAGAGGACAATGCACACAGGCGCCGCATCCGGATCGCCGCCCTCTGGTTCCTGGCCGCCGTTGCCGCGGTGATCGTGTTCCTCGTGGCGACCGTGCGAGTGGACGGCGGCCGAGTCGAGATGCCATTTGCGGCCCTGGAGCTGCTGGTCACGACGGTCATGATTGCGATCGTCGCCGCCATGGGCCCCGCCATGAGACGGTTTGGCGAAACGTATGAGGGGAACGCGTTCGCCAGCAATCCGGAAACGGGGAGACAGGTACTCAGGCTGCTCGACGTCGCCTACTACCTCATCTTCGGCGCCTACATCGTGATGACGCTGATGTTCGAACCACCACAGGGCTTGTCGGTGCTGGATCGGCAGTTTGCCGACATGCTTCGCTTCGAGGCGGAGCGGCTCGGCGGTCTGTTACTGCTCATGGGCATCCTCCATGTTGTGCTGCTCCTTGCGCTTCCGGTCATCGGCCTGGTGCACAGCGCCAATCTGCGGAGAGCTCGGATGGCGGCAGGCGCCGCCGGCCGGGATGAGGTGGCAGCACGGATCGACCGGGGTGTCACTGTGGGGACCTGGGTGATTGCCGCCTACGTCCTGTTCCAGATGGTGGTGGCCGTCCTCGGCATCCTGATCGGTCTGGGGATGGGAGGATGAAGACGGTAGCCAGGGAGCCCACTCGGACGGTTCCTCGAGTGGCGGCTACGGCTCTGGCCGGCGCCGCGTCGGGGTTTCTCATGGCCGGACCGGGGGCCCGCCTGGCGATGCGGCTATCCGCCCAGATCGATCGCTCGGCACATGGGGTCACCACCGAGGCCGGAGCAGTGGTCGGGGAGTTCACGCTCGGCGGGACCATCTCGTTCCTGCTCTTCGTCGGTCTCAGCGGAGCACTCATCGTTGCCCTGCTTTGGTCACTCGTCTCGCCGTGGCTCCCGGGGAACGGCGCCCGGCGGAAGGTCGCCGCGTTCGTTGTCGGGGCTGCGCTCGGGAGTCGATTTGCGATTGATGGGCGCAACTTCGATTTCTTGATCCTCGATCCACCCCTGCTCCAGGCGTCGATCTTCGTGGTGCTTGCCGGCTTGACCGGAGTCCTCGCAGTCGTCCTGGAAACCTGGCTTACCCGGCGCCTGCGCGGAGAGCGAGCCGGCGCCAGGGTCGCCTACTGGGCGATGATCGGCGCCGGGCCCATCTTCGCCGTCCCGTTCAGTGTTCTCTTCTTCAGCGAGGAGGCGTGCGGTTGCGCCAGCCCGCCGTGGCTGGTGGGCGGCGTTGTTGCCGCTCTGGGCCTTCTCTGGATCGCCCGTTTTGTAGTTGGGCTGCGCAGCAGGGCGGAGCCGCAATGGTTCCAGGCTGCCGGTTCGATCCTCGTCGCAACTGCAACCGCCGCCGGTTTCATCCATCTTGCGGGGGAAGTGGCCCACTTCGTGTGACCTCCTTCCGTTCTTGCGTAGCTGGCGGCACATATGTGCCGCCGCTTACGCAAGAAGCGGATCAGCCCGTCGATCCGAGCCCACCTGCAATGGCGTTGACGGTCTCGATCAGTTCGCTGAGCTGGGACTCGTCGTATTGATCGGCGCGCCACTGCCGGATCAGCTCGACCTGGCGTTCGTGGAGGAGACGCAACGCCGGCGCCCGCAGTTCGAGGGTCCTCGAGATGTTGGGCCGACGGATGCGCAACGGGCCGCCGTAGATCTCCTCGAGCACCTCCAACGTGCGCTGCCGCTCTTCGAGGATCGGATCCAGGAATGCATCGCGGAGTGCCTCGTCATCGACAAGGCCTGCGTAGACCCGCATTACCTCCGGGTCCGACGTGGCGATGCTGGTAGCGGCGTTGCTGATGACGTAGTGAAGCGGTGGCCATTCGAACACATGGCGAAGAAGTTCTGCGTACTGGTCGCCGTCGTGCGATCGCAGATCGACAAGGGCCGAGCCGAGCCCGTACCACCCGGACAGGTAGTAGCGGGATTGGCTCCAGGCGAAGACCCACGGGATCGCACGGAGATCAGCAAGGGTTGCCCGGCCAGTCCGACGCGCCGGCCGCGACCCGATGCTGCTTCTTTCGATCACATCCACCGGTGTGGCCTGCCGGAAGAACTCGACGAATCGCTCACGCTGCAGCAGTTGCCCGTATGCAACCCGGCTTGCCGCCGCAAGCCGATCCATTACCGGTTCGAGATCGTGCCGCGTTGCCCGCGTCGCCTCCGTGCCGATGGCGGCACCGGCCGCTCCGGCCAGCAGCAACTCCAGGTGCCGTTCGGCGGTGCTGCGGTTGGCGTACTTCTGCGCAACGGTCTCGCCTTGCTCGGTCAGACGGAGCTCACCGGTCATCGACCCGGGAGGAAGCGCCCTGAGGAACCGGTGGGTAGGACCCGCTCCCCGGCTGATCGTGCCGCCGCGGCCATGGAAGAAACAGATCCGCACCCCAGCCGCTGCGGCCACCTCTGCGAGAGCTTCCTGGGCCCGATGCAGACCCCACTGGCTGGCCAGTATGCCGCCGTCCTTGTTGCTGTCGCTGTAGCCGATCATGACCTGCTGCGACGGTGTTTCCCCCGCTGCTGCCGTGGCGTCGAGGGTGGCCCGGGTAAACGGGTGGCGCAGGAAATCACCCAGGATCCGCGGACTGGCGGTGAGATCGTCGATCGTTTCGAACAGCGGCACCACCGGGAGCAAGCATCGTGGCCCGGAATCATCCACCACCAGCAGCCCCGCCTCCTTCGCCAACACATAGACGGCCAGTAGGTCCGATACATCCCGCGTCATCGACACAATGAGGCTGCCCAGGCCCTCGGTCCCGCGTTCGTCGATGTACTGCCGGAGGACCCGGAAGCACGAGAGCACAGCCTCGGCTTCGGGGCCGAGCATTGCGTCGGGTGGGGCCAGCGGGCGCGATGACGCCAGCTCTGCGGCCAGGAGGTCGAGGCGCGCCTGTTCATCCCAGTCACCGAACGAGTCGCCGTCCGGTATCCCAGCGGCGGCGAGCAGCTGGCCGAGGGCCAGGTCGTGGAAGCGGCTGTTCTGCCGGATGTCCAGCTTGGCGAGGTGGAAACCGAACGTCTGCACCAGCCGGACGACCGAGTCGAGATCCCGCCGCGCCAGACGGTCAGCACCGACGTCCTCGAGCCAGGCGTGGAGACGGTTGAGATCGGCGAGCAACTCGCCAGCATACGTCATGAGGAGAGGTGCATCGCCGCCGGGGAGCCGGGAACGAATCAGGTTGACGCATTGGCGGAAGGACTCCTCGGGATTGCGCTCGATCGCACGCTGGCCCGCCACTCCCGACGCAGCGGCGGTGGACGCGATCCACTCGGACATGTCGTTCGGTATCTCGTGAAGCAGATCGGAGAGGCTGAGCCCGACCGCAAGCTTGCGCAAAGCCTCATCGAGAAGCGCCACCGCCTGTTTGTGGAGGTGATCCAGCGTTCGTTCCGTTACGTCGGCGGTGACAAACGGGTGCCCGTCACGATCGCCGCCGACCCAGGTGCCGAAAGTGACCCGGGGCAGCGATGCCGGCTCGAGCAGCGACGGATCAAATCCGGCGTCCTCCCAGGCGAAGCGCAGCCTGTTGTCGAGCCGCCCGATCACGTCGGGGAACACTCGCACGAGGTAGTGGACGACGTTGCGCAGCTCGTCGGCGACGTCGGGGCGTTCGAGGAAGATCTCCCCCGTGCGCCACAGCCGCTCTAGCCCAGCCCTGATATCCCGCTCGATGCCGAGCCGTTCCTCGGTCGTCCACATCTGGTTTTCCCGGTCGACCAGATGCAGATAGATCGTTCGGTACTCCTCGAGCACGGTCGCCCGTTTCGCTTCGGTCGGGTGCGCCGTCAGCACCGGTTCGACTGCGATGCCGGTCAGGCCCCGTGCGATGGCCTCCCCGTCGTGACCCGCCGCCTCGAGATCGGCGAGCATACGGCCCCACAGGCCCGACACAGAGCCGAGCCCGGATTCTTCCTCGAGACGCCGCCGATGCTGGGTAGATGCGTTCTCCTCGGCGAGACTGGCCAGCCGAAACGCAATTGACAGCGCCTGGGTGAGCCGGCGCTGGTCCACGTTGGTGGCCTCTTCAGGAGGAGTTCCGCGCCACGGAAGCGCCGCAGCGACGTCACCGAACCCGAGGTCGTCCAACACCTCGCAGAAAGAGTCGAGGAGAAGGTTGAAGTCGGCGTCCACCTTGGCTTGATCGAGTGTCAACGGGGCGGGTATCTGGACCATGCCGCAACTCTATAGACCTCGGACCCGTCGGCGGAACGTAGCGCCGCCGAGCTCTCCGTGGTGTCTTCACAAGTTCTCCACATTCTTTCGAGAACCTGGCTCCAATCAACCAAAAGGAGCAACACAATGTTCAGGTTCGCCTTCCTGGTACTCGCCGGAATCGGGCTCGGAGCCATCCTCTTCAGCGGTGCCCAGAGCGCCGCAGTTGGCATCGGGTTCCTGGCGCTGATACCGCTCTTCTTCCTCTTCAAGATCCTGTTGATCGCAACGTTCTTCGGGGTGTTCGCCCGGCGCCGGTTCGGCGACGACATGAAGGACGGGAGATGGGAGCATCCCTGGGCGCGACAAGAGGGACCGACTTGGCGTCGCCCGCAACGGAGACGCAGCAGCGAGAACCAAGCCAACGAGACGGATCGATTCGAGGAGTGGCATCGCATGGCCCACGCCAAAGAAGAGGTCGATGGCTGGGTGGACAAGCCCGAGTGATGCGATCTGCCACCATGGGTGGCAGCGAGGTGCCCCTATGAAGACAGTCCTCGTCGTGGAAGACGAGATGAAGATCGCCCGCCTGGTGCGCGACTATCTGCACCAGGCGGGCTTCGCCGTCATCGAAGCGGCCGACGGCTCGACTGCGCTCTCTCTCGCCCGGGCGGAACGACCCGACATGATCGTTCTCGACCTCGGACTGCCGGGCATGGACGGCCTCGACGTCACGCGCCAGCTGCGGGCGAGTTCCTCCGTGCCGATCATCATGCTCACCGCCCGGAGTGAGGAGACCGACCGGATCGTCGGCCTGGAACTCGGCGCCGACGACTACGTCACCAAGCCTTTCAGCCCGAAGGAGCTGGTCGCCAGGATCCGTGCGGTGCTGCGCCGGGCCGACGCCACCCTGGGAGGCGGCGAGATCGTCAAGGCCGGACCTGTCGAAATCGACATTCCCAAGCGCCGTGTCACCGTCGACGACGAGCAGGTGGATCTGACCGGGAGTGAGTTCGACCTGCTCCTCGTGCTCGCTCGCCAGCCGGGACGCATCTACACCCGTGCCCAGCTGCTCGACGCCGTCCACGGCGTCTCCTTCGAATCCTACGAACGCTCCGTCGATGCCCATATCAAGAACATCCGCCGCAAGATCGAGCCCGACCCAAAACGCCCATCTCTGGTCCTCACGGTCTACGGCGTCGGGTACAAGTTCACCGATGAGTAGGCGCGGCTTCCGGCCCGACTGGGGTCACGGCGACTGGCGACCCCCCGGCCCGGAGTGGTGGAACCAGGGCGACAACAGAGCCTCCTGGCAGCGCTTTGGCCGCAGAGTGGCCCGCCGTTTCCTGCTCGGCCTCGCCCTGTTCCTCACCTTGCTGATCGGTTTTGGCGCCTTCATCGCCACGGCCATCATCGGCAGCACCGGAGCAAGCCGGTGGGTCGTCATCGTGTTGGCGCCCGTCGTCGTGCTCCTCATCCTGGCGCTGCTGGTTCGCTACTACCGGCGCACATTGCGCCCGGTGCGGGAACTGGCCGAAGCTGCCGGCGTTCTCGCCGGCGGCGACTACTCGGTTCGAGTCAAGACCGAGGGCTCCGCCACGATCCGGCCGATGGCCGAGTCCTTCAACGACATGGCCGCACGCCTCGAGGGTGCCGACGAGGCCCGCCGCCGTCTCCTCGCCGACCTGGGCCACGAGCTGCGCACCCCCCTCGCCGTCGTGCAGGGTGAGATCGAGGCGATGCTCGACGGCGTCCACGCCCCCGACACGGAGCACCTGGAACTGCTGCTCGAGGAAGTGGCCGTCATGGAGCGCCTCCTCGAGGATCTGCGGACGCTGAGCCTGGCTGAAGCGGGGGCTCTCTCCCTCCACATGGAGCCGACCGACATCGGCGATCTGATCCAGGACGTGCTCGATGCGCACAGACGCACGCTGGCCGGAGCGGGCATCGCAATCGACGTTTCCGCGAGCGACATCGGCGAGGTCGTGATCGATCCGGTGCGGATTCGCGAAGTGGTGGCCAACCTCGTCGTCAATGCGATCAGAGCGATGCCCGACGGCGGCATGCTGACTGCGGTGGCCGCAACCGACGCCGGCTCCCTGCGCATCGCGATCTCCGACACCGGTGTTGGGATCGCCGCAGACGACCTGGAGCACGTCTTCGACCGCTTCCGGAAAGGATCCACGTCGAGCGGTTCGGGCTTGGGGTTGACGATCAGCCGCGATCTCGTCGAGGCGCACGGAGGATCCATCGCCATCTCGAGTGCGGTCGGCTCCGGAACGACGGTGACCGTCGACCTGCCCTTGGTGCAGGCACCGAGTTGATTCTCAGGGGATGACCGCGGTCCCGTGGCCGAGGGACCTGCGAACCATCCGTCGGGGCCTTCCGACCCTGGAAGCACTCGTGCCCGCAATGCATGCTGTGGTTGTGAGTTCAATAGATCTTGAATCAACTGATCTTGAAGCGAGGGCGAAGGTGCTCAGCGCCCTCGGTGACCCGATTCGGCTGCGCATCCTCGACGAGGTCGGCGGATGCGAGCGCTGCGTGTGCGATCTGCAAGAGGCTCTCGACATTGCCCCAAACCTGCTCTCCTATCACCTCCGCATCCTGCGCGAGGCCGGGCTGGTAGTCGGCGCTCGCCGGGGGCGATGGGTCGACTACATCCTC
>JASJBC010000173.1 GCA_030066715.1 Acidimicrobiia bacterium
CCCATATCGCCACCCGTCGGCGTGTTGGCGAGAAGGAGCGACGGCCAGTGGAAGTCGATGTTGAAGAACGGGAACGCGTCCTGTGGACTCACCCGAGCAACCAGCCCGGCCATAATCAGGAGGATCAGCCCGGTGGGCAGCAGGATCGCCAGAACGGCAAGGAGACGGTTGTTGGTGGACGTCGAACGGACGGTGGAGGTCGTGGTCACCGGCGAGAGGCTAGCCGAGGTTTCCTTTTGTGTTGATCAGGCGTCGGTGTTGCGAGCCAGCTCGAGGACAACATCGAGCTCGAGCGGTTCTCCGTCCCGATCCCACCAACGCTCCTCGCACTGATGGCACGAGCAGAAGTTGACTTCGGTGCCGTCGGGCAAGGTCAACTCGATCTGGATGACGTTGTTGGCTCCACAAGCCGCACACTGGAGAGGTGCAACCGGCGTACCTCTTCTCCTACTCATGGGGACAAGAGTAGTCGTGTTCGGGGAGGTCGGCTGCGCATTTCGCGACCTGCGAGCGCGTCATGCCATCTCGGGGATCTCGTCCAGCTTGCCGATGTAGCGGGAGCGCCGTTTGCCCTCTTCCCACCAGTAGGCGTACCAGTAGGGGCCGTGCGGGCACCTCGTGCAGGAGTCCTTGCCGCACTTGACCATCTGCCGCCGCAACTTCACGTCCGGCTCGTTGGCGCTGTTGAACACACCTCGGTTCTCCAGGCGAGCCCGGGCCAGGATCAGGAGGCGGCGTAACTCGGGCTCCTCCATCTCCCTTATCGCTTCCAACACCTCCCGGTCGATCGGCATCTCGACCCCTACGCCGGAACCGAGAACAGTCGCGCCATGGGCGATCGCCGATCGGTGAGGGTCCAGCCAACGGGGGCGCTCAAGCGGGCTGCGTGGCGAGCACACAGCGGGTACGCAGTGCCGAGCTGATCCAATACCTCGATATCAGAGATCCACATGGAACGCTCGGGATAGTCGAAGGACATGACCGAGTCTGCCGGGGAAGTGCATCTTGTACATCTCATCTGGATCGTGACGCTAGTGGCACAACCCGACGGAGTGGTGGATCTTCTACCGAGTCCCGGCCACGGCGCGGCGCAGCCGACCTGCGCTCACGAGTCCTGCAAACTGAGCAACGATCGCGCCGGAGTCGTCGACGACGATGGTCAGAGGGACCCCGGTCACTCCCACTTTTACCTGCAGACCCGGCTCCAGCTCGTAGGTCACCTCGCGCAACGGTGCGTTCACGCTCTTGGCGGCGGCCAGCACGACCTTGCATCGCTGACACTCGGTTGAGGTGAACACCACCAGCCCGGGCCCGAGGTCGGTTCCGGCGATGTCGAGCGGTGGGTGCACCGGACGTCGCCGGAAGAGCAGCGCAACCACCGCTGCTGCGGCAAGGACCGCAGCGATCAGCAGCAGGCGCCAAATAGTGTCATCCACCCACGACCGTCCCGGCCACGAACATGATCCCTTTTTCGGTCTCGACACTCCAAGCAACGGAGATCGGTGCAGACGACTCGATGAAGTAGCCACCAACGGACCCGTCGTAGCCCAGCCGGATCTCGAGGACGGAGCCGGGAAGAACCGACTGCTTCGTTGCGTCGAGCTCCTGGAGGCCCAGCGGCTGGAGGATCACCGTCGCCGCTTCTGTGCCCGTGTTGAGCAGCCACAGTGTGGAATCACCATCGCTGACCGCCTCCAAACCGGGCACAAGCCACTGGCTTGCCGGGGCGGCCACCCCGGTGGTTCCCGCGATCCGGTCGGCAACGACCTCCTCGTCGCCCTCTGTGACCTGCCCTTCCTCGTCCGTCGCCTCGTCGACTACTGCCGATTCCTCGGCCAGGACCACAGCGGAAAGCGGAGCCGCCGAGCGGACACGGACGCTGAGTGCGCCGTCCGCCAGGTCGCTCAGGTCAACTCGCTTGGGGATGGAAGGATCGACGACCACCTCCCGTGCTGCCGGTGTTGCGCCCTGAGCCGTGAAGACATCGATGGTCGCGGTGACAGCCGTAGCCCCGGTGTTGGACAGCATCAGGCTCGGAGCGAAGGCGGCGGACGTGGTCGCAACGGGAAACTCCCAGTAGGTCCCCGGTGCGACGCCCGGCCAGCTTGCCTCGTCTCCCGTGCCGGCGACGACCAGCGACGGGATCACAAACCCCTCACTCGTTGTCACCGTCAGCGCAAGGTCGTCGAGAAGAGGGACGAGTTCGTTGAGCCGCACATCCTGCCAGGTGCGCCCCGCGACATCGATGTTCTGGAGGTCGACGAGACCGGTCTCGCCGGACTCGCTCGAACCGCCGACCGAGACCTTGGCGAGCTCGGGGAATGGATTGAACAGACGAAGCGTGAGGGTTCTCCCCTCGCGAGTGGTTCCGCCGGGCAACTCCCAGACCTTGGGGATGCGGGCAACGCACGCATCCCCAGTCAGCAACTCATCACTTTCGACCACAACGGCCACCGCCGCCGGCCCGTCGTCGAACTCGACGAAGAGCGGAGTATCGCCGCGACGGACGATCTGCCCGATATCGACGGCCAGTGCACCGGCTGCGTCCAGTTCGACCTCTCCGGTATCGGGTTCCTCGCCCACGATTTGCTGCGGGAGAGTGAGCGAGGCCTGCACCGGAACGTTCGCCGCCACCATCACAGTTGAATCGCGGAGCGCACCGCTGGCCGCCCAGGTGCAGTACCAGACGCTTGCGGTCGCCGATGCAACTGATTCGCGCTCCTCGGGGCCCTCGAACTCGGGGCCCGCCGGCGCCGCGGGCTCGGGGAGAGTCAGGGCAAAGAACACTGCGGCACCTGCCAACACGCCGGCGGTGATCCTCTTGATCATCGTCCCGCTCTCCTCGCCAGGGCCGAGCCGACCACGTACAAGGCGAGAACCCCGGCAGCCGCCGAAGCCTGGCTCCGTCGTGATTCGATGGGCTCGTACCAAACCTCGCCCGTGGCTGCGGAGACCTCGTTGCCCCATCCGTCCTGGCTCCACGGACCGGGGCTCCATCGCGAGTTTGCCGTCTCTGCCACCCGGACGCGTTCGCCGCTGGCCGGTTCGCCGGCATAGCCGGTGCCTGCCCTACCCCACTCATTCCCTGCGGCGGTCACCGCACGAACAGGGTTTTCGCTGTCGACGAGGAAGGTGGGGCGCTTGGCTCCACCGAGAGATATCAGATCCAGCTGGCCGTCGAACACTGCCTCGAGCGGAGTGTCCCCGGTGACGACGACCCAGCGGATTCCGAACTCGGCAAGCGCAGCCCCAGCCCGGGATTCCTCTCCGTCGATGAGGCCCAACAGAACCGATTCGAGTGCCTGATCGACTGCCGTCGCCCCGGGAAGCGCAACCTCCCACAGGGCGGGCAGCGGCGCCGAAACCACTCGATAGGCGGCACCACGCACGAGCCGCCACTCGCCTGGCAACGTGTCTTCCGGTCCGACCAGAAGGATCCGTGACGACGTCGCCTCTCCATCGGCCGCTTCGGTGAAGCGCAGCGGCTCGGTGTACTCGTCGGAGGGCAGCAATCCGCGACCCTCGTACAGGGGGATCACAGTTAGGGCGAGCAGGACCACGCCTCCTACCGCGCCGAGACCACCGAGCACGCGTCGTGAGCCGCGGATATCGGCCGTCCGCAGCGAATCGACAACGCCGGCGACAACGAACGATGATCCCAGTGCGGCAATGGCCAGACCGGAGACGGCCGCCTCTCGGCCCAAGCCGAGATCGAACCCCCGGGCGAGCACGGCACCGCCGGCAACCAGCACGCCACCGACGAGGACGGCATCTGCCTGCCGGCCTTTTGCCGCCAGCAGCCCGGCCGCAAACGCAACACCGATGGCCACCAGCGGGATCAGTTCGGGCGTCCAGTACTCGGCGCCTGCGGTCAAGTATTCCTCGAGGTCCACCACTGCAAGCCAAGGCAGGAGCAGCGGCATAGCAAGCACGGTGCCGGCAATGCTGATGGCCAGGGCGCGCCAAGTCGCTGCCCGGTTCGGCTTCAGGAGGACTCGAATCAGCAGCACTCCGGCCGGGACGACGAGCAGGGGTGGAGCAAGAATCGCCATGATGCCGGTGACCCAGCCAGCCGCCAGCAGCCGGCCAATGCGATAGGCCCAGCCCGACGGCCACTTCGTCACAGCGACCCGTATCGCCCAGGGGAGAGCACCCAGCGCAAGCACATGCCCGATAGCGGTGCGGTCCCCGATGGCCTGAGCTGCAGGTCCGGCGACCAGCACGATGCCGCCGATCCAACCTGCTACTACTTCGATGTCCCAGATTCGCACGAGGCGAATGGTTCCCCAGATCCCGGCCACAACTGCGAGCAGACTCAACGTCCATGCGGCGAGCTGGGGCGAGTCGAACAGGAGCCACTGGATCGCGCCGGCAAAGCCGATCAACGGTGGCAGCGCTTCGGTTGAGCCGAAGCCTCCGGGATTCCAGCCTCCGGCATAGGCGCCGATGGCCTGACCGGCCGATTCCGGGAGGGGCATGCTGCTGCCGACGGCGGGCCAGCCCGACGACCACAGCGAGCGCACCGACAGGAGCGACACCACCACGGTCAACACGCCGACGATGAACGCAGGTTGGCGCAGGTCATTGCCGATCGAAGCGAGACTCCTACCGTCCTCACGATCGAGCCGAGAGCGGAGCCTGCCGCCGATCTCCCCTGCCAGATCAGACAGGACGGCGGAACCCCGCAGCTGGTACCGGAACAACTCGGCATCGCCAAATGCCTTCCCCTTGCGTGCGGCGAAGCGCTCACGGATCAGCGAGGGGAGGTGGATCAGGTTCCAAATCCAGGCTCGAATGAAGTCGAACAGAGCCCACCTGCCGAGGAACGGGCTCACGACGACCTCGACCAGGCCAATCAGCAGCCGCAGCGGGATCGCCCACAAGAGTGTGAGCAGGCTGTAAACCTTCAACATGGCCCGGATCCGCCCAGCCCACTCCCGCCATGACTCAGCGCGGAACTTGTCGGCCGGGTACATGACCTCGGAGGACGGCACAACGACGACGCGGGCACCCCGGAGCCTGGCTCGCTGGCAAAGGTCGATCGCAGAGGCTTCGGGCGGCATCTTCGGATCCGGCCCACCCACCCCGCGGGCGAGATCTCTCCGGATCAACATCGACACGCCGGCGACGGCTGCTACATCGCGCACCACGTCGTATTGCCCAGCGTCGATCTCGTTCTCCTCGAGGCCGAGGTACGGAACGTCGAACACGTCGGTCGCTATCCCAACCGCGATCAGCCGCTCCGGGTCGTCGGCACGAACCAGCTTGGACCCGGCGACTGCGGCGTCGGACCGCTCCGCCTCCGAAATCAGCGCCTCGAGCGCGTCGGGCCTGGGTAGTGCCCCTGCGTACAAGAACCAGAGATGGGTGACCGTTGCATCGATCGAGCCGAGGAGGTTGGGCACGGTGCTCATCCACTCGACACCGGCACCGTCCGCAGCGTGCCTTCCGGTGGAGCCCGAGCCGACTACGACGATTCGTTCGGTCTCGTACACTTGGGCCCGCACTCGGGAGATCGTGTCCGAGACGTCGGTACTGTCGTGCGCGAGCACGGCAGCAACGACTCTTGGATTGGGGTTCCCGGGGGGTGACATAGGCCGCATTCTGGAGTGGTGACCGATCTATCGCAATCTTGACGTCGTTGTGCTTTGTGGTGGCGTTGGTGGCGCCCGCATGGCTCGAGCACTCTCCAGTGCTGTCGCACCCGACCGATTGACGGTAGTCGTCAACGTAGGCGACGACGATTATATGTACGGTGCGTACGTAGCAGCGGATCTCGACACCGTCACCTACACCCTGGCCGGTATCGGAGGCCCGCACGGCTGGGGAATTGCGGGTGACACGTTCCACGTCATGGACGAGATGTCTCGGCGCGGAACCGACACCTCGTTCCGGCTGGGCGACCGTGATCTGGCCACCTGTCTGCAGCGAAGCGAAGCGTTGCGGACCGGCACCACGCTTTCGGTGACGACGGCTCGGATTGCTGCATCCCTTGGCGTGGAACAGCAAGTGCTGCCGGCGAGTGACGATGCGGTCAGGACCGAGGTTCAGATCGGCACCGGCGAATGGCTGCCATTCCAGGAGTACTTCGTCCTGCGCCGCCACGAGGACGACGTTGCCGCGGTCCGCTATCGGGGTATCGAAGGCGCCGCGCCGGCACCGGGGGTGCTGGCAGCCATCACCGCCGCCGACCTCGTCGTCATCGCGCCGTCCAATCCCCCTTTGTCGATCTGGCCCATTCTCGATATCGCCGGCATCAGGGATGCGGTCGCTGCGGCCCGATCTGTAGTGGGCGTGAGCCCACTGTTCGCAGGCAAGGCGTTGAAAGGGCCGGCGGATCGGGTCATGGCCTCGCTTGGGTTGCCGCCGGGAACCGCCGGCGTGCTGGAGGCTTACGCCGGATTGCTGTCCACATGCGTCGTCGATGAGTCCGATTCCGCCGACGAGTCGCTCTCGACACCGGCGACCCGGGTTCTCTCCGCCGACACTCGCATGCGGACCGTCGACGAAGGGAGACGGTTCGGCCGATGGCTCCTGGATACGATGGCGTCATGATCCAGATCATCCCGATCGCAGGTATCCCGGAGATCACCCACGGCGATGACGTCGCCGCCGCGATCGTGGCGGCCATCGCCGCTTCCGAGCACAACCTCGCCGGCGGCGACGTCCTGGTGGTGACCCACAAGATCGTTTCCAAGGCGGAGGGGCGCATCATCGACGCCGGTGACGATGCCGCCTATCGAGCCGCCGTCGAAGCGGAGGCGCAATCCATCATCCGGAGGCGCGGCGATCTGGTTATCACCCAGACACATCATGGCTTCATCTGCGCCAACGCCGGCGTGGACCGATCGAACGTCACGGACAATCGTGCTGTGCTGCTGCCGATCGACCCGGATCGGTCGGCACACGGGATCAGGATGAAGGTCTTGCAGGCCACAGGGATCGATACGCCGGTGATCATCAGCGACACGTTCGGGCGGCCTTGGCGGCGTGGGCAGACAGATGTGGCCATCGGCGTCTCCGGGATTTCGGTGCTGGACGACCAGAAAGGCCGGCCCGACGCCAACGGC
>JASJBC010000174.1 GCA_030066715.1 Acidimicrobiia bacterium
CAGCGCAGGAACGGTGAGGACGGCCGCTATGTCGAAATCGACTGCGGCGCGGATGGCGTCGGTCAGCGCGATATCCGCCAGATCGGCACTGCGATCCGGGTCGTCTGTCACGACAACCACCACGACTTGCTGAGTACCGGAGGGACCAACCCCGACGGCAGCGGCCTGAGCGACACCGGTGACCGACTCGGCAGCGTGTTCGATCGCCACCGGCGTCACCACACCATTGGCCGTCTTGATGATATGCACCATCCGCCCCTCGACCCATAGCCTGCCGGACTCATCGAGATGCCCGATGTCGCCACTGCGATGCCAGCCGGAAGGCTGCGAAGCTGCACGCGTGGTTGCCCACAGCTTGTCGTAGTGATCCCGGGCATGGGCGGCACGGATGCAGATCTCCCCGGAAACCTCCGGCGTCGCAACGAGTGGCAGGCTTGTTTCGCCGTGGTCATCGACGGGGCTGATCAGGACCTCTACTCCCGGCACCGGTTCGCCGACGCAGACTCCTTTGCCGCGGCCGGCCTGCTCGATTTGGGCGAGGCTGATGTCTGCCACAGGAAGCACCTCAGTCATCCCGTACGGTGTGTGGAGTTCGGCGTTGGGAACCAGATGGGACACACGGCGGAGCAACTCACCGGACACCGGGGCGCCGGCCGACATCAAGAGACGCACCTCGAGCAGGGCAGTGCGCAGGCGTGGCGTCAGGTCACCGGCGGTCTTGTCCACGTTGACCAACGCCGCCGGCGAAGCGAAGACCATGGTGGCATCGATCGCCGCCGCGGCACCCGCCAGGGCGTCGGCGGTGAGGGTCCCGGGCCGAGTGACATCCATGTCCGGCACGGCGGACGGCATTCCCATCGCCGGTCCGTAGAGCGCAAACGGGGCAAACGCTGCGACCAGCCGGTCCGCTTCCCCGATGCCGTAGAGAGCCATGAGGGCGTCTCGCTGCGCTTGCGCCTGCCCGTGGTTGTATGCCACTCCTTTGGCCGGTCCGGTTGCTCCCGAGGTGAACACGACAACGGCCGGATCGCCGGCTTCAGGAGGCTCCGGTAGCTCTCTCGCATCCCCGACGGCCCGGATCTCAGGGAGGGACGACCAAACACCGAGGGCACCCGCCTTCCCGGTTGACGGGTTCTCCACCGAGATGCGCTTGCCCGGCCAGCGGAGCAATCGCGAGGCAGCAATGGCCCGATCGACCCCGATCAGATAGTCAGGTGCGGCACTGCGCAGGGCTTGCGTCATGCCCTTCGCCCCAAGACCGGCATCCACTATCACCGGCGCGGCTCCGATCCGCCAGCACGCATACAGGCACACCGTGAGGTCGATACCCGGCGGTATCAGCAAAGATACCCGCTGTCCCTTGCCGACCCCCTTGGCGGCGAGACCCGCACCTACCCGGTCCACGTCGGCAGCCAATTCGGCGAAGGTGATCTTGCGCCCCGCCTCGGCACCCTTCATTTCCACTACCGCAGGAATGTCGGCATCGCGCATTCGTTCGATACCGGACCACAGCGGCTCACTCTCCGGGCTGGTTCGCTCCGGCGTTGAGCCGAGATCAGCGACCCAGTCGAATATGGGGCCGGCGATGTCGATGTCCTCCGGGGTCAGGTGGCCGGCTTCGCCGCGACGGTGGACGTCGGCATGGGGCAAGCGTTCCCGGAGATCGTCGAGGTACAGGTCGGAGAACACCGGGTCCGACCCACCCCAGATCAGCAGCGCCGGAAGATCCCCCAGGTCATCGACCGTCTCTTGCACCGCCTCGAGCGCAGGCATGCTCGGGTGTTCCGCTTCGAGCGGGATGTCGGCAACGAACTCCGCAATGGCGGTGCGTCGGCCCGCCGCCCGGTAAGGCGCCTTGTACGCACCCTGCACGGCCTTACTGAGCCGCGGTCGCGCCAGTCGGAGTGTGCCGTTGACAAAGCCCAGGGTCCTCTCCGCAAGCGTGCCGAGGACGGCTCGGCTGCGGGCAATCCTGATCAGCGCCGGGGCCGGGGAGCTCGGCGGTTGATACACCGCTGTGTTCATGAGCACGATTCCGGCGAGCTGATCCCGATTGCGACCGGCCCAGCCGAGGGAAATCGGGCCACCCCAGTCATGGGCGACTGTGACCACGGGTCCGGTGATGCCGAGTTCTGCGACAACGGATTCGAGGTCGTCGATGCGGCGACGCAGCCGGCGCAGCGTGCCGGTTCGCTCGGAGAACCCCATGTCCAGGTGGTCTGGGGCGACGACGCGGATCCCTTCCGGTGCGGCGGCGACAACGTTGCGCCAGAGATAGGACCAGGTTGGGTTGCCGTGCACACAGAGCAGAGTCAGGTCGGGATCGACCACTCCGTTGTCGAGGACGTGCCAGGTACGCAGGACCCCGTCAACGTCGGATGCCGACACGAGCCGCGACCAGCTCCGTTCGAGACCGGCAAGACCGCTTGGCGGGAAAGTCGCCGGCGCGGTTTGCCGGGAACTCACCAGATGAGCTCCGTCGCCATGGCGTTGATCCCGGAACCCATCCCCAGCAGCATCACCCGGTCGCCCGGCTCCAGTTTGTCCTGCTCCAAAGACAGCGTGATCGGGATCGAAGCCGGACCGACGTTGCCCAGGTACGGGAAGGTCAGCGGCACCTTCGCCATGTCGATCCCAAGCCGCTCACACAGCATCGTTGTGTGCACCTGCGATACCTGGTGGATGATGTACCGGTCGGCGTCGAGCCAGCCGTACTCCTCGGCGTCGCCCCAGGCAAGCTTGGACACGTCGAGACCGGCGTTCAGCAGCCCCCTCGTGTCTGTGCGCATCTTCTCGATGGTGCCGACGCAGAGATCGTGATGGCTGGTATCGGCCCGTGAGATGCCCCTGATGAAGCGGTGGCTCGAGGGATTGTCCGAGTGCCTGCCGATGACGGCTGCGGCGCCACCCGAACCCAGCGTCAAGGTTGCAAACTCTGCGAACAGATCCGCCATCGTGGCTTCGGGTGCGGCGAGGCGGTCGAGCGTCACCTGCTGCGTGTGTCGCGATCCTTCCCCATCGACGATGAGGGCGTAGTCGATCTGCCCGGCCTCGATCATGTTGCCGGCGATCTGGGTTGCGTTCATGAACCCGAGGCAGGCATTGGCCAGGTCGAAGTTGAGCGCCCAACTCGGCAGATCGAGGGCATTGTGGATGGTGACAGCAGACGAAGGCTCCAGGCGGTCGCGGCAGACCGAGGTGTCGATGAGGAGGCCTATGTCGTCGACCCGCACCCCGCTTGCCTCGATGGCCTTTGCGCCGGCGGCAATGGCAGCGTCCGTGAACAGATGGCCTTCGGGCCACCACCGTCGCTCTTTGATACCGGCCAGGCTCTCCAGCAGTCCGGACTGGGCGCCCACGCGCTCGTAGGTCTCTGCGAGCCGCTGGTCGAACGAATCCGACGTCACGACTTCCGGAGCTTCAACGTGGGCAACCGAGACGAGCGCGGTGTCTGAATAGGCAAAGGCAGCGTTTCCGGACATTGAGGTGTCTTTCTCTGAGATCTGGGGTCGGATTCTCGCAGGTATCGGAGCCCAAGGTGCCATCGGCACCTTGCCGGCTAGTCGGGGATGTACGGACCGGTCGCTTCAAAAACGGCTCGGCCGTCTACGTATGTGGCCTGCACCTTATTACGCGCATCCCATGGATCATCGTCAAAGATGACGAAGTCGGCATCCTTGCCCGGCTCGAGAGAGCCGACACGATCGTCGACTCCAAGGATTCGGGCAGCGTTCAGTGTGATCGTTGCGAGGGCCTTGCTCTGATCGAGGCCCTCTCGAATCGCCATGATCGCAAGGTCGCGCAGGCCGTGTATCGGGTTGATCGGCGAGTCGGTCATGATCGCAACCGTGCATCCTTTTTCGACCATGATGCCGACGCTTGCCGGGGTGGCTTTGCTCACTTCGCGCTTTGCGCGCTCCCCGAACAGCGGGCCGATCGCAAGCATCACGTCTCGCTTTGCGATCTCATCAGCGATGCGATACGCCTCGGTTGCGTGCTCGATGACGAGTCTGTAGCCGAACTCGTCGGCTAGCCGAATCGCCGTGCGGATATCGTCCATCCGGTGTGCGTGGTTTCGCACCGGGATCTTGTGGTCGAGCGCCTGGAGGAGGATCTCCTTGCCGAGGTCAAGTTTCGGCTCCCGGAGCGGTTTGCGCTCCCCCTCTGGTTTCGCCTGCTCCTCCGCCTCGAGAGCACGATGGTGTTCCCAGTCCTTGCGGTACTCGATGGCTTCGTAGAAGGCTTTGCGCGCCAGATATGCGACTCCCATCCGTGAGCTCGGAGCCCGTTTGTAGTGCTCCCCCACCCGTTTTGGGTTCTCACCAAAAGCCATCTTCAACCCTGCGGGCTCTTTGATGACCATCTCATCGGCGACCATCCCGTACGTCTTGGCAACCGACAGCTGGCCACCGACCGGATTCGCCGAGCCATGAGAGATGCCGAGCGTCGTGACCCCGCCGCGGCGCGCATCGGCGAACCCGATGTCCTCCGGATAGATAGCGTCCAGGGCCCGGGTGTATGGGGTGACCGCCTCGGAGATCTCGTTTCCGTCGTAGTCGTCGCGCACACCCTCTCCCCACACTCCAGTGTGGGTGTGGGGGTCGACGAAGCCGGGAAGGACGAAGCGTCCCTCACAGTCGACAACCGTCGCATCCGCGGTGTCGACATCCGGGCCGACGGCAACAATCCTCCCGTCTGTGATGAGAAGACTGCCGTCATCGATCTCCTCACCCGCTGCAGTCCAGATCGTGGCGTTGACGAATGCCTGTTTCATGGGGATAGGCTACCGGCCCGGTTCTGTGCGGAATCGTCGGACCATGTTGCCTCCGCCGCAGCAAAGGAGGCGCGGCGTGCGGTGCGACGTAGCGCGATCAGGACTCCTCGCCCTGCGAACGAGATCACCACGACGTTCGTGATAGCCCTGCCAACGTCCCATCCCAGCGAGGTCGTGAGGTGGTAAACCGCAAATCGGCGCAGGTTGTCCCACACCGCCGCACCCGGCTGCATCGAGACCGCCGTGTCCGCGCCGGCAATGAATGGCCAGAAGTACATATTCATCACGAACCCGAACAGCAGCGCCGAGACGGCACCGTACATCGCCAGCAACGCCACCTCGCGGCCGCCACGCCAGCGGCGCGGTAGCAGGCCGGCTCCCATGCCGACCCACGACGCCGCAAGCATCTGGAATGGCAGCCACGGGCCGACCCCGGCTGTGAGCAGCGCCGAGGCAAAGAGAGTCGTCGCCCCGAGCACAAACCCGAACGAGGGGCCGAACACCCGCCCACCCAAGATGATCGGCAGGAACACCAACTCGATGCCACCCGTCCCGGCACCGAGCGGTCTCAACACCGCACCAAGCGCTGCGAGCACCCCAAGCATGGCAACACGCTTGGCATCCATCCCGCCGTCGGATAGCTCCGCCAGGACCACCCCGAGCAGAAGGGGAAGAAGTAGGGCAAACAGCAGCGGCGCGTCCTCGCTGTGCGCCAGGGTGCTGGTTGGGGTGACTAGCAGCGGCCAGAGAAAGGCCAACGAGCCAGCAACTGAGGCGAGAGTGACCACGACCAGACCGCGCGACCTCATCGACTCACCGCCACGACCTCGTCGACCCGCAGCACCGGCTCCGGGGCCATTACTTTGGCGATCTGCGGGGCAAACAGCGGCGAGGCCGTCAGCGCGGCTCGTGCCCGCCCGTCGCTCACGACCTCTCCTTGCGACATCACTACAACTCGATCTGCCACCAAGGCGGCAAACTCGACATCATGAGTCGACAGCACAACGCATTTGCCCTGGCCCGCCATCCGCCGCAACACTCCTGCCAGTTGCTCCTTGGAGTTGTAGTCGAGACCGCGGGTCGGCTCGTCCAGCAAGAGGGCATCCGGTGCGGTGACGAGCTGGAGGGCGAGCACCAGTGCAAGTCGCTGACCTTCAGAGAGGTCACGGGGATGGCTTAATCCGTCAATCCCGTCCGCCAGCTCATCCAATAGCTCCCGGCACGACCCAGCGGCGACGTTGGCGTCTGTGTCGGCCTGCTCGCACTCGGCAGCGACGGTGGGAAGGAAGAGAAGATCCGCCGGACTTTGCGGAACCAAGCCGACACGGACGTTGCGCTCGACGGTCCCCCGGTCCGGTTCCAACGACCCCTGTAGGGCCCAGAACAACGACGACTTCCCTGATCCGTTCCGGCCCATGACCACCGCGATCTCCCCACGACGAAAGCCCACAGTCGCGTTGCGCACCGCCACCTGAGATCCGTAGGTGATCGACAGACCGCGCGTCGTAACGGCCATCTCGCTGCCGTTCGGTTCCTCCCGCTCCTCGACGGCAACGGGCCTGCCGATCCGGCCTGGGCGACGACGTGCCTCACGCACCGTAAGGGGCAAAGGATCCCAACCCTGCGCCCGGCCCAGATGAACGATGGGTGGAGCCACGGAACTCGTCTTCATGACCTCGCGGGGGTCGCCGGAGGTGACCACACCACCGGGCTCGATGACCACCACCCGGTCCGCATGCTGGATGACCCTCTCCAACCGGTGCTCGGCGACGACAACCGTCATTGCAGAGTCGTGAACCAGACGAGTGAGGGCGGCCATCACATCCTCGGCGGCTCCTGGGTCGAGAGCCGAGGTGGGTTCGTCCAAGACGAGCACACGAGGATGCGCCGTCAGCACTGCACCGATCGCAACCCGCTGTTGCTCACCGCCGGACAGGTCCGTGAGCTTCCGATCGCGGAGATCCGCGATGCCCATTAGATCCAGCGTCTCTTCGACCCGAACACGCATCGTCTCTGGGGGGACGCCGGCCTGTTCCATTCCGTAGGCCAGCTCGTATTCAACCGTCTCCGCAACAAAGCCCCGCGCCGGGTCTTGCCCGACGTAGCCGACCAAGTCGGCCATCCCGGCCGGCGGAAGGTCTCGAGTGTTGCGGCCCGCCACCAGCACGGAACCGGTCACCCGGCCTCCCGTGAAGTGAGGCACGAGCCCGTTGATGGCCCCCAGCAACGTCGACTTTCCCGACCCCGTCGGCCCGGCCACCAGGCACAGCTCGCCATCACCGATCATCAGGTCG
>JASJBC010000175.1 GCA_030066715.1 Acidimicrobiia bacterium
AGCTCCACAACCCCCTCGTCGGTACAGCCAGATGGGGTGCGCTGTCGCCAGAGTCGGGCGTTGATCTCGACAGCATCGTCCGATTCGGTCACTTCCCACCCCTCGAACCGAGCGCAGCCCGATGCAACGCCACCAAACAAGGTCGAAACCAGGAGATGCTGGCCATCCGGACTAGATCCCTCCAGCGTCCAATCGGTGTTGTCAATCGATCCGCCAGCAAGATCGCCGATCGTTGACCCCCCACACCCAGCGAGCAAAGCAGCTCCGAGCAGAAGCCAAACCGTTTTCACGCTGCCAATTGTGCCATCGAGCGGGCAGGGACAAACAGCACTTCTGTGAGTGCTCGGAAATATCCCCGGCCCCAAGGTGGGCCAGGCCTCGTACGCCGCCCCGAACCGGCAATCTGCGCTAGCAAACCGTTATCTGGGATGATTGAGCAGATCGCAGCGCCGACAAGTCTCCGCAGTCTTCGTGCTCCTTGGTGGTGGCGCTGCTTGCCGCTGTAGAGTCGTCTTCGGGACAGGTGGCAGCATCGCTAGCTCACGGATCGGGAACGTGGCAAACCGACCAACTGAAGAGGACAGGATCGAAGCGATCCAACGACTCCTGTCCGGTCTGGAGAAGGGATCCGACGCGCATGAGCTAGCGGCCGCGGTCGGCGACCTTCATCCCAGGACGGACACCTTCCCCGGTGAAGTGTTCATGGAGCTCGCTGCCGATGCTCTTGATATCGCCGGCATCAGCCGTGACACCTCGATCTCCTATGAGGGGCTCCGGGAGGCGCACCTTCCGGAATGCGGCTTCCGCGGTCGTGAGAACCGCAAGATCCAATATGCGATTCTCACCAGTGCGGCGCTACGAGCTGGGCTCAAACCCGATCTGCTCGATGAGGTGATCTGGTGGCAGAACGACGACTACTGGCGCTATGCCCTGTTCGCCACGGTCGGGTTGATTCGAGCCGCCGCAGACCTCCAAGGCATCCCAGTCGCTCAGCTGGCGCGACAGATCGCAGAACACCACGGCGTCACCGACGCATCATGAACCGGCCAGGCAAGCAAAGTGTCCGTCAACTGTCCGTCAGAGGTTGAGAAACGACGCAACACGATGCAAACGCCGCACTCGGACAATCAGGCGGAATACCCCATAAACATTGACGATTCCACCGATGGCGACAACCGACGAAAAACAACGAAAGGCGCTTGAGCCAGTTTCCTAAACCGGGTGTCGGAGGTTCGAATCCTCCCGGGGGCGCGAACTCGCCAAGGGCGAGTTCGTTGGAGTTTGCGTTCCGCCAACTCTGCTCGCGGTGACGCTCACCCGTTTCGGCGGAACTGGTGCCGAAAAAGCGGCGTGAGTCGCGCCAGAAGCTCAACCGCCGTTGCTCAGGACGAAGTCGTAGGTTGTTCCGTACGCCTGTCCCATGGTCACCCGCAGCTCGCCCGTGGACAGCCCGTAGGCGATGGACCACTGGGTGTGCGATTGGGCCACGTCCTCGAGCAGCCGAAGCGCCATGTCGAGATCGAGTTCACCTCGCAGCGATGCCAGTTCGGCGTCGAGCTTGTCGTATCGGTCGCACTGACCCGCAGCCTCTTCATCATGCGACAGCAGGAAGTTGGTGGCATGCAGCCACCCGGTGTCGCTCCGCGCCACCCACACCTCCCCCGCCCGATACTCCAGAACCGCCGCATCACCCGTGGCATCCGCCAGCAGGTAGTGCAACGGGGTCTGGCCGGAGAAGTCGACGTTCAGGCTGCGGAACACCTCGACGGCCTCATCGACCGTCGCCGCCGTGTCCAGCGCAACACGGATCACGCCCAGGGAATCAACGGTTTCCCGCGATGCGTCGAATGGAACGGGCGTCGCCGGGACGGCTGCCATGCCGATGACCAGTCCGGCCTCGTTCATGCCATCGAACGGTATCCGGGGAGCATCCAGAAGACCGACGAGATCGCCGAGTGCTTTGTCGGCAAGATCTCTCGCCGCACCCCCGGGATATCCCAGGTACTCGATATCGACCATCGCCACCGACTCGTACCCTTCCTCGGGATGGTTGAACAGAAGCAGTGCGGGACTGAACTCCCAGTCGAAGTTGCGACCGAAGACCATCGAGTCGGGATCGGCTACAGCGGCAAACAGCGCACACCCCCACCCAGGAGAGTGAGCAACGGCAGCAAAGGCCATGTCGGCGGACTCGGCCAACAGGGGCTCAGGGGCGTAGCGATGCATCACATAGAGCGGATAGTCGTCGACCTCCTCGAGGCTGGACAGCGAGGCCATCTCGTCGGCGGTGAGATCGCGGCTCTCGGCAGCGACATCGGGCGAGGCCTCAGAGCAGGAGCCGAGGAGCAGGGCGGACACCACCCATGCCGTTAGGAAAGCCTTGCCTCGCATCGGGAAATTCTACCGGCGGGCGCGCCCCCGGGCCATCCACGGCGAGAGAATCAATCCCGACGGCTCGGGCCGTGATCCATTCCCATGTACACACCACCCCGCTCCAGTTCGGCGAGCATCTGCTGCAACCGCTTCTGGCGGGTCTCCGGCCTCTTGGCGCGACCAATCCAAGCCAAGTAGTCGTTGCGTTGATAGAACGGACGCTCCAGATAGAGCGCGGTGAGGCCGGTCTGTTCCAGAGCATCGCGGACGTCGTCCGGCATGGGTTGAACTGGTCGTCTCGCCATGACGGCTTCCTCCGCAGGGGCCCTACCCCTGAGCCGCCTTCAACTCCTCGACGACGTCGACGTAGCTCTGCATCGCCTCCTCCTGTGATGTGCCTTCGAGCTCAGCCCACGCGTCGTACTTGGCTCGCTTGACGAAGTCCATCATCCCCGGCCGCTTCCCGGCCACATCTCCCAACGTCGCCTGCTTGTACAGCGCGTACAGCCGCAGGAGGTCCTGATTGTCCGGTCGCTCGGGTAGGTTCTCGACCTCCTCGAGGGCGGCGGCAAAGGCTGTTTCGACATCCGACATGTGATCCCAATCTCTCGAGTGCACCCAAGCGTAGAGGTCCGCCGCCCGGGCGGCGTCGCTAGTCTCGCCGAATGTCCGACATGGCCTACAGAGTGATGGCGGCGGTCGGCGTCATCTGCATCTCGTTCTCGCCGATTCTGGTGCGTGCCGCCGAAGACGCCGGCGATCTGACCATCGCGTTCTTCCGCGCTCTCTATGCTCTGCCGATCCTCGCCGTCCTCTATTGGGGAACGAGACAGAGCGATCGACGCCCAAGGCGACGTCGCTGGATCGCAGTCGGGTCAGGCATCTTCCTCGCCTTGGATCTGACCTTCTGGCACTCCGCCATCGGGGAGGTCGGCGCCGGGCTCTCAACCGTTGTCGTCAACCTCCAGGTGGTCTTCGTTGCGCTCATCGCATGGGCGCTCTTTGGCGAGAGACCCGGCCGACGAGTCGTCTGGTTGATACCAATCATGCTGCTTGGTGTGTTCTTGATCTCCGGCGCCGGCAGCCCCGACGCCTACGGCGACAACCCGGCATTGGGGACCGCCCAGAGCCTTCTCTCCGCCATCTTCTACGCGGGTTTCGTGCTGATGCTGCGCCAGGCGAACCGCGGGTATGACGTTCCCCCCACCGGACCGTTGTTCGACTCAACCGTGGGAACCGCCGTCGCCACCCTTCTGATCGGACTCGCTTTCGCCCCCGACTTCGACCTGGGCTTCACTTGGCCGGCGCATGGCTGGATCTTCCTCCTCGCCCTCACCGCGCAGGTGATCGGCTGGCTGCTCATCTCCCGGTCGCTCCCCCACCTACCCGCACTCGACACTTCGGTCCTGCTGCTCGGCCAGCCGATGGGAGCAATACTCTGGGCGCGCCTCATCTACGGCGAGACGCTCGGAGTCAGCCAGTGGATCGGGGTGGCAATGGTCCTGATCGGCCTGTTGGTCTTCAGCCTTGGCAGGAGCGGTGATTCAGACCGGCCGCGGCAGGAGGCGATTGAGACGGGCGGCGAGTTGGCCTAGCTCGACCACATCCGCGGCTCCGAGCGCAAGCAGGCCGGGGACAACCAGATCGTCCACACGTTCGACGACTGCTACACATCTCACGTCTTGACCGACAAGCGTCCTGATGGCGCTGTGGGCTTCCGGGTGGCGGTCGTCCACGATGACGAGCACCGGCTTCTCGGCGACAGCATCGGCAAGTGCCGCCGGGTTCCTCCACACGAGCGCTCGATACCCACGCTCCGCAACTACGTCGACAATCGGCTGCCGCTCCTCGAGCGGCAGCCCAAAGAGCGCAACTGCAGGCAGCCGGGGTGGCTTCTCGCCGTCCGTTGTATCCGGGACCACACCCGCTACCGACCTCGCCTTGTCGATCCCCCACTGCAGATGCAGCCGCCAGGCTTCCTCGCCCAGATCTCGCGACGACGCTGGGTAGAGGTCGTACGGATCGTCGGGATGTTGGCTCTGCTGCCATTCGTCCCGCTCACGTGGCCGCACCCCAATGGCGGCAAGGGCACTCGTAACCTGCTGCGTGGCGTCCCGGATCAACTCGAGCGGTGATCTTGCCTGGTGCTCCGCAGACTGTTGCAGCAGCTCGTGCAGGGCGGCCTCCAGCGTCGCCGCCGCCGCGGCGACTGCACCGGCAACGTCGCTATCGATGGGTACACCCAGACCAGCGAGCTTCCCTCGTACATAGCCGGGGAACGCCCCAACGAGTTCCCCGATCAATCGATCGGTTTCGGACCTGTCTGACTTGCTCACACGCGGGAGAATACGCCGCAACGCGGAGCTTGGGTTACAGATCTGCCCACTAGAGTCTCGGGCGATTCGATGAAACGAGTAGCCATCCTCATCGCCGTCTCCGCAGTGCTGCTTTCGTCGTGTCGCGCCGAGGTGCGCGTTCGGCTCGACGTGGCCGAGGACGGGTCGGGGACTCTCGCCGCTGAAGTGGCCATCAATGAGCAGCTGGGTGACCTCATCGACCAGCTGGCAGGCGACAGCGAAACGATCATCGCCGGTCTCGATCTCGGGCTCGAAGGCGAGCGGAGCACCAGCACCGACGGCGAGATGACCGTTTACACAACCGAAGTGCAGTTCAGTGACGAGAACAGCATCGAAGAGGCCGCCGCCGGCAACTTCACGTTCTTCGACCTCGAGCTGTCCGACGCGGGAGCGTCACTGGAAGCCACACTCGACCTTGCCGGCGAAGTCGACCTGTCGCAGTTCCCGGTGACGCCGAGCACGATCGACCCGGAGACGCTCGAGGCTCAGATCTCCGTCCTGCTCCCAGGCGAGGTTGTCGACCACAACGCCGATGAGGTGACGGCCGACGGCAGGCTCATCTGGACGATTCCACTCGACGACGAGCTCTACGTTTTTGCCAGGACCGAGTATCCGACGGGCGGTTTCCCCTGGTGGTTCGTCGGGCTGGTCGCACTATCGGCGGCGCTGGCTCTTGCCGTCTGGATTGCGGCCGTGCGGCGGGAGAAACGCGGAGCCGCAGTCCGTCGCCCCGCCCCCGAGCCGCCCCCTATCGATTCGCCAGAGCCGCCCTCGGCCGAACCCAAGACGCCGCCGCGACAGCACTCCCCATTCTTCGACTTCGAGGACTAGCGCCCGGACCACGAACTCAGTGCGTCAGCTTCGCCCTGAGGCGCCATGTGCCCAACGCAAGCAATGCGGCGGCAAACCCGGCCAAGACAGCGAGCTCGGTGCCGATCGAGGTGATATCCCCGCCCCGTCTGATGAGCTCGGCGAATCCATCCAATCCCCAGGCGTGCGGGGTGATGTGAGCAACGGTCACCATCGTGTCGGGGAAGACCTCCAGCGGCACCATGCAGCCGCCGAGCGCGGCCAGACCCAGACCGATGAAGACACCCATGGATCCCGCTTGTTCGTCGTTGTCGAAGATGGCGCCCATCAGCATGCCTCCCCCAGCCCCGACGAGGGCGATCAGAATCAGCAATGCGCCCGCACCGACCAGGTTCCCCCAGCGCACCTCGAATGCCACCGCGGCACCGATCATGATGAACAGCCCTTGGATCATGGCGATGGCAAACCGGCCGCCGGTCTCGCCGAGGAGGATCTGTCCGATCGATGTGGGGGTGGAAACCATGCGTCGTGACACCCCGAGACGACGGGTCCCGATGAGGGCGGCAGAGCCCGCCAGCGAAGTCAGAAAGACAAATAGGAGCAGATTGGACGGCGCTCCGAGATCGAACTGACCCAGGTCTTCTCCAAACAGAGACTCGCCCGCCGACTCTCGCGCAACATCGGTACCGCTGGCGCCGCTCGCCACGAGCTGAGCCGATGCCACCGCAGTATCGAACTCGGTCAGGCCTTCCGCTTCCACCAGCCGGGCAGCACGGAAGATGGCGCTCTGGTTGGCGGCCACAGCCTCGATAGTGGACCGGTACTGGAGGACGGTCGGGTCCGCCCGGCCGAGGAACTCCACCGTGGCTTCGCCACCGGAGCGGAGGGTTTCGTCGTAGCCGGCAGGAATCAGCACGCCGATGTTGACCACACCCCGCTCCACATCCTCGAGAAGCACTGTGGAGTCGTCATACGCGATGGCTTCGAAGTCCTCGCTGCTATCGATCTCTGCGACGAACGCCGCCGAGAACTCGCCGCCGCCCTCGTCGAGCACCCCGACCTTGGGCGTGAAGCCGCCGCCAAACGAGGCCCCGATCACGAGGATGAGGAGCATCGGGAAGACGAAAACGAAGAAGATCGTCGATGGATCGCGCAGCAATCGTTTGACGTTGACCCCGGTTATCGCAAGCGCCTTCATGGAGCCAACACCCTCTTTCGTCCAAACATCGCGGCAAGGGCCAGAGTCACGACGAAGAACGCAAGCATCGCCAGGGTCGGAATGATCACGACCGAGAGGTCATCACCCGCCGACAAATCGCCGAGTCCTTGCAGGAACCACGCGTGGGGAGTGAGTTTGGAGAACAGCGACAAGATTTGCGGACCTTGGCTCAGCGGGAAGAAGGTCCCGCCCAGCAGGCCCAGTACGACTGCGACAATCGACTGCCAGTTCGCGGCCTGCTCCGCCGTCTTCGAGATCACGGCAACGACCGCCATGATCCCGAG
>JASJBC010000176.1 GCA_030066715.1 Acidimicrobiia bacterium
ACCGAGCTGAGCCTCGTGGATCTGGTAGGCGAGTACCTGCACCATCTCGAATTGATGGAGGAGATGGACATCGAGGTGACCAGCGAGTTCCTGCTCATTGCGGCGACGCTGATCCAGCTCAAGGCCCGTCATCTCCTGCCCGACGATCGCGAGATCGACATCGACGAGGAACTCGCCCTGGCTGAGGAGCGCGACCGCCTCCTTGCCCGGCTGCTCGCTTGCCTCACCTTCAAGGATGTGGCCGCCGTCTTCGCTCACCGCTTCGACGGGAATGCCCGCTTCGTCCCCCGTCTCGCCGGCCTCGACCCGGACATCACGCCCCTCCAGCCGGAAGTGAAGCTGGGCATCGATCTCGAGCAGTTTGTCGTCATTGCGGAGAGGGCATTCGAGGCGGCTCCGGACGAACCGGACCTGGACCACCTCGATCTCGACCTTCCCTCTGTCGGGGATGCCATCGCCGACATCAGGATTCGCGTGGCCGCCCTGGCGGAGACCGAGTTCGAGACCCTGGTGGCGCACTGTGACCGCTCCCTCGACGTTGTTGCCTACTTCCTGGCGCTTCTCGAGTTGGCGCGCTGGGGCGTGGTGAGCGTAAGCCAGGAGCATCGCGATGCCCCGATAACCGTCGTCAGCAAGAACACGGGCGCCTTCGATGCCGGCGGCCTGCAGAGCGAATGGAGCGAATGATGGAGCTGCGGGCACTCATCGAGGCGATGTTGTTCGTTGCCGAGGACCCAATCCCGGAGAGCGAGATGGCAGAGGTTCTGGAGCAACCGGTCGTCGTCGTCCGCGAGGAGCTGGCCGGCTACGCCGCCGACCTCGAGACATCGGGACGAGGCTTGGTCCTCCGGGAGCTGGGAGGGGGCTGGCGCCTCTTCACCCACCCGGACGCCAGGCCCTATCTGGAGAGGTTTGCGGCAACGGACCGGGTCACGAGGCTGTCCAAGGCTGCCCTCGAAACTCTGGCCGTAGTCGCCTACCGGCAGCCGGTATCGCGGGGACAGGTGTCCGAGATCCGTGGTGTTGACTCGGAACGCGCCCTGCGCACCCTCGAGCGTCGGGGGCTCGTCGCCGAGGTCGGCAACGCACCGGGACCCGGGCAGGCTTTGCTCTACGGTACGACCCCACTCTTCCTGGAGAAGCTCGGTGTGCGCGGGCTGGATGAACTTCCGCCGCTCGCCGATCACGTGCCGCCTGCTGACGTGGTGGATGTGCTGGAGCGGCCGTTCCGCCCGGAGGGATCATCGACAGACTCCAGAAGCTGATTGCCCATACCGGGTTGATGTCGCGGCGCCGTGCCGAGGATCTGATTCGCGATGGCCGGGTGACCGTGGACGGTCGCACTGCAGTACTCGGCGATCGTGGCGATCCGGCCACTGCCACGGTTGCCATCGACGGTGTGCCGATCCCGGTGCGACCGGATCTCGTCTACGTGCTGCTGAACAAGCCGGAGGGGGTCGTGTCTACGGCGGCCGATCCGCAGGGGAGAGAGACGGTGGTCGACTTGGTCGATGTCGGCACGAGGGTGTATCCGGTCGGGAGGCTCGACATCGATTCGGAGGGGCTCCTGCTGCTGACCAACGATGGAACTCTGGCGAACCTGGTCACTCATCCGCGCTACGGCATCAAGAAGGTGTACCTCGCCCTGGTGCGGGGGACGCCGGGCAAAGCCGCGCTCCGTCGGCTGACAGAAGGCGTCGAACTGGATGACGGCACTGCCCGGGCCGTCACCGCCTCGGTGCGAGACCGCCATCGCGACAAGACGCTGGTGGAGATAGCGATGGCGGAGGGCAAGAAGCGCGAAGTCCGCAGGATGCTCGACGCCGTCGGTCACCCTGTGCTGCGGTTGGCCCGTACCGCAATCGGGCCGATCCGGGACTCTCGGCTCGAGCCGGGCGCGTGGCGGCGGCTGACGATCCAAGAGATCAACGCGTTGTACTCAGAAGCCGGGGCGACATGGCAAGATGCTCCCGCCATCGCAAGTGAGGTCGAAGCTGGTGAGTGAGAGCGTCGTGGTCGAGGGTCCCCGCAGACCCTTTGCGGCCGGTATCGAGGTTCCGGGCGACAAGTCGCTGTCGCATCGGGCCCTGATCCTTGCGGCCATGGCAACGGGGACGAGCACGATCGCCCGCGCCGCAACGGGCCGGGATGTGCAATCGACCCGCGACCTCGTGGAGCGACTCGGCGTCACGGTCGACGGGGACCGATTGACTTCCCCCGGCATCGACGGGTGGACCATCCCCGATGCGCCGCTGGACTGTGGCAACTCGGGCACCACGATGCGCCTGCTGGCCGGAGCCCTGTCGGGAGCCGACGGCACGGCGACCTTGGTCGGCGACGAGTTCTTGATGCGGCGGCCGATGCGACGCCTGGTCGATCCGCTCACTGCGCTGGGGGCGTCGGTGAGCCTGAGCGAGGACGGCACTGCCCCGGTGACGATCCGGGGCACGGGGAGCACGACCGCGGCCGACGTCGACATACCGATGGCATCCGCCCAGGTGCGATCCGCCTTTGCGCTCGGTGCGCTGCGAGCTGATGGCGAGTCGACGATCACGAGTCCCACCGGCTACCGGGACCACACAGAGCGATGGCTGGAGGCAATGGGCCTGGGCAAGCGCGAGTCCGGCACGACGTTCCGCATCTACCCGGGCGATGTGCCCGCATACAACTACGTCATCCCCGGCGACCCTTCCTCAGCCGCGTTCCTGTGGGCGGCCGCGGCAATCATCCCCGGGGCCCAGGTGGTCACGCCGAACGTGTCGCTGAACCCGGGGCGGATCGGATTCCTCGAGGTGCTCGAGGCGATGGGCGCAACCATCACCGGGGAAGTGACGGGAGCGGTACTCGGCGACCCGGTGGGAACAGTAGGGGTGCAGGGCAACGAGTTGCGCGGCACGACTGTGCACGGGGCATTGGCTGCGGCAGCCCTGGATGAGCTGCCCCTGGTGGCTGTGGTGGCTTCGTATGCAGAAGGCATCACCCGGGTGTCCGATGCCGCAGAGCTGCGGGCGAAGGAGAGCGACCGAATCGCAACGACCGTGGCGATGGTGAACGCACTCGGTGGGGGAGCGCAGGCACAGCAGGACGGTTTCGAGGTGTTGGGGTTGGGTTGGCTCGACGGCGGCGTCGTTGAGGCGGAGGGCGACCATCGCATCGCAATGGCCGGTGCAGTCGCTGCTACGGGTGCTACGGGCCCGATTACGATCGCCGGAGCTGAGTCGGTCGGGGTTTCCTGGCCGCGGTTCTTCGAGGCATTGGAGGCTTTGTGGTCATCGCAATAGACGGTCCCGGCGGGGTCGGAAAGTCGACAGTGACGAGGCGGCTCGCCAAGGCGCTCGGCGTTGACTTCCTGGACACCGGTGCCACCTATCGCGCTGCGACGGTTGCTGCGCTCGATTCTGGCGTCGATCTGGCCGACGAGGCGGCAGTCCTGGCGGCCGTTCGTGCTCGCGAGATCGCCTACGAGGACGGCGTGATCCTGCTGGACGGTGTCTCGATTGCAGCCGAGACGAGGTCTGAGGCCGTCACCAAGGCGGTGAGCCCGGTGTCGGCGCTGCCGACCGTGCGTGAGCACATAGTCCAGATACAGCGGGATTGGGTGGCAGAACGCGGCGACAGCGCCGTGGTCGAGGGCAGGGACATCGGAACGGTGGTGTTCCCGGATGCGCCGGTCAAGGTGTTCCTGACTGCGTCGGCAGAGATTCGGGCGGCGCGGCGCGCCGGCGATGCCGAGGCCGCCAACCTGCAAGTGTCCGAGATCGTCGCCGATCTCAACCGTCGTGACCACGCCGACTCGACGCGTGAGGCATCACCGCTCCGGCCTGCCGATGACGCCGTCGAGATCGACACAGGGGCCATGGACATCGAAGAAGTGGTTGCGGCCGTTCTCGACCTGGTGTCCGCGGCGCGCCGGCAGGCGATCTGCGAGGATTCTTAGACCCCGAGCAGGTCGAGCGCGCCGGTCGCCGAATGCTCCGGATCCTCCTCGATGGGCCCGGGACGGCCGGGATGGCGGACGAAGAACGCGGCTTCAACCACCGTCTGCAAGGTCTTCACGAAGCGACGCAAAGTCGGTGGCAGGGGGAAGTACTCGGCCTCGTCGGTGATCGACAGCGGAGCGAACCCGTCACTCGGATCGATTGCGGCAATCACTTCCCGTACCCGCTGATCCGGTGCGGAGGCTCCGGCGGTGACCCCGACAATCCGAGCATCGGCCAGCCACGCCGGGTCGATGTCTCCGGGACCGTCGACTCGATACGTTGGTGTGCCGTCCTTGTTGGCGACACGGACGAGAGCTTGAGTGTTGGACGAGTTCTCGGAGCCGACCACCAGAATCGCATCGCAGCGCTCTGCGAGCTGTCTGATGGCGGTTTGCCGGTTCGTCGTTGCGTAGCAGAGGTCGCTGCGCCTGGCGGTCTTCAGGTCGGGAAAGCGTGCCGAGGCATCGTCGAGGACGCCCTCCCACTCGTACATCCCGAGCGTGGTTTGCGCCAGCAGGGCAACCCGCTCTGGATCCGCCGGCTGGAAGGAACCCAACCCGTCCCGGGGATCGACGAGGGTCACTGACTGGGGTGCCTCTGCAATGGCGCCAATCGCCTCGTCGTGTCCCTCGTGGCCCACGTAGATGATGTCGTAGCCCTTGCCGGCCATGAGTTTCACCTCGTGGTGGACCTTGGTGACCAGAGGGCACACTGCGTCGACCATCACGGCTGCCCGCTGGTGCGCCTCAGCGACGATCTCCGGGGCCGAGCCGTGTGCGGACAACATGACCGGCCGGCCCTCTGGAACCTCACTGATGTCGTCTACGAACACCACTCCGGCGCGCTCGAAGGCGGCGACGACCGCCTGGTTGTGCACGATCTCGTGGTAGCAGTAGACCGGCGGTTCGAAGATGTTCACCATCCAAGTGAGTGCCTTTATGGCCATCTCGACACCGGCGCAGAAGCCGCGCGGCTCGGCGAGGAGTACCTGTTCAACCATGTGAACATGGTAGGCGGAGCCCAATCCTCAGCTGACAGGGAGAGGCCCGGGCAGGCACAGGCGGGCGCCCTCGCTGCGGGCGCACTCTATGCTCTTGCCGTCATGTCGAATCCGACGATTCTCGAGGTTGTGCCGGGTAGCCCCGCCGCGGTCGCAGGTCTGCGACCGGGTGATGAGCTGCTGTCGGTCAATGGCGTGCTGCCCAGCGACGTCATCGAGTACCAGCAGCTGGTGGACGAAGCAGCGGTGGCACTCGAAATCCGGCGTGACGGGGCCGCATCTGCGCTCGAGATACGGAAACCGGCGGGCGCTCCGCTCGGGCTCAGGCTGAATGCGTCGATCTTCGATCGTGTGCAGACCTGTGACAACCACTGCGAGTTCTGCTTCATCTACCAGCTGCCTCCGGGGATGCGTACAACGCTCTACCTGAAGGACGACGACTACCGGCTCTCGTTTCTCTACGGCAACTTCACGACGCTCACCCGTTTCACCGAACTGGACCTTGCTCGAGTGGTCGAGGAGAAGCTGGGTCCGCTCTACGTGTCCATCCACGCCACCGATCCGGTGGTGCGGGCCGAGATGCTGCGCAACCCGCGCGGAGCGACGAGTCTGCGCTGGCTCCGTGAGCTCTTGACTCGGGACGTGGAGGTACACGGGCAGATCGTTCTGTGCCCGGACGTGAACTCGGGGGAGGTCCTGGAGAGAACCCTCGCCGAAATCATCGTGACCTATCCGCAACTGGCGTCAGTAGGAATCGTTCCACTGGGGCTGTCGAAGTACGGGCGAGAGACCACGCTGCGAGTACACCAGCCGGCCGATGCCCGTGCGGACCTCGAGATCATCCACAGCTGGCAAGAAGTAGCGGCCCGGCAGCTTGGGAAGCGGCTCTTCTTCGCCTCGGACGAGCTCTACCTGGTGGCAGGAGAGTCGGTCCCGCCGGCGGCTGACTACGAGCAGTTCGATCAACACGAAAACGGGATCGGCATGATCCGGGCGTTCCTCGACGAGTTGGACGCAGTCGAACAGGGGCGCCGCGCCAGCTTCCCGCAGATGACGGGGGCGTGGAACGAAGTGCCTGCGGCGCCCGCCGAGGGCTATCGAGAGCCGCGCTCCGAGTACGCCAGCGGGGACTCTGGCGAGCAGGGTGCCGTCGTCATCATCACCGGTGAGTACGGTGCGAGCATGTTCACCGATGTGCTGCCGCGGCTCGAGTCACTTGCTGGAACGAACCTGCGCGTCCTGCCGGTGCGCAACGACTTCTTCGGCGGGAACGTTGCCGTGTCCGGACTGCTCGTTGGAGCTGACGTGGCCGCTGCAATCAGGGCGGATGAGCAGCCGGTGCGCAAGTACCTGCTCCCCAACACCGCAGTACCGGGTGGTCGGTTCCTCGACGACGTCGACATCGCCGACATCGATGCACCGATCGACGCGGTACCGCCTACAGTGGCCGGACTTCTGTCTGGAGCGATGTCATGAGCCGCATACCGGTTGTCGCAGTTCTCGGCCGTCCCAACGTGGGGAAGTCGACCCTGGTGAACCGGATTCTGCAGCGCAAGGCAGCGGTCGTCGACGAACAGCCCGGAGTCACGCGGGATCGGCGGGAGTTCGCCGCCGAGTGGCAGGGAAACAGGTTCCTGCTCATCGACACCGGAGGCTGGGAGCTCAATCCGGATGAGGAGCTCACGATGAACATCCGGGAGCAGGCGGAGGCCGCCGTCGGGGGAGCCGACCTCGTGGTTTTCGTTGCCGACGCCACTTCATCACTTGTCGATGACGACCAGGGGGTTGCCCGGTTGCTGCTGCGCAGCGGTGTGCCTTTCGTGTTCGTGGCCAACAAGGTCGACGGTCCCCGGCAAGAGGAGGAGCTGGATCACCTGTGGACGCTCGGGCTCGGTGAACCGATGCCGATATCCGCCCAGCACGGACGCGGCACAGGAGACTTCCTGGACACTTTGGTCGACAGGCTTCCCGTGTTCGACGGCGATGAGGACGACGTGCCGGGTTTGGCCAAGCTTGCCATCATCGGCCGTCCCAACGTGGGGAAGTCGACCCT
>JASJBC010000177.1 GCA_030066715.1 Acidimicrobiia bacterium
CGGTCGTCACCCGCAAACCGGGCAATGAACCCACTGGGATCGTCAGAGCCCTGGAGCGACAGTCCGGCGAGATGAACTGCAGCCGGCCAGCCTTCGGTACGGCTGCGGAGCAGCTCAACGCTGCCGTTGTCGAGTTCCACGGCGAAGCGACGCCGGAGCAGTTCGGCGGTCTCCGTCACCGAGAATGCAAGGTCGTACGCGCGGAGCTCCATGAGATTGCCCGATGCCCTGAGGCGGCCGAGGGGCAGCTGGGGGTCGGCTCGGGTTGCGATGGCCAGCTGCACCCCCGGTGGAAGATGATCGATGAGGTAGCCGACCGAGCGGTGGATGTCCTCTTGGGAGATCAGGTGATAGTCGTCCAGGACCAGCAGGACGGCTTCTTCGGACTCGGTCAACTCGTTGAGGAGCGATGGCACGACATCTCGCATCGGGTCGACACTCGGGCTCCTGAGCGCGTCCTCGGCGCCTGCGGCAAGCTCCGGGCAAGCTCTGCGGAGTGCAGCAACCACATACGTCCAAAAGACCGGTCCGGCGTCATCACCCTCCTCCAGCCGTAGATACGCGGAGGGGCGTCGGCCCTCCTCGGCGTCGAGCCATGCGGCCAGCAATGACGTCTTGCCCCAGCCAGCAGGTGCGGTAATCAACAGCACCTGTGCGTCTGAGTCGACCAGGCGACCTACGACCTCCGGTCTGGGCAACCCTTGCGACGTCGGCACCGGGGGTACAAGCTTCATCGTCAGCAGAGGAGCAGAAGGTTCGGCTCCAGCTCTTTCGTCACCACTCATACGCGACAGTCGCAATCCCCGGGAATTGCCAAGATCCTACTGATGCTCGGCTGCCGCCAAAGACCGGTCGCAGCCGGCGGCCTGCGCAAGCAGCAACGTCGCCGGCAGCGACAGATCATCAGCTGCCTAGCTGTCGAACATATCCGCGATACGGGGAGTTAGGCCTGCACGTCGCGCAGCGAACTGAACAGACAGGAGAGTCAACAGCACCAGCACCGGAGGCCACCTTCCATACCCAATTACGACCGCCACATGCAGAGCGATCAGGACAGCAACGGTGGCGCCAAAAACGATCGCTCTCAAGAGACTGCTATCCGAGTGCCCGGCGCCACCCACCGCGATTGCCAGCACGACAGTCTGCAGGGTTATCAGTGGTACCGCCCAGCGCCATGAGAAGAACGAGAAGTCGAGCGCTCGTGAGAGATCGTCGACGGAGCTGCCGGGATCGAGTGGATCAAACGTCTCTGTGGTGCCACAGCGCAGACTGGAGAAGAACGCCCCGACAGAACTCGATGCCGGTATCCCGGGTCGGACCTCGATCGGGACTTCGATCGCGCTGGCCACAGCCTCGGCGAGATCTCGTGCGGGACACGGTGATCCCTCGAACAGCAGCACCTCGTCGCCCGTGGTGGTTTGCACCGACACGCTCCCCATGGCCCCGGAGTCGTCGCTCGCTAGATAGAGGTACTCGACGTCCTCCACTTCGTCGAAGCGCCACGTCTCGGTCGACGTGCCTCCGATCAGGCGCGTCTGCCGGACGGTGAGGGTGCTCTCAGACTTCGCCGCCACGACCTCCACCGTGTGGGTCCTCAGCACCGTGTAGGAGCTGATAGCCCAAGCCATCAGGCCAAGGACGGCCAGAGCGAACGGAATCGCAAACAGCGCAAACGCAAGCTGCCCGTAGTCCTTGTCCTGAAAGCCGTCCCACGCCTCACGAGGCAGAACCGCGATGACGAAGACGAAGCCAAAAGCGACCAACGGGAGGCCGATGACCATGGCAGGGATCATTGCCAGCCACCCCAGCGGTGTATCGGCGGTGCGGATCACGACATCCCCGTTGGCGAGCACCTCCTCGCTCGTCTTGGCACAACCGGCGACCAACAGGACCAGAAACAGCACCAGAAGGAACCGTGCCGACCTCGCATGGCGCAGCGGTTGGCGCACATCGCAACGTTGCCGACGGTGCGGGGAAACCGCCCATCGATCCCATTGTCCACAACGATCTTGCGCGCTGTCATCCATGGAGTTACTCGATGCCGTTGCGCCGTGTGCCGCCCCGCCGGACGTCGCCGGTGGGCGTAACCGGCATTGCATCCCAAACTGCGCGCTCTCGGCGCATCCCTGACAAGCCTACGCGCCAACTACCCAGTCTGTTCGGTCGAGCCATTCCATCGCAATGTCACCGATCTGGATCACCTGGTCGGGCACCGCTCGAACACCGGAGGCGACTTCACCCCTGGGTCTTCCCCGGTGCGGCCTGCGCACGTGCGATTGCGAGGTCGGGTCAGGGTGGGTCGTGTGGTGCGAAACCCGTATCCGGAGAGGGCCAGCCGACCGGATCAGGACGAAGCTCGCCTTCACAAGATCGTGACTGTGCCCTCGCCACCGTCGATCCGCACCCATTCGCTTTCTGTGAGCCGAGTCATCGCCTCGTGGACCGACATGACTGCGGGGAGACCGTACTCCCGGGCAAGGGTTGCCGGATGGGAAAGCGCTCCCCCGGATTCGGTGACGATGCCGCCCGCGACGGCAAAGATGGGCGACCAGGCCGCCACCGCAGTGCGGCATACCACGATATCCCCGGGACCAACGTCGACGAAGTCGGCTTCCCCGTTCACAAACCGTACCGCTCCCTCTGCCCGACCCGGGGCACCTGGTAGCCCGACCAGGGCACCGTCGACTGCCTTGTCGACCGGCGGCGGAGTCTCCAGTGCCGCCGACCACAGGATGGCACCCAGGGTGTTGCGAAGGCCCCGAGGCAGGGCCTCGATATCGGGCGGCGGCATCGGTTCGGGCCCGTAGCGCCGAGCCCCCGCATGCGTAGCCGCCCATGCCATCTCGGAGCGCCTCTCCACGAGATCCGGGACCGTTGTGATCTCGGCTGTCAACATCTGCTGCAGTTCGGTGACGTCGAGGTGCCAGACGTCCGTTGCCAGAGGTAGCCGTCCGCTTGCCGCCAGGCGACTCCCGGCCTCGATCGCGACGGGGCGCATCAGCGCAACCGCATCGAACACTGCGAGTTCGCTGGCGTCCTGGCAGGGCCGGCCGCGTCGGGCCAGTCGTAGGAGGGCGCCAAACTCAGCGCGGTGCGACGGATCAAGCGCAGAGCGAGCTTCGGCCTCCCGTTCTCCGGCGCGAAGGCGCGGGTCTTCGGCCTTGCTCCCAGCCGCAAGAACGAGGTGGACAAGTCGTCCTAGGTCCTCGGCCAGGGTCGGTTTGGTGAGGTCGATGTTGAGCCGGTGGCCATGTTCGTCGAGGAACTGATCAATGCCGTCCACACCCATCACGGCGGCCCGATCTGCCCGGATCACCGCTTCTTCCGCCTCCGAGAGTGAGGCGGCGATTTCGGCCAGCACCAGGCCTGCATGGGAGTTGGCATCACCGAACCCGCCGACCAAGTCGATCGTCTTGAGCGGGCCCCAGCCCAGGTGCTCTTGCACGAACAGGCCGAGTCGTCCCGTCGGGATCATGACGGCGCCGAGTGTCAGCCGAAAATGGACGACAGCTAGCTCTTGGATGTGGTCCCGAACACGGTCGATGTGATTCGACAGGTCGACGTCGTCGAGCTTGCTCAGATCCGCTTGACGAATCTGTCTGGTCCGGGCCATAGCCGCCGGAGCTGCCGTCGACTCCCAACCTTCGATGAGATCGAGGATGCGGGCTTCGCCGTCGTAGCGTTTCGCTTTGGCCAGGTGGGACCGCAGGGGTGGGAGACGCATGGCGAGGGCAAAGGCCCACGCCGGGAGTCGAACGTCGTCCCTGCTCGCTCCCCGGAACGGTACGTCGCGGGAGTAGACCTTCCCCTCGACCCTGCGGTGCTCGACCGTCTTTGCCGGGAGACCGAAATCAGCAAACACCTGGTCGAAAGCAGCGGTATGGATCGGGAACCAGTTCGAGAATGAGAGCCGGTGCATTGGATCCGGGAAACGCGGCGCCTGCGTCCACGTCTGGCGATCTGGGAGATCGACGGCACGCCGGTGGGCGAACACGGTCAGGGGTCGGACCTGGATGAGCCACAGCTGCCGATCGTCGAACGCCCACTCCACGTCGACAGGGCTGCCGACGGCCGCCTCTAGCTCTTGCACGAGGCCAACTACCTGCCCCGCCTGAGCGTCCGTGAGCACTCTGGTCTCGGGCACGGTCTCGACGCCCTCCACCCAACGCTCCCCATCTTCGGTCCCCTCCAGGAGGTGGTCGGCCAGGCCGCCAGTTGCCTCGATCACAACGCCGTGCCGGCCGGTAACCGGGTCGACGCTGAAGGCAACGCCGGCAACTACGGCGTCGACCATCTGCTGGACGATCACAGCAACGCCATGAGCTGCGCACTCGAGCACGGCCGGCAAGAGATCGTCGGGCGCAACCGCCAGCATGGTCGGGTACTGCCCGGCGTGACTCGCTTCCGCTGAGTCCTCTTCCAGCCCCGAGCTTCGTACTGCGAACGAAGATCCGAGCGACGCGGTGGCCGCCCCGAGGCGCTTACCCAGTTCCTGCGGCTGTTCTACTGCGAGGCCGGCGAGATCGATGGGGACGACCACAGCGGGCGGCACCCGCAGGCCGAAGCGAATTGCGTCGGCAAGCCCCAATGCTTTCCCGCCGACCGAGGAGCGATCGCGTGCGGCGCTCAGCGGCAGGATGTCGGGGTCTGCGCTACCCGGCATCCGGGTCACCCAGCGAACCCTGCTCGTTGCGGGCGGCCTCGATGAGTACACGGATAGCCCACTCGGCAGCGTCGCCTGCGCGGGTAGCGCCGAGCTGGAGGTCTGGTTCTGTGAGGCGTGCCCAGCCGTCGGATGCGGACAGCAGGCGAACGAGCCCGACAAGCTGGTCGACGGCTTCGGCCGGAACTCCCTCGATCGACGCCACCATCTGCCGAAGTTGCTCGGTCCGGGCGTACGACGCCTCGTTGCGGACACCTGCGGCTCGCAGCGCTCGCATGGCCTTGACCAGATCCGAGTTCCGGTCGAACACGCGGAACGTGTCGGCAACAGGGTGCGAGCCCGGCTCGAGCACGGCCTCCCAGCCACTGTGCCTCGGTAGCTCGGCCTCCATTTCGGCGACCTCGTTGGCTTCGATGCCATCGACGATGGCATCTCGGCTGGGATAGTGGCGGTACAAGGTCCGTTCGCTGATCCCCGCCCGGCGAGCAACCTCAGTCAAGGGGAACCCGTCGGGACCGCGCTCCCCGACCAGGGCGATGAAGGCCGCCCGGATCCTGGCCCGCACGGCGCGGGCCTGACGTTCGCGAAGGCTGGGCTCTGTGGACATGGCGTCATACTGCCACGACTTCCTCGATCATTGTCGCGACCTCTTCGGGAGCGTCGATCCAGGGCAAGTGGCCGCCGCCATCAATCAGCTTCAAATCCGCGTTTGGGATGGAGGCAACGAGCGCGTCGGCAAGAGCATGGTCGCCAAAGGTCTCGTTCTCGCCCCAGATGACGAGAGTCGGCGCTGAGATACGAGACCGCTCAGACGGGCCGATCAGGTGCTCCGGGGAGTACGCGCCCGGTCGGCCGCGCAAGAGGCGCATCACAGCCATGTCGTTGCGGAGGGAATCCGTGTGCTTCAGCAGCGCTCCCCACCACTCGAGGTACGCAGCGTCGAGACGACCCTCGTCGAGGCTCGCCCCATGTCCAATTGAGCGCCACATCTTCCGCTGGGTTTTTGCGCCCGGCCGGAATCTGCCCATGAGCGCCCCGATCCCGGGCAGAAGCATGAGACGCTCCGCAAACGGAGTCCCCGACTCTTCGAGCCACCCCGGCGTACCCATGAGGACCAGTCCCGAGATCCGAGCGGGGTGCTCGGCAGCTCCCTTGAGCGCCAGCGAGCCGCCGGAAGACGAGCCGATCACGAGGGCACGATCCACATCGAGCGCGTCCAGGCAATCGACCACGACCAGTCGGAAGTACTCCGAAACACCGACACCGGAGCCGATCGGCTCGGACAGGCCCGTCCCCGGCAAGTCGATCATCACGATGCGGCCCGGCAGGTGAGGGACCAGGTGGGCCCATCCCGAGCCACTGCTCGGGCTACCGTGAAGCAGCAGGGTTGTCGGACCCGATCCGACCTCCTGGATGCGCACATCCGTGCCGGTCGTCGCCAACCGGATGGTCCGTTCCGTGGGCGCAACCCCCATCGATTCCCAAAGCGCCGACTCGGCGGCGCGATACGCTGCTTCGTTCATTGTGATCCCTCCGTGATCGTGAGTTCCATTGCCATCGCCTCGTGACCCGGCACATCGCAAATCACCTTGTATGTGCCCGGTTCGAGTTCAAGGTCCATGCGACCGGCCGAATTGCCCGGAACGTTCAACTCGACATCAGTCCCTTCGACTGTGAACGTGTGACGGAGCCCGTCCCGATTCTCCATCCAGATGCCGGAGCCGGCCCCGACGACAAGCTCCTCCGGAACGAAGGACATGGACTCGGCAACCACCCTGCTGTCGCCGGCGAGGGGCTCCGCGGCCTCGACGCCGGCAGCAACGACGGCCGACACGACGAACCCGGCGACAAACAGACCCACTGCCAATCCAACGATCGGTCGGACAAGACGCCCGCTCTCGCCTCGGATCGCCCCGATCCCCCCGATGAACGCAACGAACGCCGTCAACGTCAGAAACCAATTGAGAGCGAAGGCCTCCAGCGAGGCCAAGTCGGTCAGGGCATCGACCAGCGGCGCTGCGAAGGAAACGACGAGCAGTAGGGCAACCGTGCCAGAAGCGAATGCAAGTCGCCGTCTCCCGCTGCTGAGGAACACGCCGAACGCAAGGAACATCAGACCGATGACCGTCACTGGTGGTGAGAATCCGGCAAACAGTTGAAACACGACTGCATAGACAGCGATGGTCAGAGCGGCATACCTGCTCACACGGACCCACGGCTCCTCGCCGGATGCGACCGTCCCCTCGATTGCCTGCGTTTTTATGTCCATGCCACTCCTTTTGAG
>JASJBC010000024.1 GCA_030066715.1 Acidimicrobiia bacterium
CCCAGTCGTCCTGTTCGACGGTGGCAGTCATCATCGCGAGGAGCTGCGCAACCTCGATGCTCCGATCGCCGACACGCTCGTGGCTGCGGCCACTCTTGCCTTGTCCCTGTAGCGCCGGGGCGGTCGAGACCGTTCCTATACTCGGCCGCCGGCCGGGAAAGGTCCCGGCGTGACAGCTCGGAGCGGTCGTGATTCTCAAGGACAGATGTGTCCTGCTGCACATGCCTAAGACTGGTGGTGTGTTTATTCGCCTGCTTCTCGAGAAGTACTACGGCAGCGACGTGCAGCTCGCCTCAGGCAAGACGTTTGACGATCCGTCGGTACGGTGGGCGCAGCACCACAGCTTTGACGAGATACCCGAGCACGCCTCATCACTGCCGGTGTTCGGGTTCGTCCGCAACCCGTGGGACTGGTACGTGTCCTGGTACCACTTCTTCATGGAGTACCCGCACCGGCCCCCGCACTTCATGACCGTGTCTCGTGACAAGACGGTTGACTTTGCCGGCTTCATCGAGAACTGGAGCCGCCTCGATCCCGACTCACCGGAGTACATCTACAACAGCTTCTCTGCCGAGTACTTCCGCGTGTTCTCCAGTACGAAGGAGCGCCCGCGTAACCCGCAAGTGGAGATGGGGCGGTACGAGACGGTGCACGAGGACCTGCGCCGGTTCCTGGCGCAAGTCGGGGTCGGCGAGGAGTGCCTCGACGAGATCACGTCGTTCCGGCAGATGAACCCGAGTCGGCACAAGCACTACTCGACCTACTACAACGACAGGCTTGCCCAGCTCGTCTACGAGCACAACAGCGAGGTCGTCGACGAGTACGGCTACGAGATTGTCAGTCGCGAAAGTTGATGTACTGGAGCGGTAACCGGTAGTCCAGGTCCCGCAGCATCTGAATTACTTCCTGGAGATCGTCCCGTTTTTTGCCCTGGACACGCAGCTGGTCCCCTTGAATCTGCACCTGAACCTTGAGCTTGGCGTCGCGAATCACCTTGCTCAGCTCCTTCGCTGCATCCTGGGGGATTCCCTGGTTGAGGGTGAACAGCGTCTGCACCCGGCCGGAGGAAGCCGGCTTGATGTCGCCGCCGGCAACGGACTTGAGTGAGACTTTGCGCTTCACCAGCTTGCCCTTGAGAACGTCGATGGCGGCTTCCAGCCGACCTTCGGCGCTGGACTCCAGAGCTATCCCGTCGTCGGTGAGACGGATGCTCGTGTTGGTGCCCTTGAAGTCATATCGGTTCACGATCTCGCGTGCCGCCTGATCGACGGCGTTGCGCACCTCTTGCATGTCAACCTGGGAGACGATGTCGAATGTAGGCATGGCGGGACCTTAGCCCGCCACCGCAAGACCGTGGGTGCGATCCATCGCTGCCCGATGATCGGGACCGACTGGATGAGATGGGACGCGTGTCAACCCTTGCGGTACGGCTTTTCGGCCGGCCCGCGGCGGGCGACGGCCGACCACACGGTGTCGTAGTGGTCGCGGTCGAACTTGTCGACGTGGGGCAGCACAAACTCCTCCCAGGCGCGGCGCAGCGGGTCGGTGGCGGTGGCGTAGACACGAAGCCCGGCGGGAAGGCGGTCCAGCACGGTGCGCAGGCTCATCGGTGTCTCGACCCTCGTCTGTGAATCAGTCGAACTGAACGAGGCGTTCACCTCGACGGCCAGCTTGGCGATGGGCTCGGCAAACGACGCCTTCATGTCGGGATGGCGCCGCTCCAACATGCTCATCAGTTCGTCCTCTTCGGGGAAGTCCTTCTCCCAGATGATCCAGCGATCCGCAAACGCCTTGTTCAAGGTCTGCGTACCGGCGTAGTCACGCAGGTCGGTCGGGTTGAGGGTGCCGAAGACTCGAACGTCCGGACGAAGATGCACCATCTCGCCCGTCGGCAGCTCGAGGGCCTGGTGCCGGTCGAGAAGACCGTGCAGCGCAAACAACGTCTCCGCGCCGGCCGCATTCAGCTCTGACAGGTTGATGAGTGCCGGGCCGCGCAGCGCCCGAGTGATGTCGCCATCTTCCCAGCGGCTCTCGGTGCCACCCTTGCCGTCTCCGTACAGCTTCACCGAGCCGATGAGGGTGATGTCACGAACCTCGCCGGTGAGCGGGATCCGGTAGTGCGGCATCCCCAGCATGGCGGCGAATTGCTCGAGGTCGTGATCTTTGCCTGTGCCCATATGGCCGCGCAGGGCGAGGTGGAGCGGGGTGTCCGTGAAGTGTCGCTGGCGCACCTGCTCGAGCTGGGCCAGCCGGTACAGCATGCCGAGATCGACGTAGTACGGATCCGGTGTCGGGATGTGCTCGATCCGCAGGTCCCGGTCGGGTATGTTCGCCGGGACCTCCACCTTGGCTAGCTCGATTGGTGGACCTTCTCCCGCCGGATCGACGAATGTCACCATGTCAGACATGAGCAAGGCTCCTTTGTTGTTCAAGGTATTCAGAGGATGAGTGAACCCACCAGGTCTCGCCACCGGCCGCGGCAATGGTCCGCAGCAGAGTCGAGCGCACACCATCGACCATCGCCCTGGTGAGTTCCTCCGGTCGTTCCACGACTTGGTGGCGGCTGTACGCAGCGGTGACCGTGTCGTCGCCGATGCCGATGCCGAGGACGGTGGTTCCCGTCTTCTCGGCGAGCTGCACGGATTCGGCGAGAGCTCGCACCGAGCCACGCGTCATACCGTCGGCGAGCACAACGAGAATCCGTGTGGAGACATGCCGGGCAGCCAGCCGTTGTGCGGCGTAGGTCACGTTGAACTCGTCGACGTTCGCCGCTTTGTCGAACATCGAAACCGGGGGAGCGGCCTCAGGTGTGCGGCGCGCAATCTGGCCCGCCTCCCGCGGCGCGGCCGCCATGTAGAAGAGCCCGGCCAACACGTCTTCGTGCCGTCGCCAGCGGTCATCGAAAGGCTTGACCAGGTAGTGGTTCACGGTTCGGGACAGCCGATCGGCTGAACCGCTGTGAGTGCGGCGCAGGCCGCCGATCGCTTTGTGGCGGCGATCCGCAAAGCTCCGCTCGGTGTCGTCGCTCGCAGCCGCAAAGGAGCGGTTGAACACTGCTACCTCGAAGTCGATTTGAAGCTCGTTGCACAGCGCTGCCAGCGACCAGGCGCCGAGCGACGCAGCCGCCAACGCCCACGGCGCCTTACGGGTATTGGCTATCTGGAGTGGTTGCAGCATCGAGGCAGAGCCATCGACGAGAAGACTCACCGCATAGCTGCGCCGCGTGGGGAGATCGCGGCGCTCGAACATCCGTTCATAGAGGCCTGCACCCAGAAGCAACGCTGCGTATGGCGAGAGGTCACCGGCGTCAAAGCCCGACCGGAGGCCGCGCCGTTGATTGGCGAGGAAGAGGGGGTACAGCTCTCCCGCCACGCGCCTCTGGACCACGCCCCACTGCCGGGCTGCATCATCGAGCAGGCTCCGGCCCTCGGCGGCAAAGACGCGAAACTGACTGGGGAATGCGCCAACGATCAGCTTTCCGGTCTGCCCGGTCGGCAGGTACACGGAGGGAGACTGGGAGACGCGGACCAGCTGCTCGGTTGCCGGATCCCCGGCTTGGTCGGCGTCGCCTGCCTTCCCGTGCTCGGTGGAGACGGCCTGGGCAGCGGCTCGAGTCTCGTCGTACGAGTCGGCGTCACGCAGCGGGGGAGTGACGATGCGCACCGCATCAACCGAGTCGCTGATGGCCGAGCTGTCGTCCTCGTTCTTCGCCGTTCGCACCTGCCGTGTGTCGGTCTGGGCGACGATATGGGCGAGGCCGTGGATGCGGGCGACCTCCAGCAGTTGCAGCGCCAGGCCGCCCACAGCCCATGGGTCGTCGGCGGCGGCTACGTCGTCGACAAAGGGTTGGGCGTCGTCGAGGGCCATACCGACATGAGGGGGAAGAAGCCGTTGCAGTCGGTCCTTGGTTGCATAGCCGCCGACCATCAAGAAGCAGGCAAGTGCATACTGACCGAGGGGCCGGGCTTCGGCCATTCCCCCCGGCATCGCGGCCAGATAGAGGTCGGAGAGCACGGAGCGCACACCGTCAAATCCGTCGAGGAGCACGCGCTCCTGGCGAGCGTCCTCGAGGGAGAAGAAGAGCGCCTCCGCCGCAGGGCCGCCGATGCTGGAGACTGCGTCGAGCAAGGAGACGGGTTGATCCTCGGCGGCGACGTCGTCCGCGATCTCTGCCGCGGCCTCGACAGCAGGCTCGTCGTCTGGAAAGAGCATGGGTGCCTCGGCCGGGATTGCGATCTCAATCTCCTCCGGCTCCTCGGTGGTGGTGCGATCTTCACGATGCGCCAGCCACGAGGGCGGGATGGGACGCATCTCGTCGAAGTCCGACGCCAACAGGTGCACTACCTCGTGCAGAGCCGAGGTGAGTGCGACTTCGGCGGGTGTCACCGGGGCGTTGCGAGCGTATGCGGCCTGGAACACACCCGGGTCGAGGACGATCTCGTCTTCACCACCCGAGGCCTGCGATCCCAGGCGAACGACCAGGTCCTCCTTCCCGGCGATGGTTCTGGCGAACCGCGTGATCGCCGGCGCCACTCGCTGGTAGCGAGCGACAACGGCCTCAATTACCCGCTCCTCGGGGGGCAGGACCTCGTTTAGAACTGACTGATCTCGGCCGCGCATGACGGCCGATTCTCTCACATGAGTCAAATGCCGGATGGCGAGGCTGGGTAGGGTATCCAGATGGACGATCTCGAGGTCGCCCCGGGGGTGACCATTCCTGCCGCCGAGCTGACCTGGCGGTTCGATCCATCGGGCGGTCCCGGTGGCCAACACGCCAACAAGAGCGCCACGCGCGTGGAGTTGATTCTCGATGTGGCCGGTTGCAGCGCGTTCGATGCTGAGACGCGCCAGAGGGTGCTTGCCAACCTCGGAGCATCCCTCCACAACGGGTTGCTGACGGTTCGGGTTGGCGAATCTCGTTCGCAATGGCGCAACCGGCAGCTGGCCCGGCGTCGGATGGCCGAGATGTTGCGCTCCGCCATGCGGCCGCCGCAGCCCGAGCGACGGGCAACGCGGCCCAGTCGGGCAGCGCGGGAACGACGGCTGGCCGACAAACGGGCTCGTGGGGAGACCAAGCGGCTGCGTCGGCGCCCGATTGACCCTGCGTAGCGGTCGGTATTCGTTTCGACATATGCGGGTACCATCACGCGGATGCACTATGACCTGACAACACTCCCCAATGGTCTACGGATCATCACCCAACAGATGTCGTCGGTTCGCTCTGTCGCCATCGGTTGCTGGGTCGACACGGGCAGCCGCGACGAAGAGCCGGTCGAAGCCGGCACGAGCCATTTCCTCGAGCATCTGCTGTTCAAGGGTTCCGAGCGCCTCTCCGCCCGCGCCATCTCGGAGGCATTCGACGCGGTTGGTGCCCGCAACAACGCCTTCACCAGCAAGGAGTACACCTGCTACTGGGCACGGCTGCGCAGCGCCGACTTGCCGCTCGCCGTCGACATTCTCAGCGAGATGCTGCAGCGGCCCGCCTTCCGTCAGAAAGAGATCGACTCGGAGCGCCACGTCGTGCTCGAGGAAATCAACATGAACGAGGACGATCCGACGGACGTGGCGCACGAGCAGTTCGTAACCGCGCTGTGGGGAGGACACCCCCTGGCGCCGCCGATCCTGGGCACTCGCGATTCGATCACCGCGATGACCCGCGACACGATCCACAACTATTGGCATCGTCGCTACACCCCGAAGTCGACGGTCGTGGCCGCAGTAGGCGATCTCGATCACGACGCCCTCGTTGCGCTCGTCGCCGACCACATGGGCGATTGGGAGGGGCCGTCCGTTGCCCGCTCCTCGTTGGCCCCGAACATCGAGCCGCGGGTGAGTGTGCGCCATCGCGACACTGAGCAGTCGCACATCGTCTTCGGTGCCGAGGGTCTCACCAGAGGTGACGACCGGCGCTTCGCCGTCACGGTGGCGAACCATGTGCTGGGTGGCGGCATGTCATCCCGGCTCTTCCGGGAGATCCGGGAGGACCGCGGCCTCGCCTACGCCGTTCATGCTTTCCGCATGCCGTTCCTCGACACGGGCTCCTCCGCCGTCTACGTAGGTACCACGCCCAGCCAGACCTTCGAGGTGCTCAAGCTGATCAGAACCGAGCTCGACAAGATCATGGCCGACGGCATCACCGAGGAGGAGCTGGAGCGGGCCAAAGGCAACATCAAGGGGAGCTTGGCGCTGTCGCTAGAGGACACCAACGGTCGCATGACCCAGCTGGGCCGGCAGGAGCTGACGGGTGTCGAACATCTGAGCGTCGACGAGACCGTAGCGAGGATCGAGGCGCTGACCCACGAAGACATCCTGGATGCTGCCCGCACGGTTTACGCTGGCCCGTACGTGCTCGGCCTGGTTGGGCCGTTCGAGGAATCGGATTTCGTGGAGATCGTGCAATGACCAAAGTAGGTGTGTCCGGCGCCGCAGGACGAATGGGAAAGCTGGTCGCCGAGACAATCGCCTACGCAACAGGATTCGATCTGGTCGCTGCGTTCGACCCGAATGGTGCCGGGAAGACCGTGGGTGGCGTTGCAGTCGCAACCACGCCCGAGGTGATGCTCGACGCCGACGTGGTCGTCGAGTTCACAGTGCCCGATGCAGTGATGGACAACCTTCGCAACTGGCAGACGATGGGTCGGCATGCGGTGGTGGGGACCTCCGGGTTCGACGAAACGCGCATCGCCGAGGTCGAAGGCTTCTGGCGGAGCGATGCCGGCAACTGCTTGATCGTTCCCAACTTCTCGATCGGTGCAGTCGTGATGATGCGGCTGGCCGAGATGGCGGCGCCTCATTTTGACGCCGCTGAGGTCATCGAGATGCACCACGACCGCAAGGCAGATGCCCCGTCCGGCACCGCGATTGCCACTGCGCAACGCATCGCAGCGGCCTCGTCCGGCCAGAACCGCGAGGTCGAGAGCAAGGAACTGGTCACAGGCGCTCGCGGCGCCACCGTTGATGACGTCTCAGTGCATGCTGTGCGGCTCCCCGGCCTCGTTGCCCACCAGTCTGTGATGCTCGGCGGGATGGGGGAAACACTCACCATCCGCCATGACACGACCGACAGGCAGGCGTTCATGCCCGGTGTGGTCCTCGCCGTACGCAAGGTCAGCGAGCTCCCGATGCCTGTCACGGTTGGTTTGGACTCCCTTCTCGGCTTGTAGCCGCTCAGGTTGTAGCCGTCCGCTGCCGATAACCTTGATGACATCGACAAGGGGAACTGGATGACTCGCAGAGTTCTGTTCGTCTTCGCAGCAGTGGCGCTGCTCGTCGCATCGTGCGGCGGCGGATCGGAGCAATCCGCAGGTGGTGCCGTCATGGCTCGGCCTTTGGCCTACAGCCTCACCGGGGACGCAACCCTCAGCTATCACGCTGAGATGGAAACCGAGATGACAACGACATTTGGAGAGGAGATCCGTTCTCTGGATCCGTCGATGCCGTCGACGATGCTCACGCAGATGGAGATGTCGTTCGACAGCACGTACCGGATCAGCGAGGGGCCCGAGCCGGGGACCTACCGGGTGAGCATGACACTCGACGGCATCGAACTCGGCAAGGGGTCGGTGCAGATGGGCGGACAGTCGTTGGATCTGTCCGATGTGCCGCAGAGTGAACTGGACGCCGCCCTGGCTTCCCAGATGCCCGAGTTCGTCTACGTCATCGACGACAAGGGTGCGATCATCTCGGTCGAGGTGGACGGCACGACCGTCGATGTCGGCGGCATCCTGGGTGGCACCTCCACCAGTGGTATGTCCGGTGGCCAGATGTTCGGACCGCAGCTACCGGATGGGCAGGTGAACATCGGCGATAGCTGGACGACCAGTTCCGAACAGAGCGTCGGTGACGTTGTCATCGTCACCGAAGAGACCCACACGATCCTGCGCAGTGAGGAGCGCAACGGCTACGACACCTGGGTCATCAGGACGGAATCGGACACCAGCGGCTACACCATCAACTGGGACGACATGATCGCCATGTTCGAAGAGATGGGCGGCATCGGTGCGGTCGACGGCATGGAAGAGATGCCTCCGTCGTTCCAGATGGCGATGCGCTCCTCGCCCACGGCGGCGACAACCATCACCTGGCTCGACCCCGAGCTGGGCCGTGCCGTGGCCATGGACGTCATGGCCAACATGGCGATGACGATGGAACTGGGCGGCATCCCCGGGATGGCCGGCTCGATGTCGATGGAGATGGACGGCTTCACCCACATGACGATGGAGCTGACCAACTGAGAGGCCGGCTCGGCAGTGCTACGCCGCTGAGCTAGAACAATGCACTGGCGAGTTGGCGCCGGTAGCTCGTGGTCAGCGGGTGGCCGTCGCCGAGCACCTCGAAGATGTCGAGCATGGCTCGACGCGCATCTTCCTTGGCGGGCCCGCGACCCTTGACGATGCCGAGGAGATGGTCGAGTGCCGGCTCGTACTCGGCCTCGGCGGCGAGTGCCAAGGCCAGTTCGATGCGGAGGGCGTCGTCATCGGGGGCCGCAGTGACACGGCTGGTGAGATCGCTGATGTCGGTGCCACGGGAGGCGCTCAGGCGTGCGGCAGATTGCAGACGCTCGACCTCGTCGGTCACGGCGAGTTTGCCGAGGACAACCAGCGCCTCGTCCTGGCGGCCCGATGCGATCATGAGTGCAGCGAGCCCGGTGCCCGCTTCCTGATGATCGGGCTGCTGGTCGAGAGCGGCGCTGAAGAGGCGCTCTGCCGTGTCGAGGTTGCCGGCGATCGCGGCGTCGCGCGCCTGGTCGACGACCAGGTCGATCTCCGAGGGCAGCAGTCTCTCCAGCCAGTCCCGAATTGCGGCCTCCGGAAGAGCCCCCGTGAACTGATCGATGGGCATGCCGCCCTTGAAACCGATGACGGTTGGAATTCCCTGGACGTTGAACTGTGCCGCGAGGTCCTGATTGCTGTCGACATCCACCTTGGCCAGGATGAATGCTCCCTGTGACTCGTCGGCCAGCTTCTCCAGCAGCGGTCCGAGAGTGCGGCAGGGGCCACACCACTCGGCCCAGAAGTCGACCACGACCGGAACGTCATGGCTCTTCTGCAGCACTGCCTGCTGGAAGTCGGCAATCGTCACATCTTGGATATAGGGGCTGGTCGATTCCATCAGAGAGAGGATAGTTAGCGCCCGGGTGGTCAATTGCGGCGAGTCAAAGCAAGTTGCCTACCGCGGACCACTGCTACCGTTCTCGTATGGATACACGTCCCCCCGCCCCATTTGGAACTGTTCTCACTGCCGTTCTCACTCCTTTCGCTGAGGACGGCTCAGTTGACTACGGCGTGTTCTGGAAGCTCATCCGCCATCTCGCCGACAACGGCAGCGACGGGGTTGTCGTCACGGGTACGACGGGCGAGTCCCCGACGCTGTCGAAGCCCGAGAAGATCGCTCTGTTCAAGGCCGCGGTCGAAGCCGCCGGCGACAAGATGAAGGTGATCGCAGGCACTGGGACATACAACACGGCGGAGTCCGTCGCTCTGACCGAGCAGGCAGCCGGAGTCGGCGTGGATGCCGCGATGGCTGTGACCCCCTACTACTCCAAGCCCCCGCAGGCCGGTCTTGTCGCACACTTCACCGCCATCGCCGAGGCAAGCGATCTGCCGCTGATGCTCTACAACATCCCTGGTCGCACTGCTCGCCTCATCGAGGTGGAGACGCTCGTCGAGCTGGCCCAGCACGACAAGATCGTCGCAGTAAAGGACGCCGTCGGGGATCACGAGTTCACCTCGCGTGCGATCAAGGAGCTCCCCGAAGGGTTTGCGGTCTACTCGGGCGACGACGGCAGGACGAAAGACATCATCTACGCAAACGGCGTCGGTGTCGTCTCCGTGGCGAGCCACTTCGTCGGAAAGCAGATCCAGAAGCTGATTGCCGCAGTGGTAGCCGAAGATCACGACGAGGCCAACCGCATTCAAGAGAAGCTCAGCCCGATGTTCGAGGCCCTGTTTGTCGAGCCCAGCCCGATGCCGCTCAAGGCCGGCATGAACGCGCTGTGGGACAGGGTGGGCGATCCAAGGCTACCGCTGGTCCCCGGTTCCGCCGAAACGACGGAGCGGATCAAGGCGGCATACGAGACCGCGCAGGAGGTGTGACCCTGCTCGGGGGTAACGCGTGAGTGTCCGCATTGGTTTTCTCGGGGGATTGGGAGAGATAGGGCGCAACTGCGCTGCCATCGAAATCGACGGGCGGATAGCTCTTCTCGATTGCGGGATCATGTTTCCCGAGGAGGACATGCTCGGGGTGGATCTGGTCCTTCCGGATTTCTCTTCCGTCTTGGCGCGGCCCGATGACGTTGAGTGCGTGATTCTCACCCATGGTCACGAGGATCACGTCGGGTCGCTCGCATACTTCCTGCGTGAGATAAACGTCCCCGTCTACGGGAGCGAACTGTGCGTGACGCTGGCCCGCAACCGGGTCGAAGAGGTGGGCGTTACCCCCGATATGCGGTCGACGCCGACGAACGAATGGGTTGAGCACGGGCCGTTCCGGTTCACCTTCGTCAGAGTTGCTCACAGCGTTCCCCACGCCACCGGCGTGGTTCTCGACACTCCGGAAGGGATCTTGGTTCACACCGGTGACTACAAGCTCGACCCAACCCCTATCGACGGGCAACCCACGGATCTCCTCACGTTTGCCGGCTTTGGCAGACAGGGCGTGCGCATGCTCCTTGCCGATTCCACAAACGCCGAGCGGACCGGATTCGTCGAGTCGGAGTCATCGGTAGGCGCCGAGCTCGGTGCCCTCGTGGCCGAAGCCGAGGGTCGTGTGATCCTCGCTTGCTTTGCGTCGCACATACACAGGGTGCAACAAGCGATCGACGCCGTGGTCGCCTCAGAACGGAAGTTCGCATTCCTCGGCAGGTCGATGGTGCGCAACACGGAGATAGCCCGTGACCTGGGCATCCTCAGCTATCCGAGCGACGATCTGATGGAGGTAGGCGACCTCGCCGACCTTCCCCCTGAGGAGACTGCGGTGATATGCACCGGCAGCCAGGGAGAGCCGTATGCCGCACTCTCACTGATGGCCGCCGGCCAGCATCGCAACATCACTCTCGATCCAGGAGACACGGTCATCATCTCGGCTACGCCGATCCCGGGCAACGAGACCAAGGTGTCTCGAGTCATCAACAACCTCGTGGGCAGTGGTGCCGACGTCTATCACGGCGGCAACGCCCACGTTCACGTGTCCGGTCACGCGGCACAGGACGAGATCAAGACCTTTCTCAATGTGATCCAGCCGCAATCCTTCATCCCCGTCCATGGTGAGCGCCGTCACCTGCACGCCAACGCCCGAATCGCCAAGGAGATCGGTGTTGAGGAGGTGGAGGTGTGCATGGACGGCGACGTCGCTGTGCTCGAGGACGGAGAGCTGCGAATCGAGCGTTCCGCCGTCCCGGCCGGCTACGTGTACCTCGACGGCGTCGACGTTGGGGACGTCGAGGACGTCATCCGGGATCGCCGCCACCTGGCAGACGACGGTGTTCTCATCGTCACACTCGGTGTCGACATAGCGAACGGCGAGATCGTGATCGGCCCGGACGTCGACAGCCACGGGGTCCGCGACGACGCAGACGCCCTGCACAAAGGTGTCGCCGCGTCCGTCCGGGAGGCCGTTGGGAATCTCGACTGGCCCGCTGATCTGGACACGGTGCGTCGTCGTGTGCGCAATACGGCGAGTCGGGCGGTCAAGAAGCAGATCAACAGCCGCCCCGTAGTCATCCCCGTCATCATCGAGGTGTAGGGGTACCAGCTCTGCTGGGGTCCTTGCGTTCCTGCTTCGGTGGGTTGCAGCGGGAGTTCGGCGAAGACGAACTCCAACGTTCCAGCTCCGCTGGAACGCTACTTCTTGCCGCGGCGGCGGCCCTTGCGGCCCTTGGGCTCGGATTCGGGGCGCATATCGCCGATGGCGCTCAGCACCGATCGACCACCGTCGCCCTCGAGACGGGGCAGCTTGGCGGAGTGCCGGTCGTAGAACGATCGGCCGTCGGCAGCAATCAGCATCCCTTCCTCGTCCTCGTATGTATCGAGCTCGTCCTCGCCTGCTTCGGCACGGGCGTTGCGCTCGCGCTCGGCGCGTTCGAGTCGCGCTGCGAGGGACGAGTCCTCGCCCTGGGCTTCCTCGGCCGACTCCGCTTCCTCGGCTTGGCGCAGGCGCGCTGCCAGTGATGTGTCCTCATCGGCAGCAGGCATCGGCTCATCGGCAACCCGGGGGCGGGGCGGGGCGGTCGGCATCGGGGGTGGTGGTGGCGGGGACGACGACATCGCAGGGGGTGGCGGCGGAGCCTCCCCGCTCTGGGCCATATCGGCCATCCGGGCCAGCTCTTCCATCCGTTCGACGGCATCGGTCAGCCGCTGCACCAGCTCGTCTCGTTCCGACTTGAGTTCTTCGATCTCGTCGAGGAGGCCCTGTCGCTCGCTCTGCATCTCCCGCTGGTTCTTGATGAGCTTGCGCACCTGGCCGATGATCTCATCGGCGTTGTCTCCCAACGCAGCGAGTGGGGAGGGGACGGGAGCAGAGGACGATGTTGCGTCGGCGATGATCGACTCGGCTTGACGCTGGGCGCGGGCAATGATCTCCGCAGCCTCGTGCCGGGCCCTGGCGACACCTTCCTCATCGGCCGAGCCGGCGTCTTCTTCTCGATTCTCTGGCACCGATTGGAGTGGAACACTCACGTCGGGTGGCTCCCTTCAAAGCCCCGGCGAGGGCGGCTGCATTGTCTGACACGTTCTATCGGCAGATAGGCCCCGGGTCTGAACCGCTTATCGCGCGGAGCGCGCGCAGAGGCGCGCGATCGGTTGTTGGTACTAGTTCACCGACCCTGTATGCTGAATGTCCCATGGCAACGCGGACAAGATCCCGTGGGGCTTCTGGGCGGAAAACGGCAAAGAAGACAAAGGCAAAGAAGCGGCAGCGCACTTCCATCCCCGTCGCGCTGAAGGGGATGAAGCAGCGGATGCGGGAACGGCTCGGTCGTCATACCGACGACGTCTGGGGTGTCGTTCTGATAGTCGCTGCGTCCCTCTTGATGCTCTCCTTCTTCGAGCTCGCCGGCCCGATTGGCGACTGGACGTCCTCGGGTCTCCAATTCCTGTTCGGGCTCTGGGCGTACTTTGTGCCGTTTGTGCTCGTCACCATCGGGGTGGTCATGATCTCGACCATGCCCCGCGCCGACTACGGGCGTATCACGGTCGGCATGTTTGTCCTGTTCGTCAGCTCGATGGCTCTCTTCCACCTCCTTACCGGAACCGTCTCGCTCGCAACTTCGGTCGATCTCGTCATCGCTCGCGGCGGAGCGGTCGGATCCCTCCTTGCGTTCCCATTGCGGCGCCTCATCGGCTTCTGGGGGGCCTTCGTCGTGTTGATCGGAGTAGTGGGACTGTCATCCCTGATCTTGACCAAGGCGACGATTCGTGACGTAGGCCTCAGCATCGTTGCCATGTTGCGGCGGTTGCGCAGCGCCTTGCGGAGACGCAGCAAGGCTCCCGCACCGGAGCCGGCCCCGGTGCAACCGATGGAGGTGCCCACACCTCCCGTACAACACAAGCAGGCCCCTCCCAAGAAGACAGAGAAGACGGGCCCGCCGAAGTCAAAGCCGAAGCCAGAGCCGGTCCGTCCCGCTCCGCAGGCCGCCCCAGGTGAGGGCTACCGGCTGCCGCCGCTCGAGATACTCGAGGTGAGTGAAGCCAATGGGCACAACAGGCGTGCGCTCGAGCAGGCCGGCTACGAATTGCAGCAGACCCTCACCCAGCACGGTGTTGACGCTCGCTTGACCCGGATCGTGCCCGGGCCCACAGTGACACGCTACGAAGTCGAACTCGCCCCCGGGGTGAAGGTTTCCCGGGTGACCGGGCTCGCCACCGACATCGCCTATGCGATGGCTTCTGCCGACGTGCGCATCCTGGCTCCCATCCCGGGCCGGAGCGCTATCGGCATCGAGGTGCCCAACTCGCATCGCGACTTGGTCACGCTGGGCGAGATCCTCGGCAGCGACGTCGCCGGTCATACGGTCAACCCGCTGGCCGTCGGTCTTGGCAAGGACGTCAGCGGACGCAGCAGGATGTTGCATCTCGATGAGCTGCCCCACGTTCTCATCGCCGGTGCGACGGGCGCGGGCAAGTCCTCCTGCATCAACTCCATCGTCACCTCGCTGCTGATGCGGGCGACGCCGGATGAGGTCCGGATGATTCTGGTCGATCCCAAGCGGGTAGAGCTGGGCCAGTACAACGACATCCCGCACCTGCTGACCCGTGTCATCACCAACCCGAAGAAGGCGGCAGACGCACTGCAGTGGGCGGTCGCCGAGATGGATCGTCGTTATGACCTGCTTGCCGATGCCGGAGTGCGGGACATCACGAGCTACCGGGAGAAGTGGGACGCCGGGGGCCTGGACGAAGAGATGTTCGACCGTTTCCCGTACATAGTGGTAATCGTCGACGAGCTCAACGACCTGATGATGGTCGCTGGGCGGGCCGTTGAGGACTCCATCGTGCGCATTGCGCAAATGGCACGCGCCGTCGGCATTCACCTGGTTCTGGCAACGCAGCGTCCGTCCGTGAACGTCATCACGGGTGTGATCAAGGCCAACGTTCCGTCTCGCCTGGCATTTGCGGTGGCATCCCAGACCGATTCCCGGGTGATCCTGGACTCCTCGGGTGCAGAGAAACTGGTCGGGCTCGGTGACATGCTCGTCGTCACTGCGCGCGACCCCAAGCCGGAGCGAATCCAGGGCGCCTTCGTCACCGAGCGTGAGATTCATGCAGTCGTCGATTGGGTGCGCCAACAGGGCAATACCCAGTATCGGGACGAGGAGGTCTTCGAGGTTGCGCAGGCCGCCGCCGCCGTCGAAGACGAGTTCGACGGCGAGGATCCGGAGTTGATGCGGCAAGCGATGGAGCTGGTCGTCCGCTCCCAGTTGGGTTCGACCTCCATGTTGCAGCGCAAGCTCCGCATCGGTTTCGCCCGTGCCGGCAGAGTGATGGACATCCTCGAGATCAAGGGCGTGGTCGGCCCATCCGAGGGATCGAAGGCCCGGGAAGTGCTGATGACCGTCGAGGAACTCGACCAGATGTTGGTCGGTTGAGCCTCCGTGACGAACCGCCCTGAGGGGTGTCCGTCCCAAAGCGACGAATTGCTCGGTAGGTTTTGAGCGGTGGAGACTCCCTGCGTGCGCTTCGACGATCTCTCACTTGGCGGTGCCGGCTCCTTTGGCCTGATAGGCCCGGTCGACACGATGGTGGCCAAGCGACTCGGCGACGTCGTGGATGTGATTCAAGCCGCGGAGGAGTCCGCACGCAGCGGCTCATGGGTCGCGGGGTTCGTGTCCTATGAAGCGGCGCCTGCCTTCAACCCGCTGCTGGCCGTCCGGCCCTCCGGGCTACATGACCCAATGCGTGAGCTGCCGCTTGCTCATTTCCAGTCGTTTCGCGAGCGGGTGAGCCTGCCGGACGTCGACTCGCTCAGCTTCCCCGCCGGGGCCTACAACGTGTCGGCGTGGAGCCCTGACTCCTCACGACGCGACTACCGCGAGAGCCTGGCTCTGACCGGGCGCGCCATCATGTCGGGCGAGATCGCGCGGGGCAAGCACACCTTCCGTCTACACGCCGCTTTCAGCGGGGACCCCGCCGCCTTGTATCGCGACCTCCTGATGTCGCAGCGGGGACCGCACGCCGCGTGTGTCGACATAGGCCGATTCCGTCTCGTCAGCGCGTCCCCCGAGCGCTTCTTCAAGAGGGTCGGCGACACGCTGACGGTCAGCCCGGTACTGGCATCAGTGCGGCGGGGACGGTGGCTCGATGAGGACAGACAGCTCGCGGCCCTGTTGGCAGCCGAGGGCGATCTCACTGATGCGGAGCGGGTCGTCGTCAAGGAGATCGAAGCGGAACTCGCCGGAATCGGGGAGTTGACACCGATTCCGCTGGAGGATCGGATGACTGTCGATCGGCTGGAGACACTGTGGCATCTCACCGCCAAGATCGGTGTCCGGCTGAACCCGGGAACGGGCCTGCTGGACACTTTCCGTGCCCTCTTCCCGCCGGTGTCGGTAACCGGTGTGCCCAAAGCGGAGGCGATGGAGCTGATCGCGGTGACCGAGGACACACCGCGTGGCGCGTATTGCGGCTCGATCGGGTTCCTTGCGCCCGAGGGCTCCGAAGGCCCGGATGCCAGCTTCAGCGTCGCCGTCAGGACGGTCGTGGTTGACCAGGAAGAGGGCGTAGCCGAGTTCGGTGTGGGCTCGCCCATCACCAACACGTCGGATGTGATCAGTGCCTACGAGGAGGCGCGGCTGAAAGCGAAGATCCTCGTCGAGCGGCGGCCCGAGTTCCGTCTCGTCGAGCAGTTTCGCCGCGAAAGCGGGGTCGTGCGGGCGGTCGAGACCAAGGTGGACTCGCTGCTCGCCTCCGCCGAGTACTTCGGGTTCGACGTGGAGCGAAAGGCCGTCATGGGGGCGCTGCGGAGTCTGATCGGTGTCCCCGATCCGGGCCGGATCGTGCTCTCGGTCGATCGGCTCGGAGGCATCGACGTGAAGCTGTCGGCGGCCCCGCCCTGGGCGGAGACACCGGAAGATGCGTCTGTGATCACCGGGGTCGTAGCCGGACAGCAGGTGTCCACGGACAACGTCTTCCTGTTTCACTACACGACCGACCCGCGGCTGCGCGACACGTTGACTCGAATGCATGCCGGGTTCGATACGGTCGTGCTGACCAACGAGCAGGACGAAGTTGCCGGCACTCTCGACGGCGCGCTGGCTGCGTCGATAGACGGCAGCTGGTTCGTCCCGCCGCGCGAATGTGGCAACGCACCGAGCGCAATGCGGTCGCGGTTGATCGAAACCGGAAGGGTCGCCGAACGCGTGGTAACGCGCGGCCAGCTCGGTCGCGCCGAGCAGCTGGCTGTGATCGACGATGTCCACGGGTGGCGAATGCTGGAGCTGGGCAGCTAGCGGAAGGCCGACCCCTACCAGTTAGTCTGCCGCCGTGACCATTATCGAGGCATTCCTGCTGCTGTTCGGTGGTTTGGCAGCGGGCTTCATCAACACCCTTGCCGGCGGCGGGTCCGCCATCACCATTCCGATCATGACCGAGATCGTCGGCATCAGCGTCGCCAATGGGACCAACCGCATTGCCATCCTCCTCGCCAACGCGTCCGCCCTGACCCGATTCCAACGTGGCGGTGCGGTGCCGTGGGCGCAGGTGCAGCGGCTCATCGTCCCCACCGTGCTCGGTGCGGCGCTGGGCGCCTGGGTGGCAACTCAGATGTCTGGCGACGTGCTCAAGCGAGTATTCGCCTTCGTCCTCGTTCTCGTTGCCGCATCGGTGTTGGCGAGACCGTCGCGCTGGGTCGAAGGTCATGAGAAGGTGATGAAGGAGCCGTGGCGGAGCCTCCTCTTCTTTGCCATCGGCTTCTACGGCGGCTCGGTCCAGGCCGGTGTCGGTTTCATGCTGCTGGGCGGGCTCGTATTGGGGTCCGGCATGGACCTCGTCAGCGGGAATGCAGCGAAGGTCGCTCTGATTCTCTGTTACACGCCGGTCGCGCTGATCTTCTTCGCCTCGGCCTCTCAGGTAGACCTGCGGGTGGGCCTGGTTCTCTCGCTCGGGCAGATGACCGGAGCCTGGATTGCGGCGCGTTTGGCCATCCTCAAGGGGGCGGCATGGATCAGATGGGTGCTCGTCGTTGCCGCCATTGTCGCTGCGGTGAGGATGCTCTTGACTTAGAACACGCCTGCCCTGACACTGTCGGTGGTGCTTCACCCCGGAAGGAGCGTCATGGTTGGTGAGATGAGTTCCGTACTCAGGGAACTCGAACAGGTGCAGGACCGACTGTCGTCGTTGACGAAAGACGCAGAAGCGGAGAAGTACGCCCTCATGACCCGCCAGGAGGAGCTGCGGACCAGGGCAGCTCGACTGGCCGACGATGTCGACGCACAGTGTTCGACTCAGCAACTGTTGACCCAGTTGGCGAGCTTGCGCCGCAGGCGCGATGTGCTCAACAGACAACGTCACGCAACCGGTCCGAGCAGCTATGGCCCGGGTCATCTGGGTGGCCTCTCGCAGGTAGATGAGCGAATCGAGCGCATTCGATCGCTGTTGGCCGACCGCGGAATTCGTGTCCACTGACGAGCATGTCCACAGTTGAATCGCTGGTACGCAGGCTGTCGGAGGTCCAGGACCTCCTGGTGGCGCTGCCCGATGACGCCTTTGCCGAACGAGACGAGTTGCTGCGTCTCCGTGATCAACTGCGGGCGCAGGCCGAGTTGCACGCTGCGGGTGCGGACCCCGAACGGCTCACCGAGGAGTTGCTGGCGGAGATCGCGCTGCTGCGGCGGCAACTGTGTGACATGATCGGCGAGCAGGAACGGCTGCGGATCGAAGGCCGGATCGAGCGGCTCGAGCGCATTCTCGACGAGCGGCAGAGCGACGGAACCGGGCACAGCTAGCCTGCCCACGATGGGCGACTACCACGTTCACCTCCACGACCACGGTGCCTACACGGGCACAGGCCCGCCGCTTGGTGAATACCCGCCGGGTCACATCGAGTCCTACGTGGAGCAAGCTCACCACAACGGCGTTGCCGAAGTGGGCTTCACCGAGCATCTGTACCGTTGTGTCGAGTCGATTCCGGTTCTCGGGGAGTTCTGGGCGGACGAACCTCGGCGCGATCTTGCGGAGGAGACCGAGGTCATGGTGCGCGAGGATCGCACCCTCTCGCTCGAGGCATACGTCACCGCGGTGCAGGACGCCAAGGACCGCGGGCTGCCGGTCAAGCTCGGTCTCGAGGTCGACTTCTTCCCGGATACGATTGATGCGGTGATGGCGTTGCTGGAGCCCTATCCGTGGGACTTCCTGATCGGCGCCATCCACTGGATAGGGGGGTGGTCGGTGGACTACGGCGTCTCCGCCCACGAGTTCGACAGACGCGGTATCCGGCAGGCCTACGAGGACTACTTCCGGCTCGAGACCCAGCTGGCGGCATCCGGTGTTGTCGATGTTCTGGCTCACGTCGACGTCGTCAAGCGTTTCGGTCACGTGCTCCCATCGCCGCCTCTGGACCTCTACCAGGAGGTTGTGGCTGCGGCCGCTGCCACCGATACCGCGGTCGAGGTCTCCAGCGCCGGCCTGTACAAGCCCGTCGGCGAGATCTACCCGGCCGTGCCTTTCTTGGAGATGTTCCACCGGAGCGGAGTGCCCATAACTCTCGCCTCCGACGCACACGCTGCGGAGGAGTGCGGGCGGGGTGTGAGTCGGCTCGCGGAGATGGCACAGACGGTTGGTTACACGGAGTATCTGGTGTTCGATCAACGGCGGCCGACGGCCCGCAGCTTTGCGTAGACCGGGCTGAGGCGATTGCGTACAATCCGCCGCACGCAAGGGAGAACGAAATGACAGATCAAGGCGGAGTCCACGACGAGCACCCGTTCGAAGCGCCGGAGGATCAGCGCGATCCGGCGCGTCGGCTGCGTGGGCGTCTGGCGGCGCCGGTCACGGTCATCACCGCAGGCGAAGGGGACCACCGCACCGGGCTCACGGTGTCCTCGCTCGTGGTAGCCGAAGGAGAGCCGTCACGCATCTATTTCCTGCTCGGTTCTACCACCGATCTGTTCTACGGCCTCGAGGAGACGGGAACGTTCGTCGTCCATGTGCTCGAAGACGGTGACCAGGCGATTGCGGACGTGTTTGCCGGGCTCCGCCCCAGCCCCGGCGGCCGTTTTGCCGATGTCAATGTCGAGCAGAGCGAGTGGGGGCCGGTCCTGACCGACGTCAAGACCCGGGCGTACTGCACCTTCGAGGGTGGTGACGAGGAGACCTTCTTCATCGTTGCCGAGGGGACCGTGGACAAGATCGAACTGTCGGACATCGACGATCCGTTGGTGTACTTCCGCGGGCGGTATCGCGGGCTCAGCTGACCGCTCCGGCCGTCGCCGGGGTTCGGATAGACTCGCCCGGATGTCCGACGCCCCAAAGATCTGGCTGACCACGCTCGGCTGCTCCAAGAATCAGGTCGACTCCGACAAAGTCACCGCCGTGCTGCACGATGCCGGCTACGAGGATGCGGCCACGCCGGAGAGCGCCGATGTGGTGATGGTCAATACCTGCGCCTTCATCGAGCCCGCCCGTGAGGAGTCCATCAACACCGTCCTGGAAATGGCGGACACCAAGCAGCGCGACGCCAAGCTCGTCGTGCTGGGGTGTATGGCGCAGCGCTACGAGCAGGAGTTGGTCGACGCGCTACCGGAGGCCGACGCCGTCATCGGGCTCGATCGCTATGCAGAGATCGTGGGCAGGCTCGACACCCTGACCGAGTGGCAACCTCTCGAGATCCGGCCCGTCCGTCGCTCCCCGATGGACATCCTCTACGAGACGAGACGGCCCACGCCCGCCACACCGTACGCCTATGTGAAGGTCGCCGAGGGGTGTGACAAGCTCTGCACCTTTTGCGCCATCCCGCAGTTTCGGGGGAAGCAGCGGTCCCGGGACCCGTTGAACATCCGCACCGAGGTGGCCGGTCTCGCCTCCGCCGGTGTCGGTGAGGTCGTGCTCGTCGCCCAGGACCTGGCCGCATACGGCCGGGACACGGGCATTTCCGGCGGGATCGTTGCGCTCGTGGAGAGCCTTGCCGATGTCCCCGATTTGAAGCGTCTGCGTCTCTACTACCTCTACCCACGCGAGATCCGGCCGGAGCTGATCGCGGCGATGTCCGAGCTGCCCACCGTCGTCGACTACTTCGATCTCTCCCTCCAGCATGTGGCCCCGGCCCTGTTGCGCGCGATGAAACGCCCGGGCAGCGGCGACTCCCATCTGCAGCTGATCGAGGACATCCGCCGGCAAGCCCCGGCTGCCGCGCTGCGCTCCAGCTTCATCATCGGCTTCCCCGGCGAAACTGATGACGACGTGGATCAGCTCGAGGCCTTTTTGCGCACGGCCCAGCTGGATTGGGTGGGGTTCTTCCCGTACTCACCCGAGGAAGGGACTCCGTCGGCTACGTTCCCCGACCAGATTGATCCCGGGCTCGCTATGGAACGGCTGCGCCACCTACATGCGATCCAGGACGACATCACCCAGGCCAAGAACGCCGCGCAGGTCGGGAGTCGACTCGAGGTCCTCGTAGACCAGGTCGAGGACGGCCAGCCCGTGGCGAGAAGCTACCGGCAGGCGCCGGAGATCGACGGAGTGATCCTGCTCGATCAGGGCAAGCCGGGGCAGTGGCTGGAAGCGGACATCGTCGGAGCCTTTGGGACCGATCTCGAAGCGAAGGTTGCCGGGTGATCGTCGAAGTGATTGCCGTCGGCACCGAGTTGCTCTACGGCCATACCGTCAACACAAACGCCGCGCGGATCGGCTCCAGGCTCGCCGACGCCGGTCTCGAACACCAGCACTCGTCGATAGTCGGCGATCACCCGGACCGGATGGAGGATGCGATCCGGCTGGCGATCACTCGTGCCGACGCTGTGATCATCACCGGTGGGCTCGGACCCACCCAGGATGACATCACCCGCGAGGCGCTGGCGGCCGCCACCGGGCGAGCGCTGGAGTTCAGCGAGGAATGGGCGGATCGGTTGCGCCGGTGGTGGGCGAGCCGGGGCCGCGAGATGCCCGAGTCGAATCTCCGGCAGGCCGAATACCCGGCGGGAGCAGACCTGCTCGAGAATCCGAAGGGCACCGCCCCTGCGATCCGCCTCGAGGTTCGTGACACGATCATCTACGCAGTGCCCGGCGTCCCTGCAGAGTTGGAGACGCTTCTCGACATGCATGTCATCCCGGATCTGACCGAGCGCGCCGACGACCGGGTGGTCCTCAACCGGATCTTGCGCACTTACGGGGAGTCCGAGTCGAGACTGGGGGAGTTGCTCGCAGACATCTACGACGACGGCAACCCGTCGATGGCCTTCCTGGCAACGGCTGCGGAGATCAAGATCCGCATCACCGCCAAAGCGTCGACCAGGTCGGAAGCGGAGGGTCTTGTCGCTCCGATGGAGGAAGCAGTGCGGGAGAGGCTCGGGTCGCTCGTCTTCGGCGCCGACGAGCAGACGATCGAACGGATCGTGATGGACCTGGCCACCGAACGAGGCTGGACGTTGGGCACCGCAGAGTCCGCCACCGGTGGGCTGGTGGCGGCACGCATCACCGATATCCCGGGAGCCTCGCAGATCTTCCGCGGCTCCGTGGTTGCCTATCACGAGGACATCAAGAGCGGCGTCCTCGGTGTGCCTCATGAACTGATCGCTGCGCACGGCGTGGTCAGCGAACCGGTCGCAATGGCGATGGCGGACGGAGCGGCGGAGGTGCTTGGAGCCGACGTGGTGATTGCCGTCACGGGATCCGCCGGGCCCGACCCCCACGAGCGGCCGGTCGGGACCATGGTCATCGCGGTGCGCACTCCCGAGCGCACCCAGGCCCGCACCGTGTCCCTCCCCGGCGATCGGGAGAGAGTGCGCACCTACACG
>JASJBC010000178.1 GCA_030066715.1 Acidimicrobiia bacterium
CTGGCACCGGAGCTGATTATGGCTGCAACGGTTGTTGGTGTGCTGCTCGTCGACATGCTGGCGGTGCGCAAGCAATGGGCCGCCGCCGTTGGGCTGGTTGGCCTGTTCCTGTCGTTCATCCCCGTGCTCACGCTCGGGCTGTGTGACTCACTTTCCTTCTGTGAGGAAGCCGGCGCCCGGGTCATGTTCGATGGCTCCTACGTAGTCGATACCTTCTCGCTGATCCTCAAGGGTCTGTTCCTCGGCTCCGCCTTCCTTGCGTTGCTCATCTCGGTTGGGTACCTCGAGCGAGGCCGGTTCTGGGAGGGGGAGTACTACTTCCTGATGCTCGCCTCGGTGCTGGGTGCGGTGCTGATGGCATCGAGCCGGGGCCTGGTCACGATCTTCGTTGCCCTCGAGCTGGTCACCGGGCCCACGTTCCTGCTCGCGGGCTGGCGGAAGAGCAATTCCCGCTCCAACGAGGCTGCACTCAAGTTCTTCGTCATCGGTGTGTTGTCCACATCGATAATGCTGTTCGGCATGTCGCTGGTCTATGGAGTGACCGGGGAACTGACCTTCGCCGGTATCCGCTCAGCGATTGTCGGCGCGGAGTTGACGAGCCCCGGATTCTCCGACACACCTCTGCTCAACATCGGCGTGTTGCTGACCTTGCTCGGGTTCGCTTTCAAGATCTCCGCCGTCCCGTTCCACTTCTGGACACCGGATACCTATGAGGGCGCCCCGGCCCCGGTCACCGCATACCTGTCCGTTGTGTCCAAGACTGCCGGGTTCGTCGGCATGCTGGTGTTCGCTTACGCCGCGTTCGCCGATCTGCGCAGCATCTGGGGTCCTGCGCTCTGGATACTCGCAGCGTTGTCGATGACGCTGGGAAACCTCACGGCACTGCGGCAGACGAACATCCTCCGCATGCTCGGTTATTCGTCGATCGCCCAGGGTGGTTTCATCCTGGCGCCGTTCGGAGCAGCCGTGGCCGCCGGAGTCACCGGGGCAGAGCTGGAGAACGCCTTCTTTGCGACGGTGACGTATCTGTTGGTATATGCGTTCATGAATCTGGGAGCCTTTGCCGTTGTCATCGCCGGCGCCAAAAAGGTCGGCTCGGCGGAACTCGCCGACTGGGGCGGTATGTACCAATACGCTCCCGGGCTCGCCGGGCTGACCGCCATCTTCTTCTTCTCGCTCGCCGGAGTGCCTCCACTGGCCGGTTGGTTTGCCAAGCTCGTCATGTTCCGCTCGTTGATCGAGGTTGGTGACCCTTGGACCATCACTCTGGCGGTCATCGCCGCGGTCAACTCCGCTATCGCCTTTGTGTACTACGCCAGGCCCAGCGTCGCCGCATGGTTTGCGCCAGTGCCGGAGAATGTCCTCTCGGGTGAGGCGCGCAGCGACGAGGTAGCCCCGTCACTCCGGCTGGCGCTTGCGCTCTCCGCCCTCGGGGTGCTGATCATCGGCATCTTCCCGAACATCCTCGGTGCACTCGGCGAAATGACAAAGGTCTTCGTCGCCGGCTTCTAGGGTGCCGCCCGTGGTTGCCGATTCGATCCGTCGCCGGATTGCTGCCGACGGCCCAATGCCGTTTGAGGTGTTTCAGGAATCTGCTCTCTATGGGGAGGGCGGTTTCTTCGCCAGCGGTCCCGTCCGGTCGTCGGCTACTGGTGACTTTCTCACCAGCCCCGAGGTGAGCCCTTGGTTTGGGAGGAGCATCGGGCGCTACCTGTCCGGCACCAGGATCGACAGGCTGGTCGAGGTGGGTGCGGGCTCCGGGTCGTTGCTACGAGCGCTGCTCGAGGAATTGGGTGAGATAGATGCATGGGCAGTGGAGGCATCTCCTATGGCTCGGGACCGGCTGCGGTCGGTCATAGCTCCCAACCAGGTCGTCGCTTCGCTCGACGCCGTGCCCGGCCCCTTCACGGGTGCGCTCATCGCCAACGAGTTGATCGACAACCTCCCTGTCGCGCTTGCAGTCAGGACCGGTGGGGGATGGTCAGAGCACTTCGTCGGCGTCGTCGGCGACGAGCTGGCGTTCGTCACCGTGCCGGCGCGCGGTGCCGTCGCCGATTGGGCTGAGCGATACGGCGGGGAGGTCCCCGTTGACGGGATAGTCGAGGTGCAACTGGCTGCGGCAGCCTGGCTGCGGCGGGCAATGGCGATGCTGCAACAGGGAGTGATCCTGCTGATCGACTACGGGGGCACCGTCGAGGAACTCGAACCCCGCCGGAACATCGGAACCCTGCGCACCTACCGGGGGCATCACCTGGGCCCGGACCCGCTGCTCGAGCCGGGGGAGACCGACATCACCGTCGACGTCAACTTCACCGCCCTCCTCTCTGTCGCCGAGGAGGCCGGTAGTCGGGCCCAGCTTCATCGGCAGGATGATTTCCTCATCGCTACCGGGCTCCGCACCGTGGTGTCCGAGCTGAGGCAGCAGGAGCTCGAACTGGCTCGCGCAGGGGACACCATTGGACAGCTCGCAGTGAAGGACGAGCGTATCAACGCCGAGACGTTGCTCCATCCGCGCGGGCTCGGCGACTTTCGCGTACTCGAAATCGAGGTGCAGAGATGACCACCGACCCAGACTGCATATTCTGCAAGATCATCGCCGGGGAGGCTCCGGCGGCAGTTGTGGCTCGTGATGAAGCAGCAATCGCCTTCATGGATGTCAACCCAATCACGCCGGGCCATCTGTTGGTCGTTCCCTGCGACCACCACGTCTCGTTCGGGACCATCCCGGGGGCGATCCTCTCCCACATGATGCTCACTGCACAGTGGCTGGCGGCCGCTTTGCAGGCGTCGCCCATCCGCACGGAGGGCATCAACCTGTGGCTCGCCGACGGCGCCGCAGCCGGACAGGAGGTGTGGCACGCCCACCTGCACGTCATCCCACGATGGAGCGGGGACGGGCTTCGCATCAGCGCGCTACGGGGAGCCCGCCCGGGCGGCGACGAACTCGAACAGCACGCCGCAACCATCCGCGCAGCCGCCGCCGACTAGCGGTACGGAGTACCCAGCCAGGCCCGCCCCGCAAAGAGCAAGCCGGACAGCAGCGGCAGCAGCACGAGCGTGTTGATGTCGAGTACCCACCAACTCAGCTGGTGGAACACGAGCGCCACGCCAAGACCGAGCATTACCCCTGCCCGGAAGCCCTTGAACGGCTTGCCCGGAGCCCACTTCCTCGGAGCGATCCCAACCATCATCACACCACCCAACTTGGTCCGACGAACCCGACGACTGCCACGAGTGCGGCAAACAGGCCCAGGGTGACGACGTCGGCCGCCATCCTGGTAGGAGTCTCCGCTGTGGCCCCGCTCCCGGGCGCACCACCTTCGTGGAACACCTGGGTCTGCTTGGGCTTGACTGCACCGACCGCCGCCATGCCGCCCGCAACGACAGACACTGCGCCGACCGCGGCGGCGGCGGTCAGCGGTCCGCCCTCGATCTTGATGTACGCACTCCCTGTGCAGACCCATCCGTCGCCGGTGGCTGTTCCCTTCACCTTGTAGACCCCGGGGGCCAACGAGGCGAGAACCTCCGGCAGTTCGACCCAATCGCCCCACACCGGACCGTCGCCGGTCTGCTCCGCCACCGGAATGTCGGTCAGCAGCTCGACATAGATCTTTGTCTCGCTGTAGATCGTTCCGGATCCCGCCGCAGCAGGAACTGTGCCGGTCAAGGCAAGGATGTCACCGCGAGCGACAACTAAGGGATGCTTGGCGTCGAGGCTGTCGAGGGTCTGGCCGTTGACGGTGGCGCTGCAACCGCCGTCGACTCCCTGTGCCAAAACCGGAGTCGCGGCGGCGACCAGCAGCACAGCCGATCCCACCAGCGCGAATACTCGTCTCTTCATCATCCCGTCACCCCCATGACCGCGAGGACGATCAGCACGACCACCGCAACGGCCAACAGGATGTATGCCCGTTGATCGCCGGCGGCGCCAGACGTGTCGATCTGCTCGAGCAGCCTCCCATCGACCCAGCCCTCCCAGCCGTTGGCACCGCGCACTTGCGCCCACTCCCCGGCCGTAGTGATCACCTGGACCTCGACCCGACCCTCCAACTCCGACGACGGCGCCGCTTCCGGGTCGGGGTCGGACCAGGCGTCCATGCCCTCGCTCGGCGCTCGATGTGTTGCCGCCCAGGCGGCCGAACTCGTCATATCGCCTCCCATGTCAGCCCCCGTCATGTCTTCGTAGAACAACTGATGTGGCAATGAGCAAACCAATCGTGATGGTGAGCAATGCGATGTTGGCCGCCAACCAGGCCTCGGCGGTGTGTGCCGATCGCGCCGGGCCACCGGTCGGCTCGAGCAGCATCGATGCGACTGTTTCGAACTCGGTGAGGTCGACAACCGGGTTCGACGCCGTGGTGTGCCCGAGAACGTTCAGATCGTTCACGTTGGCCGACGCGGCCACGCCGTTGAATCCCCAATGTGAGCTGGCGAGGAAGCTGGCTTGCTTGAGCCCGGGCTGGTTGGCGAAGTTGGGGAAGATGCCTCCGGCGGCCAGGATCATCATCATCACGAAAATGATGGGGAGGAAGGTCATCGCCCGATCCACCGTGTTCACCGCAGCGGAGACAAACAGGCCGAGTGCCATTGCGGCTAAGCCGCACAGGATCAGTACCAAGAGCAGTTCGCCCATCGCCCAGCCGAAGACGAGTGCATCCTGCGGGCCGTTCTGCCGGGCCAACCCGACGAAGCCGAGGATGAGTGCCTGGGCGATGGTGATGACACCGAACACCACCGTCTTCGATGCGACGTAGGCACTGATCGACAACCCGACGGCCCGCTCCCGCTTGTACAGCGGCAGTTCCTCCGCGACCTCCCGGATCGTATTGAACGCCCCGAGTTCCGTGACTGCGAGCACGACCGTCAACACCACGAGGGGCGCCTGCGACACGATCCGAATCTCGGGCAGAGCGACGGGACCGAATTCCCCGGCGGGCAAGGCGACGAGCAGTATCAGGGCGAGGCCGACGGCGAGGCCGATCCACAGCCCGAGGGTCTTCATGTCTGCGACGATCGAGGCGATCCGCCGCCGGGTGAGTACCCGGAACTGGCGGAACCACTCCCAACGCGGCACCTTCGTCGTCTGTCGAGTCGAGGGCACCGCCTTATAGCGAGATAGCGGCTGCGTGACGTATGCGGCGAAGCTGGGGTGGTTCTCGAACCGCTGCTTCCACACCTCGCCCTCGACCTCGCTGAGATCGCGGAAGACCTCCTGGTAGTCGTCCCTCCCGAAGTACTCGGTCAACTCGTCCGGTGGTCCGAACCAGGCCATTCGCCCGCCGGGAGCGAGGCAGAGGATGCGGTCGCACAGGTGGAGGCTCTGGACGGAATGTGTGACCACGATGATGGTGCGCCCCGCCCCGGCCAGGTCCGCCAGCAGCTCCATGAGGCTGCGCTCGTAACCGGGGTCCAGGCCGGAAGTGGGCTCGTCCAGGATGAGGAGCGACGGACGGGTCAGCAGCTCGAGTGCGACGCTGACACGCTTCCGCTGGCCGCCGGACAGGCTGCCGACACGGACGTCCCGGCGCTCCTGCAGACCGAGCTCGTCGAGGACCTCCGCAACCCGCCTCTCCCGGTCCTGCTTCGTGACGTCTGAAGGGAACCTCAGCTCAGCAGCAAAATCGAGGGTCTGGCCCACGGTCAGCTCCATGTGGAGCACATCGTCCTGCGGCACGTAGCCGATCATCTGGCGCAGGTGCTCGTACTCCCCGTACAGATCGCGACCCGAGAAGAAGACCGAACCCTCGGTTGCGGGACGGCGACCGGTGAGGGCTCCGACCAGTGTGGACTTGCCCGATCCTGATGGCCCGACGACACCGAGGAACGAGCCCTCGTCCAGGGCGAAGCTGATGCCATCCAAGATGACCTTCCCCTGCGGGGTCTGCACCCGGAGAGCGGAGGCCGCGTAGGAGACGCCGACCTGGGTCTCCGCTGCCGTGAGACCGTCCGGACCAACGAGAAGTGTGGTGCCGCCGACCCCGATCAAATCACCGAGCCTGACCGGAGCCGCGGAGACGCGTACCCCGTTGACAAACGTTCCGTTCTGGCTGCCGCGATCAACGATCTCATAGCCGGAGTCGGTCGGCCGCAGCTCGGCGTGGTGGCGGGACACCATCAGATCGTTGACAACGACCGTGCTATCGGGGTCGCGACCGATCGTGACCACCGCCGTCTCGCCCTCCCGCGGTTCGCCCTCGGGCTGTATCGCCACCACCGGACCCTCGCTCGGATGCCCGAGATGCACGACGGCCCCAGCGGACACGTCCATCTCGGTTATCCGACGCCCATTGTGAAAGGTGCCGTTGCTGCTGCCGAGGTCCGTAATCCGCCAGCCGGACTCGGTGGCCGTCACGGTCAGATGGCGACGTGAGACAAGCGGACTGTCTACGACGAGGTCGCAGTCTGCACCGCGCCCGACCACAGCCTGGCTGTGCGAGGTCACAGCCGTCGTTTGCTCACCCCACCGCAGGTGCAGCGCCCCCAGAGTGGCCTGCTCAACCACTGGTCGCCGAGATCGGTGTCGATGCGGTGCCGACTGACAGGCTTCCGCTGTCGCTGGCGACCACCTGCCCGTCGATCTTGAGTTCGAGAACGTAGTCGGCGGATCCGGCACAGCTGGTGTCGTAGTGATACACGAAGGCCTGATAGAGACCGGGTATCGATCCGCCCTCAGGCCAGAACACGTTCTCGACGTTGGTTCCGGCTTCACCGCAGTCGGGGACCATGTCCACATCGAGCAGTCCGCCGCTGGGGGAGCGGGCGTTCTCGTAGAAGATCTCTACCCCTTCTGGATCGATGACGTGGAGATCCAGATCCGCATCGCCGCTCCACCGCAGTGTCGCCTGCACATCGCCGGTGCCGAGCACGATGGTCGTGGTGGTTGCCGGCGGTTCCGTGGTCGTGGTCGGCGGGCTGGCCAGTGCGCCGA
>JASJBC010000179.1 GCA_030066715.1 Acidimicrobiia bacterium
AGCCGGAGCTGATCTTTGCGATGGGTGCCCGGAACGGGGTTGCACCCAGCCACAGCTCCGTTGCGGAGCTGCGCGCCGCATACGAGTTCAGCAGCCTCCAGGAATTCCTCGACATCTACTACGTGGGCGCCGCTGCGTTGCGCACGGAGCAGGATTTCTACGAGATGGCCCTTGCGTATCTGGGTCGCGCCGCCGCAGACGGTGTTCGCCGCGCCGAGATGTTCTTCGACCCGCAGACTCACACCGCCCGCGGCGTGCCGTTTGGTGTCTTCATGAACGGGTTGAGCGCCGCCGCCAAGACTGCACGGCGGGATCTCGGCATCTCCGCAGACTTCATCATGTGCTTCCTGCGCCATCTCCCCGCCACAGCCGCCATGGAGACCCTCGAGGCAGGACTGGAGTTTCGTGACCACTTCATCGGTGTTGGCCTCGACTCCTCCGAGGTCGGGTATCCGCCGGAGTTGTTCACCGATGTCTACGCCAGAGCTCGCGCCGAGGGGCTCCACGTTGTTGCCCATGCCGGCGAGGAGGGACCGCCGGAATACGTGTGGAGCGCTCTCGACACCCTGAAGGTCGAGAGGGTCGACCACGGCGTCCGTTCGCTCGAGGACGACCAGTTGGTTGGCCGTCTCGCCGATGAGCAGATGCCCCTTACGGTCTGCCCGATGTCCAACGTGCGCCTCGGCGGCTTCGCCAGGCTCGAGGATCACACACTTCCGCAGATGTTGGAGCGGGGGCTCGTCGTCTCGATCAACTCCGATGATCCGGCCTACTTCGGCGGCTATGTCGGTGACAACTACATCAATACCCACCAGGCCTTGGAACTCTCGATCGAGCAGATGAACACCATTGCCCGCAACTCACTCGAGGCAACCTTCTTGCCCGACGACGAGCGGCGGTTCTTGCTTGCGGAACACGACGCGTACGCCGCAGCTCGCTCCTAGGAGAACACCGTCTTGGGGCGTGCCTCGAGTTCACCGTCGACGTAGATATCGACCTTCTCGTTGTAGAAGGACACGAGCCCGGCGATGCGTTGGCTCTCCTCAACCGGGAACGGGTACCACCAGACGATGTTCTCGTGGCGGTTGCCTTCGACAACGACGTCGTAGTAGCCGGCCGTGCCTTTGTACGGGCATTCCGTGTGCAGGTCCGTCGGCTCGAGCAGGTCCATGCGAACGTCTGTCTTCGGCAGGTAGTAGCGAGTGGGGAGGCCGGTTTCGAACAACAACCGCGGCGCATGTGAGTCGGCGACCTTGACTCCGGCGACGACGACCTCGATGTGACGACTGCTGGGAAGGACGTCGACGCGGGTAAACGGATCGCGCGCATGGACGTAGACCTGCTCGTCCTCTTCGAACCACGCATCCATGGCTTCCCATTCGAAAGCAACGTGCTCCCGCAGCTCAGCGACGGGTGAATCCACGTGACGGTAGGCGGCGGCAACGGCCTTGGCCCCGGCGGTTGCGACGGTGTAGACGGTTCCCTCACCACGGCTCGGCGAGCGCTTGGTGTCGCCGGTTGGCGTGAGGTCTGCGTGAACATCCGATACCGGGAAGTAGTAGACCGGGTAGTACGGCTTCTCCCACACCAGCAACGGGCTGGTTGTGTCTGCGACCAACTCCCCGCCCAGATAGACGCGTATCCGCTTGCTTCCGGGCTCAACACGAACCCGCGTGCGACTTTCCATGGCAAACCCTTTCGTCTTGGGTGTCAACAGGCGACCGCCGGGAGAACTCTCCAACTGTCGTACCTGCGACAGATCAGCTCACACCGCCGCGACACATCTCTCGCAGTGCCCGTCGCCGGCCTGACTCGGCGCGTCACGGTTGCCGGCGAGCCGGCCGATCAGGTGACGGTTGCCGGCAATCAGCTGAATCACGCGAGCCGTGATCGTCTTCAAGACGGGAAGGGAGAGCAGGTAGGAGAGCGCACGGGTGCCGCGCACAGCCCACATTGCGACCAGGTAGGCATCGGGTGGTCCGACCCAGCTCCGCCCGTCCTCGGCAACAACGACCATGTTGTCTCCGTATCCGGGTATGTGCCCGTACTGCGCCATCGTGTCCGGGCGCAGGGCGGGCACCATGTCAATAGGAACGTGAGTCTCCCGCTGCTGGAGCCAGCGCACGGAGCCGCGGCAGAGCACACAGTCACCGTCAAAGATCAGCGTCAGTTTCTTTGGTTTCATCAGAACAGTCCGACGACCTTGCCGTCCTCGTCAATGTCAACGTTCATATAGGCGGGCGTCATGCCGAGCCCCGGCATCGTTCGCATCGTTCCCAGCAGCGGGTAGATAAAGCCGGCTCCGACCGACGCCCGTACCTCGCGCACCCGGACCACGTGCCCGACAGGCGCTCCCTTAAGGTTCGGATCCTGGCTGATGGATAGATGTGTCTTGGCGACACAGATGGGGAGATGGCCCCACCCCTGCTCCTCGAACCTGATGATCTGCCGCTCGGCGAGACCGTCGTACTTGACATCCGAAGCGCCGTAGACCTGCTTGGCGATGATCTCGATCTTGTCCCTGATCGGGATGTCGAGCGGGTACAGGTACTCGAAGCTCGAAGGCTCGTCGCACGCCTGGACGACAGCCTTGGCGAGGTCGATCGCCCCGGCTCCGCCGCTCTCCCAGTGTGTGGTCACCTCTGCGGCCAAGGCTCCGGCTTCGATGGCGGCGCGACGCACCAGTTCCACCTCAGCAGGCGTGTCGTCTGAGAACGCGTTGATGGCGACGACAACCGGCATGCCGAACAGGTCGGCGTTGCGGATGTGGGCCAGCAGGTTGGGCAATCCCGCCGCAACGAGTTCCAGGTTCTCCTCGGTGTACGCAGGATCGAGCTTCCGTCCCGGGATGACTCGCGGCCCGCCGCCGTGCATCTTCAACGCTCGGATCGTCGCCACCAGCACAACGGCATCCGGTACCAGACCCGAGGCACGGCACTTGATGTTGAAGAACTTCTCCATGCCGATGTCGGCGCCAAAACCCGATTCGGTCACGACGTAGTCACCAAGGTGGAGCGCAACGCGGTCGGCCAGGATCGAGGAGTTGCCCGGAGCGATGTTGGCGAATGGTCCGGCATGCACGAAGGCGGCTTGGCCTTCCAACGTCTGCATCAGATTGGGATGCAGCGTGTCCTTCATCAGGACGCCGACGGCACCGGCAACCTCGATGTCCTCGAGCGAAACGGGATCTCCCTGCTTGGTGTACCCGACGACGACGTCGCCGATACGGCTCCGCAGATTGCGCAGCGCGGTGGCGTAGTCGTCGCCGTCGACCAGGGCGAGAATCGCCATGAGCTCGGATGCGACGGTGATGTCAAAGCCCGACTCCCGGGGCTTGCCGTCGGGCTTCCCGCCCATTCCGACCATGATGTTGCGCAGCGACCGGTCGTTGACGTCGGCGACACGACGCCATTGGATCGAGTACGGATCGATTGCGATCCGCTCGAGGCCGCGGCGTGTCAGTTGCTCATCGCTCGATTGGGCTTCGTGGTACCAGCGAGCCTCGACGGCCGCAGCGGCCAGGTTGTGGGCCGATGTGATGGCATGGTTGTCGCCCGTCAGGTGGAGGTTGAAGTCCTCCATCGGGATGATCTGGCTGTAGCCGCCGCCGGCGGCGCCGCCCTTGATGCCAAAGGTCGGGCCGAGCGACGGCTGCCGGATGGTGGCGATTGCCTCGTGACCGAGCTGGCCGAGACCCTGCACCAAGCCGACGACAGTCGTGGTCTTGCCCTCGCCGAGAGGTGTCGGGGTGATCGCGGTCACGTCGATGTATTTGGCCCGGGGCCGTTGGGAGATGTCCTTCAGGACGTCAAGGTGTACCTTGGCCTTGTCATGACCGAACGGGATGAGATGACGGCGATCGATACCGAGCCTGTCGGCGATTTCGGTGATCGGACGTACCTCGGCGGCCTGGGCAATGTCGAGATCGGAGGGAACCGGCTTTGTCATGATGCTCCAGTGTCGACGCGCCGCTGTAGGCGCACTTGGTCGGTCTTGAACAAAGTGTAAAGATGAGTGGAACGCTGGGCACATTATGCGCCCTCGAAGACTGGGAGTATGCCTGTGAAGGTCCTGATAGCGGACAAGTTCTCCGAGACACACCTCGCCAAGCTGGAAGAATTGGGGCACGACGTCACCCTGAACCCCGATCTCGGCAAGGACGACCTGCCGGCCGCCGTGCCCGGATACGAAGTTCTCATCGTTCGCTCCACGAAGGTCACCCCGGACACCATCGACGCCGGCAACAAGCTCAACCTCGTGATCCGAGCCGGTGCCGGGGTCAACACCATCGCCGTCGACCATGCGGCCGAAAATGGTGTGTTCGTTTGCAACACGCCCGGCAAGAACGCGGTTGCGGTGGCCGAGCTGGCCATGGGCCTCATCATGGCCATCGACCGCAACATCCCGGACCAGGTGCGCGACCTCCGCAAGGGCAAATGGCGCAAGAAACGCTACGCCAGGACCAAGGGCCTCGCCGGCCGTTCCATCGGCATCGTCGGCCTCGGCGCCATCGGGCTCGAGGTGGCAAAGCGGGCCAACGCTTTCGATATGGAGGTCGCCGTCGTCGACCGACCCAACCGCGACCCGCTGCGTCTCCATCAGCTCAAGCAGATGGGCACCCGTTTCGAGCCGGATCTCCTTGCCCTTGCCGGTTCGTGTGACATCCTCAGCTTCCACGTGCCGGCGACCCCAGAGACAGAGGGACTCGTTTCCCGCGAGCTGCTGGCGGCGATGAAGCCCGAAACCGTCATCGTCAATACTTCTCGCGGCAGCGTGATCGACGAGGAGGCGCTCGTCGCCGCAATCGAGGAGAAGGATCTGCGCGTTGGCTTGGATGTGTACAAGGGCGAGCCCGGCTCGGGTGACGCGCCGTTCGAGTCGACGCTCGCACAGCATCCGGCCGTGTACGGCACTCATCACATCGGGGCGTCGACAAACCAGGCGCAGGAAGCCATCGCAGATGCGGTGATCGAGGCCATCGAGTCCTTCCAGTCGGGTTCGCTGCTCAACTGTGTGAACGTCGGTGCCGTGGTTGGTACCGAGCAGACCGTCACTATCAGACACCACAACGTCGTCGGGGTGCTCGCCGGAGTCCTGGTCACGCTGCGCGAGGCCGGCCTGAACGTCGAGCACATGGAGAACTTCGTACTCTCCGGCAGAGCTGCGGCGTCGGCGCTGATCCACGTCATCGGCGATGTCACTCCGGAGACGATCGACAAGCTCGAGGCACTGGACCACGTGATCGCGGTGTCGGTAAACGCCAAGTGAGCGTCGACCGCCCCCTCGTCCGCCCCACCTCCATATACCTGCCGACTCCGGATTACGCACCGCGGGTGGCCGTTGTGCCCAAGAAGTCGGTACCGCCCGGCTACTGGCAGAACCTCGAGGCAACCAACCCGTTCTCCTTCGAGTTGGTGATGCGCGACATAATCCCCGGGGCGGGCCATTCACCCGATCTGGCAACGCCGGTGGGACGCGCCCGGCTCGACATCATGATCGAGCGGGGTATCTACGAGTACCACGAGGAGCCCGCCTACTACGTGTACCGCGTATCCGACGGGGTGCGGACCCAAACGGGGATCGTGGCCGAGGTGGATGCTTCCGCCTACGACCGTGGGCTGATCAAGCGGCACGAGCACACCAGACCGGAAGCGGAGGCTTCCCTGGTCGATGCGCTGAAGCGAATCCAGGCGAACTCGTATCCGATGTGCATGACCTACAAGCATGCGGGCATCAACGCTCTGATCGACCGGCTGGTCGACGAGGCCCCGATGATCGATTTCCTCGGTCAGGACGGCGTACAGCAGACCGTCTGGAAGGTCGAGGCCGACGACGAGATCGCGGAGCTGGAGTCGTGTCTGGCGAACATCGATGCGCTCTACATAACCGACGGTCATCACCGGGCAGCCGCCGGGGCTGCCCTTGCTCGGGAGACTGTTGCCGAGCACCCCGAGTCGACCGGTCTCGAGCCGTACAACTACGTGATGGGAGTCATCTATCCGTCACAACAGCTTCGTCTCATCGAGTACAACCGGCTCGTTTCCGACCTCGATGCGCTCACCGACGTCGAGTTCGTCGAAAGGGTCAGCCAGCAGCTCAAGGTCGAGCGGATCCACAGCGACAACCCCGAGGACGCCCGCCCGGACCGGCCCGGTGTATTCGGCATGCTGGTCGGCACGAAGTGGTACCGCCTCACCGTGCCCGACGACCTGCTCCACACCGAGGATCCGTACGGAAGCCTCGACGTTGTGCTGCTGAACAACCTGATTCTCGGCCCGATCCTGGGGATCAGCGACCCGCGGACCAGCGAGAGATTGGAGTACGTCCCGGGCACCGTTCCGCTGGAGTACGTCGCATCCCGAGAGCCACCGGGGGCGTTCTTCCTCGTCCATCCCACCCGCATGGATCAGGTGGCCGCCATCGCCGATCGTGGTCTCGTGATGCCGCCAAAGTCCACCTGGTTCCTGCCCAAGATCACCAGCGGTCTCTTCGTACGTCTCCTGCGCTGACCCTCCACGCTTCTTGCGGATTCTGCTTCCGTATTCGGAACTGAGATCCGCAAGAACGTCGGAAGGGTCAGGTCAGGTGACCGCCGCCGTCGAGACGGATTATCTCGCCGGTGACGAAGTCGTTGCGGATCAGGCTGAGTGCGGCCTCGACCACCGGGTCGGTGCCGCCGACACGTTGCAGCGGCAATTCCGCAGCGAGCCCCTGCACGTACTCGTCGTCCTCTCCCGGTGGCGGCAGGATCACGCCGAGCGCCACTGCGTTGACTCGGATATTGGGCGCAAGGGCGAGGGCTGCGGCCCGGGTGAAGGTGTCGATGCCGCCCTTGGCGATGATGTACGAGAAGTGTTTCAGGTAGGGATGAGTCGTCCGCACATCCGTGACGTTGACGACGGCACC
>JASJBC010000002.1 GCA_030066715.1 Acidimicrobiia bacterium
GGGTGTTGCTCGATTCTCCGTTGGATGAGAGAAGCCCGCCATGGCTGGCGGGCTTGTTTCATGGAGCGGGTGAGGGGAATCGAACCTGTCCAGGGTTGTGTTTGTGGGGGTGTATCGGCCGTCGGTGGTGGTTGGTTGTGGTGCGGGGGGCGGGGTGTTGCTCGATTCTCCGTTGGATGAGAGAAGCCCGCCATGGCTGGCGGGCTTGTTTCATGGAGCGGGTGAGGGGAATCGAACCCCCGTATTCAGCTTGGGAAGCTGATGTTCTGCCATTGAACTACACCCGCGGGGCTGTCGATTGTACTCGTCTCATCGGGTCAGCAGGCTGCCGACACCCCACAGTGTTATGAGCAGGCCTACTGCAACGAACCACCACGCACGCCCGGCCCGGAACTCACCTGAGGCCCCTTTCGGGTGCTTGCCTCGGGAATGCTGAAAGATCGCAAACCCGTTGCCGATGACCATCGCCGCTCCCACGGCGAGGATCATCTGGGCGAGGAGATCGTCGAGTCCCAGTAGCTCTGTGATGGTCATGACGGTCGCAAACGCTAGTCCCCGGATCGGCGATCGCTCAATCGGGATAGAGTCAAGGGTGGAGGCAAGACAAGTGAGGGAAATCGTGACATCTATCACGATGCGGACGCGACGGCCCATCCCCACGATCGGGCTCGGTGTCTACAAGAGCGAGCCGGGACCGGTCACCAAGGAGGCAGTGCTCGCGGCGCTGCGTGCGGGCTACCGGCACATCGATACGGCGTCCATCTACAACAACGAAGCCGATGTCGGCGACGCCATTGCGGCAAGCGGGCTTGATCGCAGCGAGGTCTTTGTGACCACCAAGCTCTGGAACGACGATCACGGCTATGACAACGCGCTGACGGCTTTCGACCGGTCGCTCGAGGCGCTTGGGCTCGACTACGTCGACCTGTATCTGATCCATTGGCCGGTCCCCAACCTCCGGCTCGACACCTGGCGTGCCTTGGAGCGTCTCACGCTCGACGGAAGAATCCGAGACATTGGTGTGAGCAACTACATGGCGAAACATCTCGAGGAGATCCTCGAACACGCTGCCGTCGTGCCTGCCGTCAACCAGATCGAGATGTCGCCGTACATCTACCGGAGCCGGCTCGAGACGATCAACCTGTGTCGCGAGCAGAACATCGTCATCGAGGCCTACAGCCCACTCACGAAGGGGCGCAAGCTCGATGACCCCGTCCTGGCTGCAGTGGGCGACCAGTACGGCAAGACCCCCGCGCAGGTGCTCATTCGTTGGGCCGTCGACAAAGGATTCGTGGTGCTGCCGAAGTCGATCACTCCGCAGCGCATCGTGGAGAACCACGACGTATTTGACTTCCAGCTCAGCGACGCAGACGTGGCCAGGCTCGATGACCTCGACGAAGGGCTCGCCACGGGCTGGGATCCCAGCGAGGTCGAGTGATCGCCGCAGACAGATCAGTTGCGGTTCCGATCCGGTAGCCTTTGGGTATGCCACGTTCCTGTTCAGTACTGCGCGTTTTCACACGTGATGGCGAAGGCGGCAACCACCTCGGTGTCGTCACGGATCTCGAGGGTCTGGATACCGGTTCGATGCAGCGAATCGCCACAAAACTCGGATTCAGCGAAACGGTGTTCATCGCCCAATCCGACGTCCCGACCGTGCGCATCTTCACCCCCGCCATGGAGCTGCTTTTTGCGGGCCACCCTTTGGTCGGTGCGGCCCATCACCTGTTCGAAACCGGTAGCCCAGCTACACGCATCCGCTGCGGTATCGGTGAAGTCAAGATCCGACGCGACGGGGAGATGGTTTGGGTGGACGCGCCCATGTTTCACGAGAACGCGTACCGCGACGGCGCGATCTTTGCGAGGCGGGTCGGGCTGCGCGACCCCAGGTCGACCTGGCGAGTCGAGATGCCGCTCGACTACCGGGTCGTCGAACTGGCCTCCGCCGATGATGTTGCGAACGCCGCTCCGGACGTCGGCGCCTTTGGTGCCGCAGATGGCTTGGCCTTGTTCGCTCGCTCCGGGCGCAAGGTCCGCATGCGATTCTTCATCCCCGTTGCAGGTGTACCCGAAGACCCCGCAACCGGCAGCGCAGCGGTGGCACTCGCTACGCGGTTTGCGGCCGGCGGTGAGCTCAACGGAGAGGCGAGCATCGATCAGGGCGAGGAGATGGGCCATCCCAGCCGTATCGAGCTGCGCTGGGAGGGCCGGGTCGCCTCGATCGGGGGGACCGTGGCCGTCGATGAGCCCCTGGAGCTCTCACTGTGACGGTGGAGATCGGGCTGGAGACACCGGACGACGTCGAACTGATCCACCGCACGAACACCGTTGCCTTCGACGGGAGGACGGAGGAAGCGGATCTCGTTGATGAGCTTCGCGAGGCCGGGGACCTGCTCCTGTCGCTCGTCGCCCGCAGAGATGGCGAGGTCATCGGGCACGTCGCGTTTTCCCGATTGCTGATCGACACCGCATCGGGACCGGTCGGGGGAGTGGCATTGGCGCCGGTAGGAGTGTTGCCGGGTTGCCAGGACGAGGGGGTTGGGTCCGATCTCATCCGCAAAGGTCTCGCCATGCTGGCCGACCGAGAGGAGCAAGTTGTCCTCGTTGTCGGCAACCCCGCCTACTACGACCGCTTCGGGTTCTCTTCGGCGGTGGGCAAACGATATCCGAGCCGGCACAGCGGACCGCACCTGATGGCGCTCGTGCTCGGAGACCCGACCACAGCGCCGATCGGGCCGGTTCGCTACCCCGAAGCATTCGGTCTGGTGAACTGAGCCCGGCCGCAGGAGTAACGTTTTGCCATGACCACCGACTCGCCCGATGTTCAGGATCTTCCCGTCTACCACACCCGTGACGGGGCAGCAGTACTCGACCAGTACCAAGTAGACGGCACCGCCGGCCTCAGCAGCGACGAAGCGGGACGGCGTCTCGAGCAGTACGGCCCCAACGAGTTGGTCGAGCGTGACGGGATTCAGCCGCTGCGGATCTTCTTCAACCAGTTCACCGACACGATGGTGGTCGTCCTGATGATCGCCGCCGTCATCGCCGCAGCAATCGGGGACACCAAGGATGCGATCGTCATCCTCGTCATCGTCGTCCTCAACGCCATACTCGGGTTCGTCCAGGAGTACCGCGCCGAGCGAGCCATCCAGGCGCTGAAGATGATGGCGGTTCCTTCCGTCAGAGTGCGGCGCGACGACGGGAATGTGACCGACGTGCCGGCCGGGCGGATCGTGCCCGGTGACATTGTGCTGCTGGAAGCGGGGTCAGCCGTTCCCGCTGACGGCCGGCTGATCGAAGCCACATCGCTCCAGGTGGCAGAAGCCGCGCTGACCGGCGAGTCCTATCCGACTGAGAAAAGCACGGCGACTCTCTCGTCGCCCGATCTCAACGTCGGCGATCGGCGCAACATGGTTTACATGGGGACGGCAGTCACCCACGGCAAAGGGGCTGCGGTCATCGTCGGCACCGGCATGGAGACTGAGCTCGGTCACATCGCCAATCTCCTGCAGAGCATCGACCGGTCGACGACTCCATTGCAGCGTCGCATGGCACAGCTGGGCAAGGGGCTGGCGCTCGCAGCTCTCGGCATTGTCACGGTCGTGTTTGTCCTCGGTCTCATCCGGGGCGAAGAGCTGCGTGAGATGTTTCTCACGGCGATCGCGTTGGCGGTCGCTGCGGTGCCGGAGGGCTTGCCCGCCGTCGTGACGATCGCGCTTTCTCTCGGTGCGCAACGGATGTTGCGGCGCCAGGTGTTGATCCGGAAGCTGCCCGCAGTCGAGACGTTGGGCTCGGTCACGGTCATCTGCTCGGACAAGACCGGCACCATCACGCAGAACCGGATGGTGGCGACTGAGCTCGCCGCCGACGAAGGTGTGCGCGAGCTGGCCGACATCACAATGGATGAGGACGGACCGGCGACTGCAACCCGAATGTCCCTGCTCGCCGCCCTGCTGTGCAACGACGCCGTACTCGATCTCTCCGGCGGTGAGGAGCACGTTGGCGATCCGACCGAGGTGGCGTTGGCGGCGGCAGCGTTGCACGTTGGGTTGGCCCCGGGCGACATCTACCGCGAGTGGCCGCGCGTCGCCGAAGCTCCGTTCACTTCGGAACGCAAGCGTATGTCGACTGTCCACGAGGTGCCGGATCGATTCCGGGCCGTAATCGGTGGTCCGTATGTGTCGATGATCAAAGGTGCCCCGGATGGGCTCGTGGACCTGGCCACCTCGATGTGGGTCGGGGAAGGTGCGGTGCCGCTCACCGACGAGCTCCGGTCGAGTACCAAGGAGACGAACGAGAACCTCGCCAACGCCGGGCGCCGTGTACTCGGTGTTGCGCTGCGTCCGTTGCAGGAGATTCCTGCGGAAGAGGACGTGGAAGGGCTCGAGGCGGATCTGACCCTGTTGGGCATGATGACGATGGTCGATCCACCTCGGGAAGAGGTTCCCGCAGCCGTCCGCGCCTGTCGGCGTGCCGGCATCCGTCCCGTGATGATCACGGGCGACCATCCGCTGACCGCCAAGCGCATCGCCGCAGACGTCGGCATCGATACCAAAGGGCGAGTGGTCACCGGCGCCGAGCTCAACCAGGTCGGCGACGACGAACTCCTCGAGATGGTGGGCGAGGTCTCCGTATACGCACGGGTCTCTCCCGAGCACAAGCTCCGCATCGTCAGTGCGCTCCAGGAGCAGGGTGAGGTCGTGGCGATGACGGGCGACGGGGTCAACGATGCCCCAGCCCTGCGCAAGGCGGACATCGGAGTCGCCATGGGCATCACCGGAACCGACGTGTCGAAGGAGGCCGGGGGGATGGTCCTCCTCGACGACAACTTCGCCACAATCGTCAAGGCGGTGCGTGAGGGGCGGACGATCTACGACAACATCCGCAAGTTCATCAAGTACACCCTGACGAGCAACACCGGCGAGATCATCACGATGCTGGTCGCACCGTTCCTCGGGCTGCCGCTTCCGCTGACGGCCATCCAGATCCTCTGGATCAACCTCGTCACCGACGGGCTTCCCGGTTTGGCCATGTCATTCGAGCCTTCCGAGAAGAACGTGATGGACCGGGAGCCTTACCGACCGAATGAGAACATCTTTGGCCGCGGCATGGGCAAGCACATCCTCTGGGTGGGTCTGCTCATGGGAATCGTGTCGCTCCTGGGTGGGCTCTTCTACTACGACTCCTCCGTTGCGGACGACATGAGGTGGCAGACAATGATCTTCACGGTGCTCACTTTGTCGCAGATGGGTCAGGCGATGTCGGTTCGCTCTGATCACGACTCGCTGTTCACGCTGGGTCTCCGCAGCAACAAGCCGCTGCTCGGTGCGGTGCTGATCACGTTCGCCCTGCAGATGATCGTCATCTACTGGGGTCCGCTGCAGCGGGTGTTCGGCACCGAGGCGTTGTCGGTCACCGAGCTCGTCATCGCCCTGGTCGTTGCGTCGGTGGTGTTCTGGGCGGTCGAGCTGGAGAAGCTGATTCGTCGCCGCCGCAAGGCTCGGGAAGCCGCAACCGAGGCAGCGGACGACCCATCCGTTCTTGCGTAAGAATCGACACGTATTCGACCGCCAGTTACGCAAGAACGGAAGAAGCTTCAGGTGCGGAGACGCCGGTGGTGGTCCTGGAGCGGTTCGACTTCCAGGAGGGTGTCGTGGCCGGAGCGGAGGCTGCGGGCGACGGCGTGTCCGCCCTGGATCGTGGTCACGCAGGGGATGCCGTTGCGAGTGGCCGCCTTGCGAATCAGGGCGCCGTCACCACGGGCGCGCCGTCCCTGTGGTGTGTTGATCACGATGTCGATGAGGCCGTCGTCGAGGAGTCGAACCGGGTCCCAGGCGCCCTCGCCGATCTTGTCGACGTGGCTGGCAGGCACCCCCGCGGCCGCCAGCGCCGCTGCCGTACCTGTGGTGGCGACGATGCGAAACCCGAGTTTGGAGAAGATCCTCCCCGTTTCGACACCGAGATCCTTGTCCCTGTCGTTCACAGACAAGAACAGCGTCCCGCGGTCCGGTACCCGTGCCCCTGAGGCCAGCAGCGCCTTGGCGTAAGCGGCTCCGGATGCTGGGGCGATGCCCATCACTTCCCCGGTCGAGCGCATCTCGGGTCCCAGAATGACGTCCTCGCCGGGGAACCGCCGCCACGGCAACACCGCCTCCTTCACAGAGGAGAATGCCGGCTCGAACTGCGACCCGGTCGGGATCAGCCCGGCAACCTTCAGCTCTGCGATAGTCTCGCCCATCATCACCCGCGTTGCGATCTTGGCGATGGGGACGCCCGTCGCCTTGGAGACAAACGGGACAGTGCGCGAGGCCCGGGGATTCGCCTCCAGCACATAGACGTCGTCTCCCCTGACCGCAAACTGGATGTTGAGCAGGCCTCGCACTCCAAGCCCGCGGGCGAGCGCCTCCGTGTATTCGATGATGCGGCGATGGGCAATCTCATTCAGGGTCGGGGGCGGGATTACGCATGCCGAGTCCCCGGAATGCACCCCTGCTTCCTCGACGTGCTCCATCACGCCACCGATGTATAGGTCCGTGCCGTCGTAGACGGCATCCACGTCGACCTCGACGGCGCTCTCCAAGAACAGGTCGATCAACAGAGGAGCTACCGCCAGGTCGATCGGTTCGCTCCCGGCGGCGTTGGTGATCTCGTCGAGATAGGCGTTGAGCTCCGCGTCCGAGTAGACGATCCGCATGGCGCGGCCGCCGAGTACGTAGGAGGGGCGCACCAGCGCCGGAAAGCCTATCTCCGCAACGATTCGGTGCGCGTCGGCTGGCGACGTGGCCGTTCCATGCGGAGGTTGCGGCACGTCGAGCTGCCCGCAGAGTTGGGCGAATCGCTTGCGATCCTCAGCAAGATCGATTGCATCCGGTGCGGTGCCCGCAATCGTGACTCCTGCAGCCTCGAGACCATGAGCGAGCGAAAGCGGGGTTTGCCCACCCAGCTGGACGATGACGGCCTCGGGCTGCTCTTGCTCGATCACGGCCAGGACTTCGTCCACCGTCAGCGGCTCGAAGTACAGCCGGGTAGATGTGTCGTAGTCAGTGGACACCGTCTCCGGATTGCAGTTGATCATCACCGCGTCGTAGCCCATCTCCTGCAGCGCAAGCGACGCGTGGACGCAGCAGTAGTCGAACTCGATTCCCTGTCCGATCCGATTCGGACCCGAGCCGAGGACTACGACGATACGCCTATCACCGGGATCTGCCTCGTTCTCCTCCTCCCATGTGCTGTAGAAGTACGGTGTCATCGCGACGAACTCGGCTGCGCAGGTGTCGACGGTCTTGAATGTCGCGGCCAGGCCCCACTCCGCATACCGCTGCCGCACGGCAGGGACCGACATCCCCCACAGGTGTGCGAGTTGCTCGGCGCCAAAACCGTAACGGCGAGCCTCGTGGGCAAGGCCGGCATCTGACGGTGCTGCGGCGACGTCCAGCCGCATCGCAACGATGTCGGCGAGTTGGTCGAGGAACCAGGGGTCGATTGCAGTTCCTCCCAGTGCTGCCGGCGAGACCCCTCTGCGGATCAGTTCGGCGATCTCAAACAGACGTTGCGGGCTCGGGGTGAGCACGGCCTCTTGTAGGTGCGTGGTCGACAGTTCAGTCAGCGGCAGCTCGCCGGCGTCGGCGTTCAATCCGGCGCGACCTATTTCGAGGCTGCGGATTGCCTTTTGCAGCGCCTCGGGGAAGGTGCGACCGATCGCCATCGCCTCGCCCACGCTTTGCATCGCGGTGCCGAGCACCGCGGGCACCGAGGGGAACTTGGCGAAGTCGAAGCGGGGGATCTTGACGACGACGTAGTCGAGCACCGGCTCGAACGACGCAGGTGTCGCCGCTGTGATGTCGTTGGGGATCTCGTCGAGGGTGTAGCCGACTGCGAGCTTGGCGGCGATCTTGGCGATGGGGAATCCGGTGGCCTTCGAAGCGAGCGCCGAGGATCGGGACACGCGTGGGTTCATCTCGATGATGATGCGGCGACCGCTCTTCGGGTCGACGGCGAACTGCACATTCGAGCCGCCGGTCTCGACACCGACCGCGCGAATGCATGCCAAGGCCTCGTCCCTCATCTCCTGATACTCGACGTCAGAAAGAGTCATGGCCGGGGCGACTGTGACCGAGTCGCCGGTGTGCACTCCGACCGGATCGAGGTTCTCGATGGAGCACACGATGACGGCGTTGTCCGCACCGTCCCGCATGACTTCGAGTTCGTACTCCTTCCAGCCGAGGATCGATTCCTCGATCAGGACTTCACCGACCGGCGAGGCCTCGATGCCCGTCGCCACCACGGCTCGCAGCTCGGTCTCATTGCCGGCGATGCCGGTGCCTCCACCACCCAGAATGAAGCTGGGCCGGATCATCACCGGGTAGCCGAGGTCGGCAACGGCGGCCAGCGCCTCGTCCACCGAGCGGATGTATCGCGACCGGGTCGTCTCCAGCCCGATGCTGTCCATGAGCTCCTTGAACCGGCCCCGATCCTCCGCTGCGTCGATGGCGTCCGGTGTCGCCCCGATCATCTCCACGCCGTGCTTCGCCAGCACGCCCTGTTCGAAGAGGGCCATCGCCGTATTGAGGCCCGTTTGCCCGCCGAGGGTCGGTAGCAGGGCATCGGGGTGCTCACGTTCGATCACCGCGGCGACTATCTCGGGAGTGATCGGCTCGATGTAGGTGGCGTCGGCAAACTCCGGATCGGTCATGATCGTCGCCGGGTTGGAGTTCACGAGGATGACTCGGTAGCCGTCGGAGCGCAGCACCTTGACTGCCTGCGTTCCCGAGTAGTCGAACTCGCATCCCTGCCCGATGATGATGGGCCCCGAGCCGATGATGAGTATCGACTCGATGTCGTCGCGGCGTGGCATCAGCTCGTCCCCCCGGCGACGAGCGCCGTGAACTGGTCGAACAGTTCCCGGGCGTCGTTCGGTCCGGGAGCGGCCTCGGGGTGGTACTGGACGGAGAAGGCGGCGACATCGCGACAGGCGAGACCCTCGACGGTCCGGTCGTTGAGGTTCACATGGGTCACATCGACCGGGCCGAACTCGCTGGCGAACACATCACCGGGGGGAAGGTCGACCGCAAACCCGTGGTTCTGGGCCGTGATCTGCACGGCGCCGTCGGCGACCCGTCGCACCGGATGGTTGCCGCCGTGATGACCGAAAGGCAGCTTGTAGGTACGAGCACCGAGAGCCAGCCCCAGCACTTGATGGCCGAGACAGATGCCAAAGATGGGTTTGGCGCCCAGGAGGCGGCGCAACGTGGCGGTGACTCCGGTCAGCGGCTCGGGATCGCCCGGGCCGTTGGAGACGAACACGCCGTCTGGTTCCATGTCGAGAATCTCCGTGGCTGACGTGCCGGCCGGCACGACATGGGTCTCCAGCCCCCGGGAGGTGAGTTCGGCGACGATCCGTCGTTTGATGCCGAGATCGATGGCAACCACCTTGGCGACAGTGTCTCCTGCGGCGGCAGCGACATACGGTGTGGTTGTGGTGACGTCCGTGGCCAGGTCGAGGCCGGTCATGTGCGGTGCCGTCGCCGCGATTTCCCGCAGCTCCTCGGCGGTGCCGTCGGACGCGACCACCCCCGGCATGGCTCCGTGATCGCGGAGGTGGCGGGTGAGTCTGCGCGTGTCGACCCCGGCGAGTGCGACCAATCCCCGGCTACGTAGCCAGTCCCCAAAGGAACCGGAAGCTCGCCAACTCGATGGTCTCTCGGTGAGGGCCCTCACGACGAGACCGGTGCAGTGCGGAGCGGGGGCCTGCTCGTCCTGCTCGGCCACTCCGTAGTTGCCGATATGAGGAGTGGTGAGAGTGACAATCTGCCTGGCGTAGGAAGGATCGGTTGCGATCTCCTGGTAGCCGGTCATGGAGGTGTTGAACACGACCTCCCCGACCCCAACTCCCTCGGCTCCGACGGCGGTGCCGGGGAAGAGTGATCCGTCGGCGAGTACCAGAGCGCCGCGAGCTGTGTGGCGTGCCATTCGTACCGTCCTTTCCGGCCTCACTGGACCGGGCTTAAAGGTTGGCTGCGCGCACTATAGACACTCGGTAGGGTGCCGCTATGAATCGAGACCTCTTCACGCTGGCCCTGCACGCCGATGACGCCCTTGCGGAACTGCCCGACGTCGCTCCACCTCTCCGTCCGAGTACAACGTTCGAGTTCGAGGAGGACGGTCGTACCTATCGCCGGATGAGCCATGAGACCACCGAGCGCCTCGAAGCCGTCCTCGGGGCACTCGAGGGCGGACATGCCGTGGCGTACCCCTCCGGGATGGCCGCAGTCGCCGGCGTCCTGCGGCAAATCCGTCCCCGCCGGATTGCGTTGCCCGAAGACGTGTACCACGGAGTCGCCGCCTTTGTGCGCACGGAAGCCGAGCGGGGATCGTGGCAGGAGGTCAGCGTCGACGAGCTCGGTCCCGGCGACGTGTGGTGGGTGGAGACACCATCCAATCCGAAGTGCCTGATCACCGATCTCGAGGCGACCGCCCGCAATGCGGCTGCACGGCGAGTGACGACCGTTGCCGATGCGACCTTCGCCACCCCGATCTTGCAGGACACGCTGGGAGCGGGTATCGACTACGTGGTGCACGCAACAACCAAGTTCATCGCGGGGCACTCGGACGCAATGGGCGGAATCGCAGTCACGGCTACTGCGGAGCCTGCGGCGGCACTGCGGGAAGCGCGGACGCTGGATGGGGCGATCCCGGGAACGCTGGAGTCATGGCTCACGCTACGCGGGGTACGTACGCTGCCGCTGCGTGTGTTGCGTCAGAGCGAGTCGGCGGCGCGGATTGCGAGCTTCCTGGCAGAGGCCGGGCTTCCGGTGTGGTACCCGGGGCTCAGCACCCATCCCGGCCACAACATCGCGTTGCGCCAGATGCGTGAGTTCGGCGGCGTTCTGTCCTTCGAGGTCGATTCTGCGCAGCGGGCCGCCGCCGTCGTGGCCCGGCTCGAGGTGTTCACCAGCGCCACATCGCTTGGCGGCGTCGAGTCGCTGGCCGAGCACCGGCAGCGCTCTGATCCCGGCGCACCCCCCGGCTTGATCCGAATATCCGTCGGGCTGGAGAGCGCCGACTCGTTGATCGGTGATCTCCGCACTGCTCTGGATCAGTAGCCGCCGATATCCACGTCGTAGGCTTCGTAGATGAGGTCGGCGCCCTTCTGGCGATGGCGGGCGAGCGCCAGCAGGACCCCCATGACCGTGTCACGTAACTCGTCCCGGCGGTCTGCCGCTCCCTCACTCTCCATCATCGCCAGCGCAGCGCCGATCGACTCTGCGATGGCCTCGTGCTCGTCCCTGGTTGCCTCCACCGCCCTCTGCAGCCGGGGAGCTTGGTCGACGATTCGGTCCAGGAGGCCAAGTGGAGACTGGACCTCAACGATGTGGTTGTTGAAGGCGATCTCGAGCTGCCGAAGACTGTGCAGGAGATCGATCATCCACGATTCTTTGGCTGCGGGCGCAGCCGCGGCAACCTCGACCTGGATCATGGCCTGGCCCAGCTGAGATCTCTGGCGAACCACACCAGCGAACGGGTCACCTGCTGTCATACGGCCTCCACGGTCGACAGACACATAGTGCCGAATGCGGGCTGACTCCGCTAGGGATAATTGAGGTCAGCTCATGAGCACTGGCGAGCGCCCTCGTCGAGCACCCGCCCGTTGGTGTCGACGAACTGCCACGTGTAGCCGTCCGGCTCCAGGTCGAGGATCAACACGCCGTGGCTGTCATCGATGACCACCTCGCTGCCGGGTCGCGGCGATCCAACGGGACGAAGCCAGGTGCCCCCGGTCCCAACTACAAACGACTGCACACCGTCGGAAGACGCCGGCTCCCCATTTGCGTCCATGGGAGCCAGCCGTTCGTAGTTGTGGTCGTGTCCGGCAAGGGTGACATCGGCGTTGTAGTCGACGAGTGCCTGCCAGAGGTCGGTGAGGGACGAGTTGTCCCCGTGATGGCCGGAGGAGAATCTGGGGTGATGCATGTACGCAAGCGTGCAACTCGAGGCGGCTGTTGCGAGCCGGTCGCGCAGCCACAACTCCTGCTCCGAGCCGGCATGACAGCCACCGATCTCGTCGCAGTTCGAGTTGAGAACGACAACCTGCCACCCCTGGATCGAGTACTCGTACCAACCCTGAGCTGGATCGCCGGCAGCCTCACCAAAGAACCCGAAGTAGCCGCTTGCGTCGGCGGTTCGGTACTCATGGTTGCCTACCGCGGGCAGGGTGCGGAAGCGGTGTCGTCCCCAGCTCGGGGCGTAGCAATCTGCGAACTGCTGAGGCGATCCTTCGTTGTACACCGCATCCCCGAGGATGGCGACGACGCCGTTGGCGTGCCGGAAGGCCTCATCGGCGAGGGCTGCAGTCTGCTCGTCTGTGTTCAGCTCGCAACGGGCGACGTCGCCGACAGCGACGATTCGGGACGGCGCAGCAATCTCCGGGCGTGACAGCGCTCGCCAGATGAACGCAGCCATTTGCTCACGGGTCACGACGTCGCCCGGGCAGAAGCGATCATTCGTGGGTGGGTTGCAGCCCATCGTCACGTGCGCTGCCGCCATGCGGTGAATGCTGTCGGCGAAGATCGACGAGTCGACGTCCCGGAACTCAGTAGCGGGCGAAGCGGCGGGAAGCTCGAATGCCCGCACCATGAAAGCCGCCATTTGGCCGCGGGTAACCACGTCGTCGGGGCAGTAGTGATCGTTTGCGGGTGGGTCGCACCCGACTGTGATGTGCGCTGCCGCGAGGCGGTTGATGTCGGCTTCGAACACCGAGTTGCCATCGTCGACAAACCAGTCCTCGGCGGCATCGGGGAGGTCTAGAGCCCGGCTGAGGATCGCCGCCATCTGGCCGCGAGTAACAGGTTGATCTGGGCAATACTGCGAGTTCAGGGGCGGATTGCATCCCCGGCTGATGCCGGACAGGCGCAGCCAGGCGATCGGTGAGGCGAATGTGTCCCCGTCGGCAACGTCCTCGAATCCGGTATCGATTCCCGCAAGGGCAGTTTCGGCGATGCCGACAGCCGACAGCAGAACGAGTGTCAGGGCTGCGATCTTGGCTCGGGCGCCCAAGGTGCGCTCATCTCTTGTCTTCACCCTGTCATATCGGGCGATTCAGAGGAACGGCTGAGGGGTTCCCGGTGCTGAGTCCTAGAATCCTCCGCATCCCAAGGAGACTGGTGTGGAGATACGCGCGTACGACCCCGAGACGGATTTTGCAGGTGTTGCCCGAATGTGGCGTGAGATCGGCTGGCTGGATGCCGGGGAGGAGAAGCAGGAGCAGGGCCTCAAAGTCTTCGCCGAGCAGTTCGACTCGCTGGTCGCCGTCATCGATGGATCTCCGGAGTGCTTCGTGTCGACCGGGACCGGGTCGGTCCGGTATCTGACCGAGGATCTCCCGCTCTCGGTGCTGACTGCGGTGACGACGAGTCATGTCGCCCGCCGGCAAGGCCTGGCAAAGACTCTTGCCGCCAGGTCGATCGCCCGTGACGCCGTCGCCGGCGCCGCCGTGAGCGCACTGGGGATGTTTGATCAGGGCTACTACAACAAGCTGGGCTTCGGCACGGGCACGTACGAGTACTGGCACGCACTCGATCCTGCATCGCTGCGGGTTTCGGTAGCGGCGCGGCCACCCAAGAGGCTCGGTCCCGACGACTGGGAGGCGATCCACGAGTCTCGCATCGCCCGGCGCCGCGGTCACGGCTCGTGCGTGCTCGACGCCGGCGCCGCCACCGAAGCAGAGCTGCTGTGGGCATCAAACGGGTTTGGCCTTGGCTACGCCGACGGTCCCGATGGTGAGCTCACCCATTTGCTCTGGTTCAGCGCCAAGGGAATGGAGTTCGGGCCGCTCAACGCCTGGTTCATGACGTACCAGACCACGGAGCAGTTCCTCGAGCTCATGTCCTTGCTCGTCCAGCTCGGTGACAATGTCCAACTGGTGCGTATGCGGGAGCCGGCGGATATCCAGCTCCAGGACCTGATCCATCAGCCCTTCCGCCGGAGGCGGATGACGGAGAAGTCTGAGTACGAGAACCGGGTTCGTGCCAACGCCTACTGGCAGATGCGAATGTGCGATGTTGCGCGATGCGTTGCCGCCACATCGGTGCCGGGCGGTCCGGTGCGATTCAACCTGGTGGTGACCGACCCGATCGAGGCGGCGCTGGATGACGGCGCCGAGTGGCGCGGAGTCGGCGGTGACTACATCGTGACCTTTGGTCCCGAGTCGTCGGCCGAGCCGGGGGTCGAGGATGGTCTGCCCACGCTGCGCGCCGGCGTAGGCGCCTTCACGCGACTTTGGCTCGGTGTCCGCCCTGCCTCGGGTCTTGCGGCGACGGACGATCTCACCGGGCCGGGTGAACTGCTTGCCGACCTCGACCGGGTGCTGCGTCTCCCGACGCCGAAGCCGGATTGGGACTTCTAGGACTTCGTCAGAACCCCGTTTCCCAGGGGGAAGACGGAGCCCTAGACGGCTACATCACGGCGCTCGAAACCCCAGACTGCAAGCGCCACGAACACGACCGTCACAGCCAGCATGATCAGGGTGTCCTCGATCGTAAGCCCCTTGGAGAGGGGATTCGCACGCTGTAGCCAGTAGAACGGTGTTAGCTCCTGTGGTCCCTGGAGCCAGTCGACCAACTCTGCCAGCCCATTGATGAAGAATGTCGCGACGGTAACGCCGGAGGCGACACCGAGCGTCACGCCCCGTTTGCCGGTGAGCCCCCCGACAGCGAGGGCCAGCGACCCAAACACCAGTGCGAGCAGCGCCAGCATGAAGTTGGACGCGATCATGTTGGGAAGGCTGAAGCCGAGATCAACGATCGGGTTGGCCACGACCATCACGACCAAGATGGCGAACGCAACGACCCCGATCATGCTCGCCATCGCCGCAAAGCGGCTGAGCACGATTGCCCGACGCGGAGTGGGAGTGGCCAGGATCAGATCCATGGTGCGGCGGTCCTCTTCGCCTGCGATGGCGGCCGTGCCCAAGCTGATGGCAAAGACTGTGAGAACGATGGCGCCGATGGATGCATTCACACGGCTGTTGACAAACCCGGCCGGGGTGAGCAGCTCGGCAGCGTCAGAGCTGCCGAACATAGACATCAAGCCCTGGGGCATCGACTCGAGGAGCTGTGTGAAGGTGTCGGCGCCTTCTCTGACGGTCGGGTAGACCCCTACGGTTATCCCGACGAGAAGCCCCATCCCGATCACGTAGAGAAGCAGGCTGCCCCGCCGGCTCCACAGCGCTTCCCGATAAACGCTACTCAGCATCATCGTCCTCGGAGTAGTAGGAGAGGAATGCAGACTCGAGGTCGCCATCGTGGCTGACGATGTTCTCGACCTCGAAGGCGGCGGCCGCCTTGACGACAGGATCGACGCTTCCTGCCACGGTGACCGTGATGGTTCGATCGACTGCCGCAACAGAGCGAACGGTCTCCAGAGCCCGGAAGACCTCCGGATCGGCCGGGGATACAAACGTCATCTCCAGGCGGTGTTGCGCCTGCCGCTTCAGCTCCTCGATCTCGGCGACCACCATGAGGCGGCCACGGCGGATGATGGCCGCCCGGTCCGTGATCCGCTCCACCTCGGGGAGGATGTGCGAGGAAAGGAAGACCGTCCGCCCTTCCGCACTGACCTCGCGCAGGAGTGCGTAGAACTCCTGCTGAACGATTGGATCCAGGCCGTTTGTCGGTTCGTCGAGGATCAACAGCTCAGGACGGTGCATGAAGGCTTGCACAAGACCAACCTTCTGTCGGTTGCCGCTGCTGTAACCCCGGATCCTGCGGTCGAGATCCAAGTCGAACCGCTCGGCCAGGCTTGCGACCTGGCGGCTCGTGTCGACACCCCGTAGTGCCGACAGGTAGCCCAGTAGCTCCCTGCCTGTCATCTTCTCGTACATCGCCAGTTCTCCGGGGAGGTAGCCGATCTTGCCGTGGATGGCAACGCTGTCCCGCCTGCTGTCGAGACCGAGCACCGTGGCGGTGCCGCGAGTGGGCCGGATGAAGTCGAGAATGGTCGAGATGGTCGTGCTCTTGCCGGCCCCGTTGGGCCCCAGGAAGCCGAAGACCTCCCCCTGTCTAATCTCCAGGTCGAGATCTTCGATGCCACGGATGGGCCCGTAGAACTTGGTCAGCCCGTCGAGGAAGATTGGTGCGGTCATGAGCCGACCAGGCTAATTGGCCGCAGCGAAGCCCCAGCCGACTTGGCGACTTCGTGTTCTCGTAGAATCGAGCCCGTGACAACTGGTTCCGCATCCGCCCCCGCTTCATCGGCCAACCTCGGTCCGGGCTTCGACTGTCTCGGCCTAGCCCTCGAGCTGCACTGCCATGTTGAGGCAACGCCAAATGACGAGTGGCTGGTCGAGGAACTCGGCACCAGCTTTGTGCCCAAGCCGACGGACTTCGTGCGCCTGGCCGTCGAGCATGCCGTCGGCCGACCGATGCGGCTCACCATCCGCAACGAAGTGCCGCGCTCGCGTGGCCTTGGATCCAGCTCGGCGGTGATGGTTGCATGCGCCGCTGCCGCCCTGCGCGCCGGCGGCGAGGAACCGGATTCGGCTTCGCTGTATGACCTGGTCATGAGTATCGAAGGCCATGGCGACAACGCCGGTGCGGCGGTCTACGGAGGTCTGATCGCAGTGGCCGAGGGTGTGCTGCGGCACCTGGAGCTGTCTCCGGACCTCACTTTTGTCTTTGGCGTTCCAAATGAGCCGTTGAAGACGGCAAAGGCTCGAATGGCTCTGCCCGCCGAGATGTCTCGTCGAGCGGCGGCGCGCAATGTCGCTCGAATAGCCTTCCTCGTCGAGGGGCTTCGAACCGGAGATCCTGAGGCTCTCGCCAAAGCCGGTGGCGACGAAATCCACGAGCAGCATCGTGCCGAGCTGTCTCCGATAACCGGAGCGATGATGCAAGCCGCCCGTGATGCCGGCGCTCTGCACGCCGCCTGGAGCGGTGCCGGGCCAACGACGATGGCGATAGCAAAGGATCCGGAGCCGGTGGTTGCGGCTCTCAAGGCGACACTTGGCGACGACGGGGAGGCGAAGGTACTCGACGTCGCCCACTCCGGTTGGAGCTAGGTCTCCTTCCTCCCGGCACGGCGCATTCGTGGATATGTTTGGGATGAAGCGGTCACAACTCTGTCCCTATCGGACACGTAGAGAGTGAAGACTGCCCAGTCCGGAGAGCGACGTGTTTGGCGTAACGCCATCTTCCGCCGAAGAGCACTTTGGGGACATCTATGCCCGCAACTACAGGCATGTTCTCGCCTATTGCGGCCGCAGGCTCCCATCCTCTGAGGCGCTGGACGCTGCTTCCGATACGTTCCTTGTCGTGTGGCGCCGACTCGGAGATGTGCCCGATGAGCCGAGCGAGCGCCCGTGGTTGTACGGGGTAGCCCGGCGAGTCGTGGCCAACCACCATCGGTCGGCGCGCCGCAGACACCACTTGATTGAGCGCATCGCCTCTGACGGTCAGGCTGTAATCGAGGCTCCAGACGATCAAGTACTGAGGACGGAGCCCGATCGACGGGTCATCGATGCGCTCAATCTGCTCGGCGAGGCCGATCGGGAGGTCGTCCTCCTCCGCCTGTGGGAGGAGTTGTCAACGACGGAGATCGCGGAGTGCCTCGGGATCTCAGATGTAGCCGTCCGCAAGCGTCTCTCGCGGGCCAGGCGGCGGTTGAAGAGGCTTCTCTCCACCGCCCTCCAACCACAAGGGGTCGCTCATGACTGATGTGTTCGACGTTGTTCGTGACGCAAACCCGATCAAGGACGTCGATCGGTATGCGGAGGTCGTCGCCGGACTGGATGCGCAGCTTCACGGTATCTCGTGGAGGGATCAGATGATTGATGACAAACCCCGAGTCGTGAGCTCGGAAGACGCACCGGTCGAGCACCGGTCGAGACGTTGGTGGCTCGCTGCTGCCGCCGTGGTTGTCGTCCTTGTGATTGGCGGCCTCGGCTATGCCTTGATCTCGGATGAGACATCGGAAGTGGCCGATGTGCCCGCTCCAACGACTCTGCCAACCCAGGCTCCGGTCACCACAGCTGCAGAAGCAACGATGACTCCGCTGGAGACGGTCGAGCTGTTTCTGGAGCGGTGGGTCAGCTCGGATGTCGAGCAAGCTGATCTGCTGGTCAGCCCAACCGCCACAGCCAGGTGTTACGAGTGCCTCGACGTCAACATAAAGCCGTGGGTCGAGCACAAGTACCGCGGGATCGACATCCGAACCATGGCACTGGCCCGGGCGAGCGGGGCCGGTGTCGGCTACGCCTGTACCACCGAGGGTGAGGTTGTCACCTGTACGTTGCAGTTCGATACCTTGTTGGCCGCAAACGGGGAAGCTGGCCCGGAGTGGGTCAGCCACTTCACCGCCGAGGACGGAGTGATCTCCTTCATTGATGCCGGCTTCTACCCAGATGTGTTCAACGCTGGTCTGATTGCGGACTATGCCGACTGGCTCGAGACCAACCACCCCGAAGCGTATGAGGACCTGGTCTACTTCGGGACACTTCTCGTCAACGATCTGGAGCAGATCAACGCACACCGGGGTCTAATCGCAGAATGGGCGGCCGGCCGCTAGGCCGCCCAGCTTGCGATTCGCGGCGTGATTTGCGAACCTATGGGTCCTGCGGCCGTCGGGCGCGTCCCACGGCCATTCTGTTTGCACACCAAATCTGAGGTTCGAATTGGGTTCATTGATCAAGAAACGCCGCAAGAAGATGTCGAAGCACAAGTACCGCAAGCGGCAGAAGGCCAATAGGCACAAGAAGAAGTGATCGATCGCGTCCTAGTGATGATCGCTGCCGGCTCGGATCATGCGGGCCGCATCAAGGAATCCAAACCCCGGTCGAGTGACCGGGGTTTGCTGATTGGGAGGCGATGATGGCGGGCAGAATCATGGGACTTCTGTTCCGACCTGGTTGGCGTCTGAAGCTGATCGACCCGCCGCTGGGATGGATCCGCATCCTGGACGACGACTTGCCGACCGCGGAGATCCGGCTCCAACTGACATGCTTCTTGACCCAGTCCTGGGCCTCCCCGGTAGACGTCAAGGACGCCCAGCTTCGTGCGGTGATCGGCGAGCGGGAGTTCACCATTCCCTGGACCGCGTCGGCTGATCCCGATGGGAAATCGTTTCGTGATTCGCCTCGATTCACCGTTTCCGGAAACGCCCCGCTGCATGCGTTCGCCGACTTCGCGAGTGATGCGCCGGACCTCGTCGCATTGCTGGAGTCGGCCACAGAGCCAATCCCGATGAAGGTCGAAGGTCTGTTCAACGCTGCAATAGAGTTCCGCGAGGTGGCCAGCCTGGACCTGTCTGTCGAACAACCTCTACTGCGTGGCGAACGCTGGAAGCGCATTCGCACCGGGCGGGAACTGACCGAGTAGCAGCCGCAAACGAGAGAACCCTCCGCAGGGGAGGGTTCTCTGCAAGTCGAGCCGGCGGGTACTACCCGCCTTCGCCTTTCCGATAGGGCTGCCCATCTGCCGCCGGCATTCGCAAGCGCTGGGTGGCAAACACCATGACCACGAGCACTGCGATGTTCGGAGCGATCCTCGGAAGCTGGTTCGGCACCGAGTCGGTGCTCAGATACCAGATGAAGATCAAGGCTGCCGTCAACCCGAGCGAGAGAGCGACCTGGTACCGGCGCCGCAGCAAGGCCCTGGCGATCAGGATCGCCAACCCGATGGTGATCAGCAACAGCAAGCCGTGAGCCGCATTGGGGTCACGAAGCCGCAGGGTTTCCGTGAAACCGAACAGCAGAGCACCCAGTGCCGTACCCACCGGCCTCCAGTTCCCGAAGATCATCGTTGCCAGCCCGATGAAGCCCTTGCCGAGCGTCTGTCCCTCTCGATAGATGCCGGTCAGCTGAACCGAGAGGAAGCCGCCGCCGAAACCGGCGAGGGCGCCGCCGATGATGACGCCGTAGTACTTGTACTTGTAGACGTTGACACCGAGCGAATCGGCAGCGTAAGGGTTCTCACCGCAGCTGCGCAGCCGAAGCCCGAAGGCAGTCTTCCACAGCAGGTAGGTGGCCGCCGGCACGATCAGGATCGCCAGCAGCGTCAGCCACGACATCTGCCACACGAACCCGCGCATGATCCCGGCGAAGTCGGACACGAAGAACCAGTCCCAGCTTTCGATCCGCCCCAGCATGTCCGGACTCTCCCAGCTTCCGATGTTGCCACCCGCCAGGAAGGGCAGCGAGAAGCTGCTCACACCGGTCATAGTGGGGGATTGGGTAATCGACCCACCTCTGTCCGGGAAGTGAATACTGGCCAGGAAGCGCGTTATCCCCGGTGCCATGATGTTGATGGCGACACCGGCAACGATGTGGTCGACGTTGAACGTCACGGTTGCCAGCGCCAGCAGGGCGCCGCCAAAGGCTCCGGCGATTGCGGCAATGACCATGCCCCACCAGGGCCCGTACACCAGCGTGCCGAACGCCCCGAACCAGGTGCCAAGAACGAGCATTCCCTCGAGGCCGATGTTCACGATGCCGGTGCGCTCGGAGAAGATACCGCCGAGACCGGCCATCAGGATGGGTACCGACCACGCAAGGGCAATCACCCAGGTGCCGCTCGAGGTCAGGTCCTTGGTCTCCAGCTTGGCGAACTGCTGGGTGACCGACAGCAACATGACGATCCCGAGCACGGCAAGTATCCAGGTCCGGGAGGAGGCCTGATCGGCTCTCCCCAGCGGCGACTTCTCGCCGATGCCCTGGGTCCATCGTCGCCAGCCGGTGGTGAGGTCGGGCATGGGTCGATGATCGGTCATGACCCACCTCCTTCGCCGTCACCAACTTCTTGCTGGTTCTGCCAAGCCTCGAGTTCCTCCTTGGCCGCAGCCGTGGCCGCAGCAGCCGCAGCTGCCTCCTCGGCGCGCCGTTTCCGTTCCACGATGGCGTAGGCAACGACCGCGGCGAGGATGATCACGCCGGTCATGATGGCCACGATTTCCCGGGGTGCGTCGCCGCGCACCTCGAGGACTCCTGAGGCCCGATCGAGCCACCCGATCACGAAGGCGCCGATGGCGATACCCACCGGATGGTTGCGACCCAGCAGGGCGACGGCGATGCCGTTGAAGCCGAGATTGCGGGTGAACCGGAGGTTGTAAGCGTGCGAGTCGCCCAGCAACTCAGGGAGCCCGACCAATCCGGCGACGGCCCCACCGAGCAGCATGGCGGCCATGATCATCCGCTTCGGATCTGTGCCGCTGGCTTCAGCCGCCGTCGGGTTCTCACCCGAGGCGCGCAGGTCGAAACCAATTCGAGTCCGGTTGATCAGGTAGTGGTAGACGATACCGACCGCCACAGCCACGAGCAGGAAGCCCCACAGCTCCACTCGCTGGATCTCGCGGGTGAAGAGCTCGACCAGACCGTTGAGCGGTGGCATCCAGCCGCTCTCCGGAATAGCCGGAAGGGCAGTGTCCAGGCTCTCGTCGGGCACGTCCCAGACACCCAGCAGGTAGCTGACTACACCCGAGACCGCAATCGCGTTCAGCATGATCGTCGAGATGACCTCGTGCACGTTCCTCGTGACCTTGAGGTAGCCGGCAATCCCAGCCCAGAAGGCGCCAACAATCATGGCCGTCACGATGATCACCGTTACGTGCAGCACCGGCGGCAGGTTGATCTCGGCCCCGACCTTGGCAGCCACGATCGCGGCCAGGATGTACTGGCCTTCCACACCGATGTTGAACAGATTCATCCTGAACCCGATGGCCACCGCAACACCGGACAGATAGAGGGGCGTCGCCCGGTTGAGCGTTGCAATCAACGTCTCCAGCCGGGTGCCGAACTCCCACATGTTCGAGTAGGCGGTGAGCGGGTTGGAGCCCGCAAACAGCAGGACGATCGAGGAAATGACCAGGGCGACACCCACGGCCGCCAGCGGAGCGGCCAGGACGTAGAACACCTTGCGTCGCATCAGGAGCCTCCTCCTTGTACTGCTGCCCCCGTCATATACGAGCCGAGGTCACGAGGCGTGACCTCGCCCGGGTCGAGCTCGGCGACGATCTCCCCGCGTAGCATCACGAGCAGTCGGTCCGAGAGACCGATCAACTCCTCGAGGTCGGCGGAGATGAGAATCACCGCAAGACCGGCAGCGCGAGCATGTCGCAGCTCCTCCCAAACCGCAGCCTGCGCGCCGACGTCGATACCGCGTGTCGGGTGAGCTGCGATGAGCACCTTGAGCTCAGCGGACATCTCCTTGCCGACAATCAGCTTCTGCTGATTGCCGCCGGAGAGGGCGTGTGCCGATACCTCGACACTGGGGGTCCTCACGTCGAACTGTTCGACTACCTGTTCGGTGCGCTCCCGAGCGGCGTCGGGCTGGATCCAGAACCCGTTCCTCACGAACGGCTCCATGCTCTGGTGTCCCAGCATGGTGTTCTCCCAGAGCGGGAAGCCGGCCAGCAGACCGCGCCGGGTACGATCCTCGGGGATGTAGCCGATGCCGGCCTCGCGGCGCCGGCGAGTGCCCCACCCCTTCATCCGCACGCCCTCTAGAGAGATGACTCCGCTGGTCAGCGGGCGCATCCCCATCATGGCCTCGACGAACTCCGCCTGACCATTGCCTTCAACGCCGGCGATGCCCAGGATCTCACCTTTGTGGACCTTCATGGTCACACCACGCATCTTGGGGCTGCCGGAGTCGTCGTCGGCACAGGCGTCGATTGCCTCGATGACAACATGGTCGGTGACCGTCGATTCCCGCGTCTCGGGAGTCGGCAACTCCGACCCGACCATCAGCTCGGCGAGATCGCGTGCGGTGACATCCTCGGGCTTGACCGTATCGATGGTCTTGCCCGCGCGGATGACGGTGATCGTGTCGGCGATCTCCAACACCTCGTCCAGCTTGTGGTCAATGAAGATGATGGTGTGACCCTCGGCTTTGAGTTCCCGCATGTTGCGGAACAGCTCTTCGACCTCCTGAGGGACGAGGACGGCGGTGGGCTCGTCGAGGATCAGGATCTTGGCGCCGCGGAACAGCACCTTGATGATCTCGACTCGTTGCCGCTCGCCGACCTCGAGGACCTCGACGAGATCGTCCGGGTCGATGGTCAGTCCGTAATCCTTGCCTACCTCGATGATGTGCTCGCGGGCTTCGTCGAAGTCGATGCGACCCCCGACGAGCGTCGGCTCCGATCCGAGGATGATGTTCTCCAGGACCGTGAGGTTGTCCGCGAGCATGAAGTGCTGGTGCACCATGCCGATACCGAGTTCGATGGCTTCCCGGGGGGAGGAGAAGACGACCTCCTCGCCGTTGACCACCATCCGGCCCTCGTCAGCCGGTTGCATCCCGTAGAGGATCTTCATCAGGGTCGATTTGCCGGCCCCGTTCTCCCCGCAGATTGCGTGGATTTCGCCTTCGGCGACGTCGAGATTGACCCCGTCGTTGGCGATGACTCCAGGGAATCGTTTCGTGATTCCCTCCAGTAACACAGCTGATGCCATACGCCCGCCTAACAAAGAAGTGTGGGTT